>NZ_JBHSQO010000048.1:0-56546 GCF_042658445.1 Saccharothrix lopnurensis | reverse complement strand
CCGGCCCGTTGGACTCCGGCCCGTTGGACTCCGGCCCGTTGGACTCCGGCCCGTTGGACTCCGGCCCGTTGGACTCCGGCCCGTTGGACTCCGCCCCGCTGGGTTCCGGCGCGGGCGTCGACCTGGGCGCGCTCCTCGACGACCTCGGGGCCCGCGGCGTGCGGCGCCTCATGGTCGAGGGCGGCACCCGCGTGCACACCGCGTTCCTCGCCGCCGGCCTCGCCGACGAGCTCCGGGTCGCCGTCGCGCCCCTGCTGATCGGCCAGGCCGACGCGCCGCGCTTCGTCGACCCCACCGCGTTCCCCGGCGGACCAGCCCACCGATTCCACCTCGAAGACGTGTCCAGGCTCGGCGACGTCGCCGTGCTCCGCTACTTCCCGAAACGCTGAGCCGCCGACCGCACGGCGTCCCAGCGGAACAGCGCCACCGCCGACACCAGCGCCAGCAGCAGCGCCGGCAGCACCGCGGCGGCCGGGTCCAGCAGGAGGACCAGCTCGGTCACCACGGCGCCGGCCATCACCGCCGCCAGCCCGAGCGCGGCGAACGCGGCCAGCGCCGGCACCAGCAACCCCACCCCGCCGGCGATCTCCAGCACCCCGGTGGCGTACCGCAGGCCCTGCCCGAGGCCGATCCGGTCGAACTTGCCCGCGAACCCGTCGCCGAACAGCAGCAGCCCGCTGTAGGCGAAGTACGCGCCCAGCGCGACCTGGAGCACCCACACCGCGGCCCGCCGCGACGTGCTCACCTGGACGGACACAGTCCTCTCCTCCCGAACAGCCGGGCGGTGTCCCGCCCGAACGACCAGACCAGCGCGGCCAGCGCGCCCCCGACCAGCGCCCCCGCGAACGGCACGAGCCCCGACACCGCGACCACCAGCACCACCCCCTGCACGGCGGCGACCACCTTGCGCGCCCGGCTGGGCGGCAGGTCACCGCGCAGCCAACCCCAGGGCCACGACGCCGCCACGAACGCGTACCGCATCACCCCGATCACCAGCACCCACGGCCCGAGCTGCCACGCCGCGTGCACGCTCAGCACCAGGATCAGGAAGGCGTCGACCTCCATGTCGAACCGCGCGCCCAGCGGGGAGGCGGTGCCGGTGCGCCGGGCGACCCGGCCGTCCACGAAGTCCAGCGCCAGCGCCACCGAGGCCAGCGCGACCAGCGGCGCCGTCTCCCCCGACCGGGCCGCCACCAGCGCGGTCACCCCGCCGACGAGCAGTCCCCGCGCCAGGGTGACCCGGTCGGCCGGACCCAGCCGGTGCCCGGTCCGCCGCACCGCGCCGCCCAGCAGCGCCGAGGTCGCCACCGCGTGGGCCACGCCGGCGAACCACCCCGGCGGCCCGAGGCCGACCGCGACCTCCAGCAGCTGGAGCAGCAGGACCTGCGCGCCCACCCACAGGACCGGTTCCGACCGGACCGGCCACCGGACCGGTTCCCGCTGGGCCAGCTCCCACTGGGCCAGCTCCCGCCGGACCGGTTCCCACCGGACCGGTTCCCACCGGCCCGGCTCGCGCGCGGTCGGCGCCGCGCTGTGCTGGAGTGTCGTCATCACGCCCCTCGTCACCGTTTCCGGAGGTACAACAGATGACACGCACGGCGAGGGCCCTGTGGTTCACCTCCGCCGGAAAATGCGAGATCAGGGAGGCCGAACTGCCCGAGCCGGGCCCCGGCGAGGTGCTGGTGCGGACCCTGCACTCGGGGATCAGCCGGGGCACCGAGGCCCTGGTGCTGCGCGGTGGCGTGCCGGAGAGCCAGCACGCGGTGATGCGGGCGCCGTTCCAGGAGGGCGCGTTCCCGTGGCCGGTGAAGTACGGCTACCTCAACGTCGGCGTGGTCGAGCGGGGCCCTTCCCCCGGGCGCACGGTGTTCTGCCTGTACCCGCACCAGACGCACTACGTGGTGCCCGCCGACGCGGTGACGCCCGTGCCCGACGCGGTGCCCGCGGCCCGCGCGGTGTTGGCGGGCACGGTGGAGACGGCGGTGAACGCCCTGTGGGACGCCGTGCCGCTGGTCGGCGACCGGATCGCGGTGGTCGGCGGCGGAATGGTCGGCGGGAGCGCGGCGGCGCTGCTGGCCCGGTTCCCCGGCGTGCGGCTGCAACTGGTGGACGCCGACCCGGCGCGCGCCTCCCTGGCCGCGGCGCTGGGCGTGGACTTCGCCTCCCCCGGGGACGCGCTGGGCTCGTGCGACCTGGTCGTGCACGCCAGCGCCACCGGGGAGGGCCTGACCCGGTCGCTGGAGCTGCTCGCGCCGGGCGGCCGCGTGGTCGAGCTGAGCTGGTACGGCGACCGGCGGCCGGCCGTGCCGCTGGGCGAGGCGTTCCACTCGCGGCGGCTGCGCGTCGTCGGCAGCCAGGTCGGCGCCGTGGCCCGCCCGGACCGCACGCACGCCGAGCGGCTGGCCCTGGCGCTGGACCTGCTGGCGGACCCCGTGTTCGACGCCCTGGTCACCGGCGCGAGCCGGTTCGACGAGCTGCCCGGGGTGCTGCCGCGGCTGGCGAGCGGCGAGCTGCCCGCCCTCTGCCACCGGGTGGACTACGGTGCCGGTGATGTTCCCGCCTGACACGACCACCGACGCCCGGGACGCCGCGGCCACCACCGCCGTGCTGCCGATCGGCAGCCACGAGCAGCACGGCCCGCACCTGCCGCTGGCCACCGACACGATCGTGGCGTGGGAGATCGCCCGCGCGGTGGCCGCCGCGCACCCCGTGCGGCTGCTCCCGCCGATCGCCATCTCCTGCTCGCACGAGCACGCCGCGTGGCCCGGCACGGTCAGCGTCTCGGCGCGCACGCTGCACGCGGTCGTCACGGACGTGGCCGACTCGCTGCGCCGGTCAGGGGTGCCGAACCTGGTGCTGGTCAACGCGCACGGCGGCAACTACGTGCTGTCCAACGTGGTCCAGGAGGCCGACGGGATGGCCCTGTTCCCGAGCTCCAAGGACTGGGCGGAGGCGCGGACGCGCGCCGGGATCGCGACGTCCTCCGCCAGCGACATGCACGCGGGCGAGCTGGAGACCTCGATCCTGCTGCACACCCACCCCGGGCTGGTCCGCCCCGGCTGGGAGTCGGCCGACCACCTCGCCGAGGACCGGCGGCACCTGCTGACGCTGGGCCTCGCGCCGTACACGGACTCCGGCGTGGTGGGCCGGCCCTCGCTGGCCTCGGCGCGCAAGGGCGAGGCCGTGCTCGCCGCGCTGGTCGAGGCGTTCGGCCCGTACCCGGCGGTGCTCTGAGCCGAGCAGCGGCACCACCCCCGGCAGGCTCGCGACCAGCGCCAGCACCCCGTACACCACACCGGTCGTCACGCCCTGCGCCGCGCCCAGCCCGGCGGTGTCGAACGCCACCGCGAGGAACGCCTCGCGCGGCCCGAACCCGCCGACGTTGAGCGGCACGGACATCACCAGCAGCGCGAGCACCGCCAGTGCCGCGAGCTGCCCGAGCGGGGCCCGCACGCCCGCCGCCCCGGCCGCGACCGCGAACAGGGCGACGTGCCCCGCGAGCGCCACCGCCGACGACAGCGCCACCCGGCGCACGTCCCGCGACCAGCACACCGCCACCGCGGCGAGCACCCCCGCCACCGGCACGCCGTGCGGCAGCAGGACCGCGACCCCGGCCAGGGCCAGCACCGCCTGACCCGCGAGCCGCTCCACCAGCACCGCCCGCAGGCCGCGCTTGACGTCACCGGCCCGGCGCCCGTGCCCGACCGCCCGGTGCACGTCGCCCAGGACACCGGCCGGCAGCACGGCGTTGAGCAGCAGGCCGCGGTAGTAGTCGGACACCGCGGCCCGCAACCGCAGCGACAACCCGAGGCGGCGGGCCACCACGCACCACCGCCAGGCGCAGCACACCGTGGTCACCCCGCCGATGCCCAGCGCGGCGGCGACGGACCAGGCGTCCACGGCGCGCAGCCCGTCCAGGAACGCGTCGGCGCCGAGCCGCAGCCCCAGCGCGGCGAGCACGCCGACCGCCGACAGCAGCCGGAGCCAGGGCCAGGCGCGCCTCATCGCGGCGAGCACCCGCGGCCGGCCGCGCCTCACCGCGGCAGGGTCCTGTGGTCCCGGCCGGCCGCGCCTCGCACCCGCGAGTTCCCGCGACCCCGGCCGGCCGCGCCTCACCGCGGCCAGTCCCCGCGACCACCCGCGCCTCACCCCGGCACCGCCAACAGGTCCTCGTGGTGCACCACCACGCGCGGGTCGTCGGCCTTCCGCCGCAGGTAGTCGGGCGCCTCCCGGGCCAGCTCCGGCTCCTGCTCCACCGCCGCGCCCACCCAGCCGCGCAACCACTCCAGCGCCAGCTCCCGGCGCTCCGGCCCCAACCGCCACGGGCTCGGGCTCGTGGCGACCGCCATCCCCAGCCCCGCGAACGCCTCCCGCGCCACACCCACCGCGTCCGGCCCGAGCAGCCCGTCCCGCCGCTGGTGCGCGTTGAACGCGTCCCGGAACACCGCGTCCAGCGGCTCGGCCGCCGCGAACGCCACCCGCCCGACCACCGACAGCGTGAACAGCACCGGCCGCCCGGCGCACGCCGCCGCCAGTCCCCGCACCTGCTCCTCCGTCAGCAGGTCGAGCAGCGCCGAGGCGGTCACCAGCGAGGTGCCGGCCAGGTCGGCGGCGGTCAGCGCGGTGAGGTCGCCCTCCCGCGTCCCGGCGGTCACGCCCGGCCCGGTCACGGTCGCCCGCGCCAGGTCGAGCAGCCGGGGGTCCCGGTCGTGCAGCACCCAGTGCTGCGGTCCGGGCAGCCGCCCGCCGAGCCACCGCCCCAGTGATCCCGTTCCACACCCGAGATCACGCACCACGAGGGGCGGCCGGTTCAGATGGATCTTGAGCCGGTCGACCAGGTCGACCGCGCGGGCGTCCGCGTCGGCCGGCTCGCGCAGGGCCAACCAGTCCGGGGAGAAGGCGCTCATGGGCGCAGGTTAGCCAGCACAGCGGCCAGGTCCCGCGCCGTCGAGTCCCATGTGGACAGTTCGGCCCGCCGCGCCCGCGCCAGGGCGCGCAGGTCGGCGCGCCACCGGTCGTCCGCGAACCAGCGCCGCAACGCGCGCGTGAACGCGCCCACGTCGCCGGGCGGCAGCAGCAGCCCGCCGCCGCCGAGCGCGTCCGGCACCGCGCTGGCGATCACCGGCAGGCCGCGCGCCAGCGCCTCGGTGACGACCATGCCGTAGGTCTCGGCGCGGGAGGCGAGCACGAACAGGTCCGCCCGCGCGTACCGGTCGGCGAGGGCGGCCCCGGTGAGCGGGCCGGTGACCTCCACCCGGTCGTCGAGCCCGGCCGGCGGCTCGCCGGGACCGACGAACGCGCAGGTCCACGGCGCGTCGACCCCGCGCAGGGCGGCGAGCAGCACGTCGTGGCCCTTGCGCGGGGTCAGCGAGGCCACGCACAGCAGCCGCGACGAACCGTCGGTGCCGACGGCGGGCGGCGCGGGGTCGACGCCCGGCACGACGACGTGGACCCCGTGCAGGCCGTGGCGCGCGGCGATCCGCGCGGCCGCCGCCGGGCTGGTGGCCACGACCGCGTCCGCCGAGCGCAGGCACTCGCGCTCCCGCGCGTCCAGCTCCGCCGCGACCCGCGCGGGCAGCCCCACCTCGTCGGCCAGCGGCAGGTGCACCAGCACCACCACCCGCACCCGCCCGGCGTGGGGCCGGAGCACCTCGGGCGCGGCGCACGCCACCAGGCCGTCCAGCAGCGCCACGTGCCCGTCCGGCACGTCGGCCAGCGCCCGCGCGAGCCCCCGGAGGTCCCCGTCCAGCGGCCACCGACCGCCGACGCGGACCTCCCGCAACCCGAGCAGGCCCGCGACCCGGCGGTCGAACTCGTGGCCGCCGCTGGGGGCGGTCGGCTCCGGCAGGACGAAGTGGACCGTCCCGGGCGGGACCGTCCCGCTCGGAACCGTCCCGCTCGGAACCGTCACAGGGACCGTTCGCAGGACGCCCAGGCCACGTGCGACTCGCGCAGGGTCACCTCGATCCCGGTCAACCCGCCCGCGTGCACGCCCAGCTCCCCCGCGCGCACGTCGTCGACCAGCCGGTCCGCGATGTGCCCGGCCAGGAACTCGGTGGAGGTGTTGACCCCGGCGAACGCGGGCTCGTCGTCCAGGTTGCGGTAGTTGAGCCCGTCGAGCACGGCGCGCAGCCGCCGGGTCGCCAGTCCGATGTCGACGACGATGCCGTCCGGGTCCAGGTCGGTCCTCTTGAACCTCGCGTCCACCACGAACGTTGCCCCGTGCAGGCGTTGTGCCGGGCCGAACACCTCGCCGCGGAAGCTGTGGGCGACCATGAAGTGATCACGTACGGTGATGCTGAACAGGGTGACCTCCACTGCGCGAGCGGGTTACGGTGCCAGTTGTGCCGACCGAGCGTAATCACGATCGGCCGGTTTCGCGGAGCGGAGGAGCCGGATGCGCGAGCGACTGTTCGACGACGAGGACGTGGCCGAGTCGGAACTGGTGACGCGGCGCGGCACGTTCCGCGCGGTGGCGTTCCGGCTCGCGGGCCACGAGCACCTGGCCCTGGTCCACGGAGGACCGTCGGCGGAGGACGTCCTGGTGCGCGTGCACTCCGAGTGCGTGACCGGCGACATCTTCGGCGCCATGCGCTGCGAGTGCGGCGACCAGCTCGACGCCGCCCTGGACCGGATCGTCACCGAGGGCGGCGGCGTGCTCGTCTACCTGCGCGGCCACGAGGGCCGGGGCATCGGCCTGGTGGCCAAGGTCCGCACCCACGTGCTCCAGGACGAGCAGGGGCTCGACACCCTGGACTCGGCCACCAGCCTGGGCCTGCCGGTGGACGTCCGCGACTACACCCCGGCCGCGCTGATCCTGCGACACCTGGGCATCCACTCGGTCCGGCTGATGTCCAACAACCCGGACAAGCAGGAGGCGCTGGAGGCGCACGGCGTCCGGGTCACCTCCCGCGTCCCGCTGCTGATGCCCCCGAACCCGCACAACATCGGCTACCTCACCGCGAAACGCGACCGCCTCGGCCACGACCTGCCCCAGGTGGCGGTGTTCGAGACCGGGTGAGCGGGCGGTCCGGGCCGGTTCACGGCACGGTCAGCCAGCAGATCTCCCCGGACTCGGGCGAGTGGTCGAGCCCGGCCATCTCCCGCCCGATCCGCGCGAGCGCGGCCTCCCGGTCCAGGTCCCAGGGCTCGAACGGACGTCGTCGTCGCTGGTCGGATCGCCGGGACGGGCACCGTGGTCCCACAGGTCGCCGATGATCCCCAGGACCACCTGTCGTTCGGCGGCGCGGACGTCATCACTCCCCCCTCCGCCGTGCGGTGCAGGCACTTCACCAGGAGAGCACGGACCGCCTCGGACTTCTGCGCGGGGGTCGTCCGGCACGTCGACCGGGTCCCGGCCGGGCGTGAACGAGTCGCCCACGCTCCCCGGTCGGCGGAGGCGTTCTCCGCCACGCCGCCCACGTGCGCGGGATCGGGCCCATGCCCTTCGCCTGGCGTCTCCACGTCGAACCGGTGCGGCCCCACCGACCCGTCGCCGGTGACGCCGCGTAGACCGGGATCGGGGTTCAACGCACTCCGATCGGAGCAACGGATCACGGATCGGGAACGCTCGTCCGGCCGATCACCACCCCCTTGCCCACTACTGCGCTTTCCGTAGTAGTGTTCACAGCACACCACCGGGGAGGGCTGATGGACACCAGTCAACTGCTCAAGGGGGTGCTGGACCTCGCCGTCCTCGCGGTGCTGCGCAAGGAGGACGGCTACGGGTACGACGTGCTCCGCAGGCTCCGCCAGGGCGGGCTGGACGGCGTCGGCGACGCGTCGGTCTACGGCACCCTGCGCCGGCTCTACAACGCCGGCCTGCTCACGTCCTACGTCGTGCCCAGCGAAGAGGGCCCGCACCGCAAGTACTACAGCCTCAACGAGCCGGGCCGGGTGCGCCTGCGCGAGTCGGGCCAGACCTGGAAGTCGTTCGCGCACACGCTCGACGACCTGTTGGGGGATTCGGCATGAACACGCAGACCAGCGCCGAGGTGCGCGACTACGTCGCCCGGATGCGCGCGGAGCTGTCCGACCTGCCCGCCACCGAGGTGGGCGAGATCCTGGACGACGCCGAGGCGCACGTGGCCGAGGTCGCCGAGGAGATGGGCGAGGGGTTCTCCTCGGCCGCCCTGACCGAGCGGCTGGGCACGCCGGAGGTCTACGCCCGCGAGCTGCGCGTCGCCGCCGGCTACCCGCCGCGCGCCGCCGGGCAGCCGGGGGCGGGTACGGGGACGGGCACGATCAGGACCGCGTTCCTGGCGCGGTTCGCGTTCTGGGCGCTGGTCGTCTTCACCGCCGTCGCGTTCGGCTTCGCCCTCCAGGGCGGCGACGGCGAGGCGCTGGTGGCGCTCACCGCCCTCCTCGCCGCCGTCGCCGCCGGGCTGGTGTTCTGGCGCAAGGAACTCCTGCCGCAGGTCGAAGCCCTGCCCGAGACCAGGGCGCTGCGCGACGCGCTCGGCCGCGCCGAGCGGTCCGAGGCGGGCCACGTCCTGCTCTCCCTGCGCGCCCTGCAACCGGCGTGGTGGGTGGTCCGGGCGCTGCTCGTGGTGGCGGCGGGCGCGCTGGTCCACCACTCCGACAGCACCCTCCTGCTGGCCCTGCTGCTCGGCGCGCTGTCGCTGGTCGCGGGCCCCAAGGCGAGGGCCGACCGGCGCTGGCTGTGGATCAGCCTGCCCGCCACCGGTTTCGCCCTCGGCTCGCTGCTGCTCATCCTCGGCTCGCTGGTGGGCAGGCTGGACCAGCCGACCGCCCCGGTGTCGGTCTACAACAACCCGCAGCAGTCCGCGCCGACCAACATCTACGTGTTCGACAAGGACGGCAAGCCGCTGACCGACGTGTACCTCTACGACGAGGACGGCCGCCCGATCGAGACGCCGTGGTACGGCTGCTACAGCCGGCGCGAGGACAACCAGTACCCGCGCCCCCGCGTCGAGCACGACGACCGCGGGTGCCGGGAGATCTCCGGTGTGCCGTTCGCGGCCGTCATCCCGAACACCCCGACCTCCACCACCACGACCACTCCCCCGCCGTCGCTCTCCCCCCTCCCCTCGACCCCGTCCACGCAGCCGGTCCCGTCCACGCAGTCGGCCCCGCAGTCGGCCCCGCCGTCGACCACCGGACCGGTCCCGTCGACCGCGAGCGTCGCGCCCACCACCTGACCACCGGGCGGCGTGCCGCGCTGCCCGGGGCTCAGGCGAGCGACGAACCGGGCAGCGCGGTGCGGTGCAGCACGGGCAGGGACCTGACCAGCAGGTACCCGAGCACACCGCCCAGGGTGTTCGCGACGAGGTCGTTGACGTCGACGCTGCGCCCGCTGCCCGCGAGGACGTAGACCAGCAACTGCGCCACCTCGATCGCCCCGCTGAACGCCAGCGACATCGCCGCCACCCGCCCGACGCCCACCGCGCGGGCCGCGACCAGCGGCAGCAGCACGCCGAACGGCACCAGCACCGCCACGTTGAGCACGAACGACGGCGCGTCGGCGGTCAGCAGCGGGACGGGGTTGACCTGCGAGTACCACGGTAACCCGGGCTCGCCCGGACCCCGCTGCACGTCGATCGGGAACAGCGTGAAGTGCGCGACCCCCGCGACGTAGAGCGCGACCACCACCCGTGTCACCAGGTGCGTGCCGGTCCACCCCGGCCGCCCCCGCGCCGCCCGCGCCACGAGCACCGCGCACCACACCGCGAGCAACGGCACGAGGACGTGCCACGACTCGATCCCGACGCCCGCGTACCCCACGTTGTCCCACATGCCGACCTCCTCTGGCCCGGTCGTCAGCGTGCGGGGTGGCGTGCCGTGGGGGCCTCCTCCTCCCGACGGGTCTTGTCGGGCCGCCTCCTCCTTTCGGCAGACCTTCTCCCGAGGGATCCGGTGACGGCGGGGCAGTCCCTACCCTGAATCCCGTGCGGTTCTCCACCCGAACAGCGGCCTGCTGGCTGGTCGCCGCGTGCGCGCTCGCCGGACTCGGCCTGGTCGACCTGCGGCTGGGCGAGTTCAGCGGCGACGACCCCCTGCGCCTGGTGTGGGCGGTGGCGACGTCGGCGGTCGCGCTGGTCGCCGCGTGGGCGGGCCCGCTCGGGGTGGGCGTGCTGTCCGCCGCGCAGGTGCTCGGCGCGGCGGTCACGTGGTGGGTGACCCGGCACGACCCGTCGACCGGCCTGCCCTTCCCCCTGTCCGCCACGGCCGCCCTGCTCGGCGTCCTGGCCCTGCTGGTGTGGCGCGGGGACCACCGGTGGATGGCGTTCGTGGTGCCCGCCGCCGCGGTGGCCATCATGGTCCAACCCGTGCGCGGCGACCTCGACGACCTCAGCGGCTTCCGGCCGGTGCTCGGCGTGCTGGTGCTGTCGCTCGGCGTCGCGGTGGCCGTGACCGGCGGCTTGGCGGCGCGGCTGACCGCCACCACCCGGGCGCGGCAGGCGGAGCGGGCGCGGGTCGCGCAACGCGTCGAGTTCGCCCGCGACCTGCACGACTTCGTCGCCCACCACGTCACCGGCATGGTGGTGCGGGCGCAGGGCGCCGCCGCGGTCGCCGACCACCGCCCCGAACTCGTGCTCCCCGCCCTCCGGGAGATCGAGCGCGCCGGCACCGAGGCGGTCGACGCCATGCGCCGCCTGGTCGGCCTGCTGCGCGCCCCCTCCGACGACGAGGCGCCCGGCCTGGCCGAGGTGCCGACCCTGGTCGAGCGCTTCCGCCGCACCTCGGGCCTCCCCGGCGCGCTCGACCTGCGCGGCCCGTTCACCGACGTCGCCCCGATGACCTCCACCGCGGCCTACCGCGTCGTCATGGAGGCGCTGACCAACGCGCACAAGCACGCGCGCGACGCGACCACCGTCGACGTGGTGCTCCACCGCACCGCCACGCACCTGGAGATCCACGTGACCGACAACGGCCGCCCCGCCCCGGAGCACCGCGACGGCTTCGGCCTGCGGGGCCTGCGCGAACGCGTCGCCGCCGCGGGCGGCGACCTGTCCGCCGGCCCCGGCCCGCACGGCTGGGCGGTCGGGGCGAGCCTGCCGATCGGGGCCCGGGGGTGACGATCACCGTGCTGCTCGCCGACGACCAGGCGATGGTCCGCACCGGCTTCCGGATGATCCTGTCCGCCCAGCCCGACATCGAGGTGGTGGGCGAGGCGGTCGACGGCGTGGAGGCCGTGGCGATGGCGCGGGACCTGGCCCCGGACGTGGTCCTGATGGACATCCGGATGCCCCGCCTGGACGGGCTGGCGGCGCTGCGCCGGATCAGCGGCCCGAAGGTCGTCGTGGTCACCACCTTCGACGACGACGAGCACGTGCGCGACGCCCTGCTCCACGGGGCGTGCGGTTTCGTGCTCAAGACCTCCGGCGCGACCCTGCTGGTCGAGGCGATCCGGGCGGCCGCCTCGGGCGAGGCCCTGGTGAGCCCGGCGATCACCGTGCGGATGCTCCGGGAGCTGGCGACCAGCCGCCCCGCGCCCCGCGACGTGCCGCTGTCGCCCCGGGAGCTGGACGTGGTGCTGCTGGTGGCGCGCGGGCGCACGAACGCCGAGGTGGCGCACGCCCTGCACGTCACCGTGGGCACGGTCAAGACGCACCTGGCGAGCGTGCAGGCGAAGCTGGGCGCCCGCAACCGGGTCGAGATCGCCGCGTGGGCGTGGGAGTCGGGCCTGCCGGAGCGGTGACCGCCGGCCGTCGCGCCGGCCCTGTCGCGCACCGCCACCGGCCACGACAATGCGGGTACGACCGGAGCGGCGACCAGGACGAGGGGGGAAGTGATGGCGGTCCGCCAACTGCACTTCACCGCGCGCGAGGACGGCGGCCCCCCGTGGATCGGCGCGATGACCCCCGGCACGCCGCGGCAGCTCGTGGAGCTGGCGGTCCGGGCCGGCGCGAGCGGACCGGCGCCCGGGAACGCGATCGGCCTCGGTTTCCTGTCGGCCGGGCGCGTGGCCGCCCTGGTCCAGAGCCGGTGCGCGGACCCCGCCGGCCGCGCGCACTTCTTCCACGCCCTGCTGTTCGACGACGTCGAGCGCGAGCTGGAGGGCCTCCTGCCGATCGACCTGTGGGGCGGCCCGGCCTGGGCGCGCGACCCGGCGGCGGGCCCCGAGCTGCCGGAGATCGCCTCGCTGGTCCCCGGTGACGACGCCGGTCCGGCCACCACCCCGCGGTTCGCGGCGGGCCACGCCGCCGGGTTGGAGCGCGTGCTCGGCGCGGTGCAGCAGGCGCTGGCGGCCGGGCGGGGCCGACTGGTGCTGGTGGTGCCGGACGACCGGGCCGCGGCGCTGTGGATCTCCGCCACGTGCCGCTCCTTACCCCACCCGCTCGGGTCGGCGGTCACGTTCACCACCCGCGCGGCGCGGCCGGCGGAGTCGACCGCGCTGATCACCTGCACGACGCCGGGCGCGCCGCTGCCGACTCACGACGACGTCACCGCCATCGACCTGACCTCGACGCCACCGCCGGACCCGAGTGGCACGCGGTACGCGTCGGCGCTGGCCCAGCTGTGGGAGCGAGACTCGGTGCCCACCGCCCTACGCCTGGCCGGCGAGGCGCGGCCCGCCCTCGCCGCGGCGGACCTGGAGGTCTTCGCGGTCCTGCTGGAGGTGGCGTTCGACCTGCCGGTGCGCGCCCCGGCCGACCGGGACCTGCTGCTCACCGCCGCGCGGATGGCCGTGGAGCGGCTGACCGGGCGCCTGTCGGCGGCGGGCTGGCAGCGGCTCTCGGACCAGGTGCGCGACAGCGGCCCGGTGGACGCGGCCGGGTGGTCGGAGGTGCTGCGCGCGGCCCGCGACCGGCGCGAGGCGGTGCCCGCGGAGCTGTTCGGCGCCTACTTCATCACGGCGCTGAGCGGCGACGACCGGCTGTGGGCGCCGGAGCTCTCGGCGGCGGACCTGGACGACGTCGCCGAGCGCGTGGTGGTCCCCGCGCTGGCCTCCTCGGCGCCGCACCCCGCGCTGACCCGCCTGGCCGGGCACGGCGCGCTGGTCGACGCGCTGATCCGGGTGCTGGAGCGCAGGCTCGCCAACCCGCGCGAGACCGCCCGGCTGGCCACCACGACGCCGCCGGAGGTGGCGCGCCTGCTGGCGGGCCGGGGCACCGACCGGATCCGGCTGCTCGCGGACCTGGTGCTGGCCCGGCACGGCGCGCTCGACCCGGTGCGGGTGATGCTCGACGGCACGCGCACGCAGCAGGTCGACTGGCGGCTGTTCGGCCCCGTCCTGTGGCCGGGGGACCCGTCGGCCGGGGACGCCGTCCGCCTGGTCCGGCAGGTGCGCCCCGGGGTCCTGGTGGACAGCGGCCTGGCCGCGCGGATCGTGGCCCGGGTGCTCGACCGGGCGGCTGAGCCGGACCCCTCGGACGGCAGGCTGGTCGACGAGCTGCTGCGCTCCCCCGTGGCGGGCCTGCTGGAGCAGCGCGACCACACCGCGCTCGACGCGGCCAGGAGGATCGTCCACCTCCGCGGCGCGGTGCCGGGCCGGGGCAGCGAGCGGGTGCTCCTGTCCGCGCTGGCCGCCGCGAACTCCCTGCCCGACGGTGTCGGCCACGGGCTGGTGGCCGCGGCCGCGTCGTTCGTGCTCCGCGCCGATCCGGCGCTGCACCGCGACCTGCTCTCCCGCGCGCTCGACGAGCACGCGCCGGTGTTCCTGCCCGCCTACCGGCGGGCGGTGCGCGTGGAACTGGCCGACGCCCCGCCGCACCGGATCGCGGCGGTGGTCGTCGCGTGGCGGCAGCTGGAGCGGCAGGCGTACCGGCACATCCTGGTCGAGGAGACCCTGCCCGCCGCCCTGCGCAAGCGCCGGGGCAGGTTCCTGGACCGGGTCGGCGGCGCGCTCCAGCCGACCGGGGACGGCCTCGGCGCGGAGCGGCCGAACGGCGGCTGGGGCAAGTGGTGGCAGGGCTGGCGGGCGGAGCACGAGCGGCGCGGCCTGCTCTCGGTGTTCCGCCGGCGCGACGGGGTGTGACGCGCCGGCCGGCGAGCGCCCCGGGTGGGCCTCACCCCCAGGTCGCGGTCTCGGGGTCGACGCCCCGGGCGCGGGCGTTGGCGTCGATGATCCGGCTCAGCCACTCGGCCAGCCCGGGTTCGACGCCGTCGTAGTGGGCCGTGAACCCCGGCTCGGTGGTGTACCGGCGGCCCAGGCAGACGTGCATGGAGTGCGTGCAGTCGAAGTAGGCGCCGATGGACGCGCGGTGCCGTTCGGCGAGCGCGTTCGCCTCGTCGTCGCCGGGCCGCACCCCGTCCCGCAGGGCCGCGGCCAGGTCCCCGTCGAGCGCCCGGACGTCGTCGGCGATCCGCCGCCAGTCCTCCGCGCTCCGGCCCGCCGCGCGTTCGGCGTACTGCGCCCACTGCCCGGTGTCCCCCCACCGGTCACGCGCTTCCGCGTACCAGGTGGGCCGCCAGTGCTCGCCGAAGATCGCGACCTGCTCCTCCGCCGACAGCAGGGTGCCGCGGTCCCGGGCCTCCACCACCCGGTCGAGCGCCTCCGCCATCCCCCGCAGCCGCAGGATGCGCTCGTGGAGCCGGTCCCGCTGGCGCGACAGCGATTCGGCCACCTCGTCCGCCGACCCGTCCAGCAGCCCCGCGATGTGGTCGAGGGGCACGTCCAGTTCCCGGTAGACGAGCACCCGGTGGACGCGGGCGATGTCGGCGGCCGTGTAGAGCCGGTAGCCGGCGGCCGTGCGGCCGGAGGGGCGGACGAGCCCGATCGCGTCCCAGTGGTGGAGGGTCCGGACGGTGACGCCCACGAGGGAGGCCGCGGTGCCGACGGTCATCCCGCCGGCCACCGCGGACCCGTCGTCAGGTCGGAACCCCACACCACCCAGTGTGGCAGCCGAGCCCCGGTCCAGGCTGGAGGTCATCCCCCGGGCCCCTCGATCCCCATGTCCCGGAGGTACCGCGCCTCGGCGCTGCCCGGGTCGTACGGCCGGGCGGCGGTCATGATCACCCGGGTGTTCTCCGGGGTGACGACCTCCAGCTCCACCGAGTTCCACGGCCTGTGCCGAGGTCCCGAGGTCGACCCCGGCGACGCTTCCTCGCACGCGGCCGCGATCCCGTCGAGCTGGTCCAGCACGCAGGAGAAGCTGACGCTCAGCGCCGGCGCCCTCGCGGCCGCCCCACCCGGCACGAGCAGGACGTCCTGGAACGCCCAGCGCCGGAGGTGCACGATCTGCCCGGGCACCGAGAACAGGTCGAAGAACCCGAGCCCGCGGACCCAGAACTCCGTCGACGCCGCCAGGTCGGGGGTCGGCACCGTGACGAACATGGGCATCCCGTAAAGCCCGCGGAACAACTCCGGGGCCTCGACGCCGGGTTCCGGTCGCGGCACGGGGCTGATGTCGAAAGCGGGGAACGTGTCGGTCATGGCGCCATCGTCGAGCCTGACGCCGCGTCAGGGTCAAGCGGTGCGTGAAGAAGCCCCGGGGCCCGCCAGGAGCCCCGCCTAATCACCCGCCACCTCCCACCGCACCCCGTGGGCCGTGCCCGGGACGAGGTGGCGGAAGCTCAGGTGGACCTCGCCGGCCTGGTCCACCGGGTGCGGGTGGCCGCGGTCGGTCGGCTCGGCGCCCTCGTCGCGGTCCGCCCCGCACAGCGCCCACACGCGCGGCGGGACGGGGGTGCGACCGAAGCGCACCCTCAGGTCCAGCAGGTCGCACGGCTTCGTCGGCACGTACACGAGGTAGGACCGCACCGCGTCCGCGCTCGGCGGCCGGAAGCTGATCGCGAAGTCGTGCGGGTGGTCCTCCGGGACCGGGGCCGGCAGGGCCAGGGTCGGCGCGCCCCGGTCGACCAGGGTGCCGCCGTACAGCACCCGGACGTCCAGGTCCGGCCGGTCCAGCGGGAGCGGGG
The DNA here is from genome assembly GCF_042658445.1 of Saccharothrix lopnurensis. Classification (NCBI taxonomy): domain Bacteria; kingdom Bacillati; phylum Actinomycetota; class Actinomycetes; order Pseudonocardiales; family Pseudonocardiaceae; genus Saccharothrix; species Saccharothrix lopnurensis. Next base: position 40,721 of record NZ_JBHSQO010000048.1, on the reverse strand, counting down.
GCGCCAGGGGCAGTTCGCGCAGGTCACCCTGGTCGGCGACGACCCGGTGCCGCTCGATCACCTCGGGCCGGGGCAGGTCCAGGGCCAGCACGGCGTGCAGCTCGGCGGTGCGCCAGCCGCCCGTCCGCCCTCCCGACCGGTCGCGCGGCGCGGTGACGGCCAGTTCGGCGAGGTGGTTGATGGCCTCGTCGACCCGGCGGCGCACCGTGCGCGGGTCGCGGTCCATCCTGACCGCCGCCCAGTTCACCCGGTCCTGGTACAGCGGCAGCCGGACCTCGGTGTCGATGGCGAACGCCGCGAGCGTGGGCAGCCGCAGGTCCACCGGCAGCTGCCCGGCCAGTTCGGAGAGCCGGTCGGACACCTTCCGGCGGATGGTCCCCGGCTCGTCGCCGTCGCCCACCCCGCAGGCGGCGCGCAGCACCGGACCCACCCGGTCCCCGATCCCGCCGGCCAGCACGCCGCGGCCCTTGCGGAGCGACTTCAGCTCCCGGACCAGCTCCGCGTACGCGTTCATCGGCTCACCCCCGTTGATCTGCACGGTGTTCTCCGACGCAGGGTGCGTCCGGCCCGTGGAGCGGAAGTGGACGCGTCGTGGATGGCCCGGTCCGGCCGGAACGCAGGCTCGGTCGGGCCACCGACACGGCCAGGGCGGTGCCGAGGCGGATGCCGTCCTGGCCGAGGAAGACGCCGGACGTGCCGATGCGGTCGAGCGTGCCGCGGTCGGCGGCGCCGAGGCCGAAGGCGATCACGGTCGGGTGGGCCGGCCAGGCGGGGTCCACCAGCGCGGCGAACGCCCCGGGCCAGGTCGCCGGGTCGGTGCACCGGCCGTCGGAGGCGAAGAACACGACCGGGCGGTGGACGCGGAGCCGGTGCGCCTCCAGGGTGCGGACGTCGTGGGCGATGGTCTCGCGCAGGAGGGTGAACGCGGGGCCGAAGTCGGTCCCCGCGCGGGCGAGCGGGGCGCGCAGCCCGGTGAGCTCCGCCGCGGGGCGCAGCGGTTGCAGCACGGTGGCCGTCGCCGCGAACCCGATCACGCAGACCCTGGTCCGCGCGGCGGCCGGCGGGTCGGCGTGGACGGCGCCGCGGAACTCGCGGAGGCCGGCGTTCACCTCGTCGAGGTGGTCCGTCATCGACGGCGACACGTCGCACGCCACGTAGCACGGCAGCACATCGGACCCCACGCGGTTCCTCCTTCTCACACCTTTTGCGGACAAGGCGGAGCGTGGCCGGTGTTTGTCTACCGAAGGTGGACGCAAGGCGGATTCGGACACACGGACGGCCGCTTGTGCGACATCTGCCGCAGACATCAAGCTCGCGAACCGGGAGGTGGCGTGGAATTCCTGATGCTCGGCCCGCTGGAGGCGTGGCACGGGGGCGACCGGGTGCAGCTGGGCGACCAGCAGCAGCGGTTCGTCCTCGTCGTGCTCCTGCTGCACGCGAACAGACCGGTGTCCACCGACCGGCTGACGGAGATCGTGTGGGGCGGCAACCAGGAGCGCCGCGGCCTGGTGCGCGGCTACATCAACAAGCTGCGCATCGCCTTCCGGGGCGCGGGCGACGTGGCGATCGAGACCACGCCGACCGGCTACCTGCTGCGGGTCGACGAGGACCGGATCGACACCGCCCGGTTCGCCCGGCTGCGCGCGGAGGCCGAGGCGGTGCGCGCGGAGGACCCGCGCCGGGCGGTCGAGCTGCTGCGCGTGGCGGTCGACCTGTGGCGGGGGCGGTTCCTGGAGGACATCGACGTCGACCGGGTCGGCGGCACCGAGGTGATGCACCCGGACGACGGGTACCTCGACGCGGTCGGGGACCTGGCCGAGCTGGAGCTGAACGCGGGTGACCACCGGTCGGCGCGGGACCGGCTGCGGCCGGTGGTGCGCGCCGACCCGGCCCGGCAGCGGCACGCCGAGCTGCTCATGCGGGCCCTGATCGCCGGTGGTGACCGGGTCGGGGCGGTCCGGGTGTTCCACGGCACCAAAGCGGCGCTCGCCGAGGAGGGTGTGGAGCCGGGGACGGTGCTGCGCAAGCTCGTCGCGCGGGCCGAACGCGGTGAGCCGGCCGGTTCGCTGCCGTCGCGGCCGGGCGGGTTCACCGGTCGGGAGGCGGAGCTGGAGGTGGTCGAGGCGGTCGCCGCGACGCCGGGCGAGCGCCGCGCGGTGTGGGTGAGCGGCGCGCCGGGCGTGGGCAAGACGGGTCTGGCGGTCGAGGCGGCGCACCGGCTGCGGGACCGGTTCCCGGACGGGCAGCTGCTGGTGCGGCTGGACGGGTACACGCCGAACCTGGCCCCGGTGACCGTCTCGGACGCGCTCACCCGGCTGCTGGTGGAGCTGGGCGTGCCGCCCGAGCAGGTCCCGGCCTCGGTGAACCGGAAGTTCACGCTGTACCAGACGGAGCTGTACGGCACCAGGACGCTGGTGGTGCTGGACAACGCGCACTCACCGGAGCAGGTGCGGCCGCTGCTGCCGGAGGCGCCGGGGTGCCTGGCCGTCGTGACCAGCAGGCGGGTGGGCGAGCCGGACACCGGCGAGCAGGTCCGGCTCGCCCCGCTGCCGGCCGAGGACGCGTTCGCGCTGTTCCGCACGCTGGTGGGCCCGTCGCGCCTGCGCGGCCGGTCGGCCGACGTGACCGGGGTGGTCAAGCGGTGCGGGCACCTGCCGATGCCGATCCGGCTGGCGGCGGCGCTGTTCCGCCGGCACGACCGGTGGCCGCTGGAGCACCTGCTGCGGCTGCTGGAGGAGAGCGGGCCGTGGCGCGCCGACACCTCCGACGAGGACGGCACCGCCGCGGTGCGGGTGTCCTACCTCCAGCTCGACGAGCCGCAGCGGGAGCTGTTCCGGCTGTTCGGCCACCTGCCGGGGCCGGACCTCGACGTGGTCGGCGCGGCGGCGCTGGCGGCGCGCGACGTCACCGGGGTCCGCGCGGTGCTCGACGACCTGCACGAGGTGTGCCTGCTGGAGGAGGTCGCCCCCGAGCGCTACCGGATGCTGGACCCGCTCAAGGAGTTCGCCGCGGCCGAACCGCCCCCGACCTCGCCGACCGAACGCGCGGACGCCCTGCTGCGGCTGCTCGACTTCTACCTGGTGGGCCTGTCGGGCGCGGTGGGCACCGCCTACCCCTTCGACCGCGCGCACCTGCCCGCGGTGCACCGCACCAGCCGGGTGGTCCCCGTCTTCGGGGACAAGCACGACGCCACGGCGTGGATCGCCGCCGAGCGGGACAACCTGGTGGCCGCGATCCGCTGCGCCGCCGGGCGCGACCTGCCCGGCCACGTGTGGCGGCTGGCGGTGCTGACCTGGCGCCACTTCCAGACCACCAGCCGGTTCGAGGACTGGGTCGAGACCGTGGAGCTGGCCTGGCAGGTCGTGTCCGCCGAGCCGGACGAGGACCACGGCCGGGCGCACGTGCTGCTCCGGCTGGCCACCGCCTACGACCGGCTCGGGCGGCTGGACGACGCGCTGGGGCTGGCCACCCGCGCGCTGTCGGCGTGGGAGCGGCTGGACGACGCGCCCGGCGAGGCGTCCGCGCTGTGCTCGATCGCCATCTCCCTGATGCAGCTCGGCCGGCACGCCGAGGCGATCGAGCGCTTCGGGGCCGCGCTGGGGAAGTACGAGCGGTGCGGGGACCGGCGCGGCCAGGCGCACGCGTTGAGCATGCTGGGCGTGCTCAACGAGGAGCGCGGCCACCTCGACCTGGCACTGCGCCAGCACCGGGCCGCGGTGCCGGTGCTGCGCGAGGTCGACCACGTGCACGGGTTGGCGCACGCGTTGAACAACCTGGGCACGGTGCAGCAGCGGCTCGGCCTGGCCGACGAGGCGCTGGTCTCCCACCTGGAGGCGTACGACCTGGCCGCCGGGCTGGGCGACGACTGCCTGGCGGCCTACGCGTTGAACTACACCGGCAACGTGCACCGCTCGCAGGGCAGGCTGGCCGAGGCCGCGCACCACCACGAGCGGGCCAGGGTGGTGGCGGCCGACGTGTCCAACACCGACCTGCGCACCCGGCTCTACCTCGACCGCGCCGCGACCGCGCAGGCCGGCGGCGACCGGGTGGGCGCGCTGCGCGCCTACCGGGCGGCGCTGGACCTGGCGACCGGAGCCGGGAACCGCGGCCACGGGGCCCGCGCGCACCGCGGCGCCGCTCAGGTGCTGCACGCACTGGGGCAGCACACCGACGCCGCCGGGCACTGGGACGCGGCCGAGGCCGAGTTCGCCGCGCTCGGCCAGCCCGAGGCGGACGAGGTCCGGGCGGAGCACGCGGCCCTGACCTGCGGGTGCCGCTGACGCACCCCGTCGGGCCCGGCGGCCCGCCGGGAGCGCGACCCGCCGGGCCCGACGGTCAGTACCGCTGCCCCAGCACCCGCCGCAGCTCGGGGTAGACCTCCCGGACCGCGCCGTGGTTGTGCCAGCGCCCCAGGGTCCTGGCCAGCTCCCGCAGGTCGGTCCGCACGGTCGCCGAGTCGACGTGCGCCACGTCGTCGAGCGTGCCCACCAGCGTCGCGCAGCTCTGGTCGATCTCGCCCGCGAGCGCGTGGGCGAGCGACCGGCGGGCGCCGAACCGGGCCCGCGAGCGGCGCGACGCCGCCGGCAGCCGGACCAGCTCCCGGTCCAGGACGGCCGCCGACTCCTCCGCCCGGCCGAGGTCGCACAGCGACCACCCCCTGGCCAGTTCCGCGGGATCGGGCGCGGTCGAGCCGAGCACGGGGTAGGGCCGGGTGTCCGGGGTGGACACGTCGAACAGCCGGACGGCGCGGTCCAGCGCGCGGTCGAAGGAGGCGCGGTCGCCGGCCAGGGCGTGTCCCTGGGCTTCCCGGCGGGCGGCCAGGGCCAGGGTCCGCGGGCCCGCCCGGTCGACCAGCTGCGCCTGCCGGGCCAGGTCGACGGTGTTCGCCGCGTCCTGCCGGTAGAGCGCGAGCCCGGCCTCCCGGACGAACGCGTAGCTCACGATCTCCCGGTCGCCGCCGGCCCGCGCCAGCTCCGAGGCGTGCCGGGTCCACGCCAGCGCGCGCTGCTCGTCGCCCGCCTCCTGGTTCATCCACCCCGTGTACTCCGCGATCCGCGCGGCGAGCAGCAGCAGCCGCCCCCTGGTCGGCTCGGGGTTCTCCAGCGCGAGCGCGTGCACCGTGCGCAGCAGGGCGACCAGCGGTTCGAGCACGACCACGGGGCTGGTCTGCACACCGAGGGAGCGCAGCTGCTCGAACGAGGTCCGCATCCCGGCGACCACACGCTCGTCCAGCGCCGGCCGCGGTCCGCCCGCGAGCGCCATGCCGAGCACCGTGCCCGCGACCAGCACCTGGCGGCGGTCGAGCGTGAGCCCGGCGTCGGCGACCCGGTCGCGTGCCGAGCGGGCCGCCTCGATGAGGCCGCCGCCCGCGTCCAGCACCCCGTCGCAGAGCCGCGCCATGGTCTCGTGCGGCAGCTTCAGGTCGTTCTCGACCTTGCTGAGATAACCCTTGCTGTAGTGCACGCGCTTGGCCAGCTGACCTATCGACAGGCCCGCGGCCACGCGGCATTCGCGGAGTAATTCACCGAACGATCCACTCACCTGAGCCTCCTGGTCGGCCGTCGTCGAGTACACCACCACGTCCCGTCCGGCGCAATCGCCCGGCCGTGGCGCGGAATACCCGCGCCACGGCCGGGCGCATTCGCCGGGCGATCAGCCGTACCAGGGGTTGCCGTCGGGGCCGAGGGTGATGGTGACGGGCGGCGGGCACTCCTCGAAGGACGCCGCGGACGCGCCGCCGACGGACGCGAACACCGCGACAACGGCGCAGAAACCGGCCAGCACCAACCCCGCCCTGGGCACGAAAGTGGACGCGAACTTGAACATGGCAAACCTCCACAGGAAACCGGTGAATTCGATTCGGGCTTTTGTCCGATCATTTCGCCCTCACCAACAATGATTCATCAGCGTCCTGCGTCCGACCAGGTGTTGCCCGTTTCCCGGCGCGGTGGGCAACGGGCGACGGCGGCGCATCCACTCCTCGTCCACTCCTGGTCGACACGGGGTCCCGATGCTGGGCGCGCAGACCAGGACGGCCGGCCGCCGCGCCGGCGTGGACAGGGAGGTTCGGTTGTGAGCGAGTACGACGTCGCCGTGTCGTTCGACGAGGAGCAGCGCGCCGCGGTCGACCAGGTGGTCGAGGCGTTCGAGCAGCGCGGGTTGACCGTGCTGCACGGGCCCGAGCAGACCCACGAGTGGTGGTCGCACAAGGAGGGCGGCGACCTGCCGGACGCGCGGGTGCGGTTCTTCGTCCCGTTCGTGTCCGCGGTGGACGACTTCACCACGGACGTGCTGCGCGCGGTCAAGGCCGGGGACGAGCACGTGCTGCCCGTGCTGCTGGGCGACGTGGCCGTGCCGCCGGACCTGCTGCACCCCCACGTGGCCTACGTGCGCGGCGCGGCCCACCGGCCGGACCAGCTGACCGAGGCGCTGGTGGCCCGGATCGAGGCGGCGGAGGCGCACGGGGGACAGCGCGCGTCGGTGGCCGAGGTCGTGACCAGGGCCAAGGGGATCGCCCCGGTCCAGGAGGCGGAGCCGGCCGTGCCCGCCACCTTCAGCCGCTACACCGAGCAGGACGCGACGCTGCGCTACCTGGGCGAGCAGTTCGCCGCGGCGCTCCCGGGCCTGGCGCGGCGCGGGTTCGTCGGCACCGCGCACGTCGGCGGGGCGCGGATCGCCGTGCGGGTCGAGCGGGCGGGCGACACCGTGTACGCGCTCGACATCCAGCGCGGTGGCATCGGCGGCGACGAGACGGTGAACTTCGTGCTCGGCAGGCACGACGGGAACGGCGCCCTCACCAACGGCTGGGCGCGGCCGGTCTACGACACCGGCGCGGGCGCGGCCGTGCTGGAGGTGCACGACTTCTCGGTGCTCGGGGGTGGCGCGTCGCGCGCCTACCGCCGGGAGGAGCTGTTCGACGCGCTCTGGCAGCGGATCGACGCGGTGCTCGCCTCCACCGTCGGCTGAGCGCACGAGAAGACGCGCTCCCCACCCTCGGCGGGTGGGGAGCGCGTCTCGTCGTGCCGGGGGCTCAGCCCGGGTCGGGTCGCGCCCGGTCGAGCACCTCCTCCAACCGCAGCGGGCTCGGCGGGTGGTGGCTCAGGCACAGCGGCGTCCGCATCCGGCGGAACCCGAAGGTCTCGCCCGTGACGTAGAACTGACCGCGCTCCAACCGCGAGATGTCGCCGACCGAGCTGCCCTTGGCCCTGGCCATGTCGGTCGCCGCGGCGACCTGCACCGGCGTGTTCAACCTGCCGAAGAACTGCGTGGTCGCGTTGCCGACGACCTGGTTGTGCACGCCCTTCGGCGCCTGGGTGGCGAGCAGCAGGCCCAACCCGTACTTGCGGGCCTGCGAGGCCAGCAGGATCGTGCTCTGGGTGCTCGCCGTCCACCCGCTGGACGGCGCGATCGTCTGCGCCTCGTCCATCACCACCAGGCCGCCCAGCGGCCGGTCGACCGCGGGGTTGCGCTTGACCCAGGCGAACACCTCCAGCTGGAGCTGGCTGACGAACCCCTGCTTCTGCTCCTCCGACGGCAGCCCGACGAAGCTGATCACCGAGATGCGCGCGCGCTTGCCCGGCGCCGGGGTCAGCAGCACGGCCGGGTCCGTCGGTTCGCCCGCACCGCCCAGCAGCGGGTCGTTGACCATCGCGGCCCGCAGCGTCTCCGCCAGGTCCGTCGCGGTCGCGCGGGCGGTGCTGAGCGTGCTCACCCCCTCCGGCAGGTCGGCCAGCACGTCGACGAAGTCCGACAGGTCCCGCCCACCCGTGCGCGCGTAGTGCGCCAGGGCCTCCCGCAGCACCGCCTGGCCGCGCACGGCGGTCTTCGAGGCGCCGTCGACCCTGGCGTGCGGGATGAGACGGGCCACCGCCGCCTCGACCGAGGCGGTGAACTCGTCGGCGTCGCCGCGCACCTCGTCGAAGTCGGGCAGCGGGTGGAAGCTGAGCGGCCGCCCACCGGCGCGGCCGGGCGTCCACACCACCACCTCGGTGTTCGCCAGGTACTCGGCGGCGCGGCCGGCGTCGCCGGACCGCCAGTCGGCGGGCGGCTCCGGCCACGCGTCACCCAGGCGCGCCAGGTCGTTGTTCGGGTCCAGCACGATCGCCGACACCCCCCGCAGGGCGCACTCCTCGACGATCCGCCGCAGCAGCACGGTCTTGCCGCTGCCGGAACCCGCGAAGACGATGGCGTGCTTGCGCAGCGACTCCAGCTCGATGCGGATCTCGCCGTCGATGCCGAGCGCGATCTCCGTCGGCGACGGCGGCGCGGTCGGCGTCGGCGTGGGCGCGATCGGTCCCGGCGGCGGCCGGGTCTCCTGGTGGCCCGCCGCGGACCTCCCCGGACCGGGCAGGACCTCCCGCAGGAACGTCGTCCGGCTGGCGGGTTTGCGCGCCACCAGCCAGGCCAGCAGCTGGTGCGTCTGCGTGGACAGCATCTGCTTCAGCGCGCTGAACGTCCGCAGGTCGTCGTCCGAGATCTCGACCCGCCGACCACCGGCCCTCTCCAGCGCGGCGACCTCGGCCCTGGTCTTCGCCCCGGTCCACCCGTCGTTGCCGTTGCGGAGCAGGACCAGGTGCCGGTCGTCCGTGCCGAAGCGGGCCGTGTCGCGGACCTTGCGCATCCGGCGCAGCACGCGGTTGCCGTGGCCGCTCGCGATGAGGCGGAACCCCCAGCGCTCGTCGGTGTCCAGGGCCTCGTTCACGGTGCGCAGCAGGCGGGCGTGCAGGTCGCTGCCGCCGTGGAGCTGTTCGGCCTGCCACGCCATGTCGTCGTTGCCGACCTCGTTGATCCACGACTTCAGGCCGGCCAGCAGCAGGACCGGCATCACCTCGTCCTCGTTGTGCTGCTTCAGCTCGGCGGCCGAGATGTCCGCCTCCGCGCGCAGCCGCTCGAACCGGGCGTCGAACTCCTGGAAGTAGTCCGGCTCCGGACCGCTGGGGACGGGCGCGGACGCGGGGGCCTCGACCGGCTTCTCGGTGAACGAGCCCAGCTCCCGGACCTCGCCGGACAGGCAGGACTCGGCGTGCGCGTGGATGACCCTGAGCAGTTGACGCGGCGTCTGGGGCAGCCACGCGTCGCCGAACGCGTCCGGCGACACCGGCCAGGTCGGCTGGGGCGGGGTGAAGCCGATGCGCTGGTAGACCACCCCGAGCCAGCGGGCGACCAGCGCCTGACCGATGCGCGGGTCGACGATGGAGTTCAGGATCGGCGTCTCGGTGAACCGGTCGGAGACCGTGTCGCTCGCGATCCGGTGCAGCTGCGTCCACGTGTGGGGCAGGCACGCCACGATGGACAGCGTCCGCCTGGTCGTCTCGCGCAGCTGCATCAACCCGTCGGAGACCAGCGCGAGCTCCTGCTTCAGCTCCGCGTTCGTCCCCACCTCGCCGGTGGCGTCCTGGCTCTTGTTGACCAGCGTGTCCAGCTGGTCGACCGCGACGACGCTCGGGCCGGTCAGCGCGAGCACGTGCGAGATGTCCCGCACCAGCGTGCGCGACGGTTTCGGCCGGACCTGGAGGCCCCAGTAGCGGCGTTCGTCACCCACGTCCTCCACGCCCTGGAGGTAGGACAGGCCGACGTCGAAGTGCTCGGACGCGTAGAGCACGAGCGCGCGGATCGTGTCACCGCACTCGACCACCACCCGGCTGTCCAGCCCGCGCAGGTGGTGGAGGAAGTTGCGCAGGTCGTCGGGGGTGAGCGGCGCGTCGCCCCGGATCGCCCCCGCGATCACGCCGGGCACACCGGCCCGCTCGCACAGCTGCCGCAGCAGCACGGTGAGCTGGAGTTCGCCGTCGTCGGTGGTCCGGCGCAGCTCGCTGCGCATCGCGTCGGCCACGTCGTTCCAGAACTCCGGGCCCGTGGTCAGCTCGACCAGGAAGAAGTAGCCCCCCTCCCCCTGCACCACGCGCCGGACCGAGCCGAGCAGGTGGGTCTTGCCCACGCCCTTCTGCCCCTGGAGCACCAGGCCGATCGGGCTGGAGCCGTTGCTCGCCCGAGCGTCCGCGATGCCCGCCCGGATGCGGCGCTCCGCCCCGGCGTGCAGACCTTCGACGTGGGAGGGCGGGGTGTGCCAGACGTCGTCCGGCGTCTCGGCGGAGTTGAAGCGGAGCGCGGCCAGCGCCTCGCGTTGGTGCTCGGTCATGATCCCTCGATCGCCAAGAGGTGCTTGTCCTCGCTGCCGATCCGGATCGCCGCGGCGTGGTCGGCGTCGGTCAGCGCCTTGCGGTTGGACTCCGGCACCAGGTGGACCTCGCCGGCCTTGAACATCCCCAGCAGCACGTCGTCCACCTCGTCCCGGTCCGCGCCGTCGAGCTCGGGACGGAGCCTGGCCAGCCGGACCCAGTCCTGGGGCTTGACCGACAGCGCCAGGTAGGCGGCCCGGATGACCGACTCCAGGTCGCCGCCGGAGCGGATCACCTCGGCCAGGGTGCCCCGGCGGCGGTGGTACTCGATGAACATCTTGAGCACCGCCGAGTGCGCCCGCGACAGCGGACCCGACCTCGTCGGCGCCCCACCCGCGGCCAGGTCCTCCAGGCACCAGGTGATCCCCTCGTCGGTGATCCGGTGCACGAGCCGGTTCTTCTCCCGCCACGACCGGAGCAGGCCGATCTCGTTCAACCTCTCCCGGCCGGGCTTGCCGAGCCGCACCTTGAGCTCGCGGTCGAGCTCCACGTTGGGCACGTCCCGGTTCTCCAGCATCAGCACGATGAGCGCCGCTCTCTCGTCGTTCGCGAATTCCTCCGGCATGGCGCCGCCTTTCAGTTCGTCGACGCGTCGATCCGACGGTCGATCCGGTCGAGGAGGGTGTGGATGTCGGTGAGCAGGCCGTCGGACAGGGTGAACCGGCCACCGCTCGAGTGGGACTTGGACAGCACGTCGAGGTCCACCGACAGGTCGCGCAGCGCGGCCAGGTCGCTGTCGTCGAGCGCGGTGGACATGCCGCGCACGGTCTGCTCGACGAGCGACAACCGCCCGGCGGAGGGCATCCCGTCCGGCACGGCGCGCAGCGCGGACGCCGCGTTCCGCAGGGCTTCCAGGCCGGGGTCCACCTCACCGGCGGACGTGCCGGTGATGAGGTCGTGCAGTTCCCGGGCCACCCGGGTGGGACGCATGCCCGGCTCAAACCCCAGGTGACGCAGGTTGCGCAGAAAGCCCGGGAGGCTCTCCGGGTCGGTGCCGCCGGTCAGCACGCAGAACAGCCGCCGCTGACCGCCGTCCGGCCCGATCGTGTGCCGCAGGAAGCGCTCCACCTCGGTGACCTGCCAGCGGCTCAAGCCGCCGTCCACCACCAGGCACAGGTGCTCGGCGAGCTCGTTGGTGCGCTCCAGGATCTCCAGGTCGCCGGACGACGAGCGCTCGACCCGCACCCCGAAAGCGCGGAGTTCCTCGATCAACTGGTCCGCGGTGCGCAGCGCGGATCGCGGACTGGACACCAGCAGGTCGAGGGCGAACTCCCGACGGCGGTCGCGCACCGACGCCACGTAGGCGTCCCTGTTGTCGGCGAGCAGGTCGGTGCGGTCGAACTGCTGCGCGACCACCGCCGCCACCGTCTCCAGGGCGAACGAGACCTGGCCCGCCGACGGGACGAGCTCCTCCAGCACGGACAGCTGCTCGCCGAAGCTCCAGTAGGAGATGTAGGGGAGCGTGAGGTGCCGCAGCATCAGGTCTTCCGAGACGCTCTTGACCAGCCAGTTCCGGAAGAACGGTCCGAAGACCTCGGCACACTTGTTGCGCCACTGCTCGGCTCGCGCGTACTCCACCGAGCCGTCCAGCCGGGACAGGACCGGGAGCACGAGGTGCCTCGGCCGGTCGTAGGGCAGGCGATCCCGCGCCAGATCGGCGCGGCGCACCACGTCCACGACGTCCTTGAGGTTCTGCTGGTTGGCGGTGAACAGGACGACCAGCCGGTCGGGCAGTTGCGCGGTGCAGATGCTGGCGATGTCCGAAAGACCCGTCCGGCTGTCGATCAGCACGAAGTCGTAGTCCTGGGTCCACTCCGCCCGGCAGCGCTCCAGGAAGGCGCCGAACCCCCGCAGGTAGAGGTCTTCCCAGTCGATGCGCTGCATCCGGTCCGTGTAGGAGTCGTCGTCCCGGCCCGCGGCCAGCAGGGCGAGGGTATTGCCCTCGACGTTGAGCCGGACGGCGTGTGGGCGTGGGCTCTCCGCTCCCGCGAGGAAGTCGTGGGCGAGGTCGATCACGCCGCCCTCGGGTTCCGAGGACAGCACCGGGTTGAAGTAGTGGTGGAGGCCGGGCGCTTCCAGGTCCCAGTCGACGGCGAGCACGCGGAAGCCCCACCGGGCCAGCAGCACGGCGACGTTGGCCAGCGTGAAACTCCGTCCGACCCCGCCCTTGTAGGAGTAGAACGTGATCACGGTCCCGGTGGTCATCAGAACCTCGGCATCGGGGGTGACGGGGGGAGCACGGGGTCGGGCGGGTCCACCTCCGGCCAGTCGGGGCGCCAGGGGGGCACCTGCTGGAGCAGCGCGACGAGGTCCACCGCCAGGTCGTTGACCTCGCGGTGGAAACGGACGAACTCGTGGGTCTGCTGGTACGCCGGGTCCGGATAAGCGAAATCCTTGAAACTCCACCAGGCCCGGGTCTTCCCTTCCGGCGGGAAGTTGTCCGAGTCCGAGAAGAGGATGGGGTAGATCAGTCCCTGCGGCTTCTCAGGGCTGGCCAGACCCAGCATCCTCTCCCTCTCCAACATGCTGTACCACTCGGCCAGGCACCACTTCGACGCGAAGTACTGGGGGCTGAGCAGCTGAATCATGATCTTGCTGTGCCACAGGGCGTGCCGCAGGCTGGCCGGCCACTCCACGGCACGCGGCATCTCCTTGTCCACGTAGATCTTCGGCGTCGGAGCGAACTGGTCGGCCAGACAATCCCGGAGTTTCCGGAGGAAGTGGTTCATCAGCCATTCCTGGACGTTGCCGCGACGGGGGTAGCTGATGAACAAATCGAACTTGTAGTCGGACACGCGGTGGATGGTATGCACTCGGCGCGCGCGGGGAAAAGACAGAAAAGTGGGCAATCGAACCGGTACGGGCCAAAAAGTGGACAAAACCGGGTGTCGTGCGGCCACCGGGCGCGACGCTGCCGAGTGACGACCGGTTCCACCGACGCATCGAAGCCCGAGCCTCGGCGGCGGGGCCGCGTTGCCGAACACCTCGCAAGAGGTCGTGCCTATTCGGTGAACATGGTGAACGAGCGCACCTCGCCGAAGCGCTCGGCGGCGAGATCATCGGAACGGATCAGGAAGCATCCGTAGCAGAAGTCGCTTTCCGTGTGGAACTGGGCGAGCGGCACCCATTCCCGGATCAACCGGTGCTCCTCCGCTTGGCGAGGTTGGCGGACGCCATCTGCGTCCACGGCGCGTCCCGGCCGCCGATCTCCACGCAGTACCCGCCGATGCGGAGCACGGAGCCCCGGTCCGGCACCGGCCAGAGCTCGTCGACCAGTTCGCACAGCTCGTCGATGTGCTCCAACTCCTCGGACAACTGCTTCACGACACCCGACTCGAACGTGACGTCACGATCTTCGACCCACCCCGGCGACCAGCGTGATCAGGAGACCGTTGCGTGGCCGGCTCCAGAACCGGTTGTGGACCGTCTTCCACGGCCCACGGCCCACGGCCCACGGCCCACGGCCCACGGCGTTCGGGCGGTTCACGCCAGGCCACTCCGGTCCTGGCCTTGAACAGCATCCTGTTGACCATCCGACGGTCATCCACCCGAGGACGGCCCTTCACACCCGAGCACGAACCAAGACCAACGCGGATCAGGTACGCAGGGGGCCTCGGTCCTGCGGGTACGGGATCGGGGGCTCGCAGCAGTCGTTGAGGCCCCGAATGCAACGTAAGGGGTCACTTCCGCGTTGGGGATGCGAAATCGAGGTCGAGTCGACGATCGGGAGTTGCCGGTGGAGTTTGCCGAGTACGTGGCAAGGCAGCGTCCCGCGCTGATGCGGTTCGCCACGGTCTTGACCTGCCGGACATGGCTGGCCGAGGACCTGGTGAGCGACGTGTTGGGCCGGGCGTTCGAGCGCTGGGAAGGGATCTCGGGGATGGCCGAGCCGAACGCCTACGTGCGGCGGATGATCGTCAACGAGTACCTGTCCTGGCGCAGGAGGCTGACCCGCACGTCACCGCGCGCCGAGGTCGAGCCGGTGGTGATCTCCGACGGCGCGGACGAGCGGGCCGAGCGGGACGCGATGATCCGCCGCCTCGCCGGCCTGCCCAGGAAGCAGCGCGCGGCCGTGGTCCTGCGCTACTACGCGGGCCTGTCCGACCGGGAGATCGCCACACAGCTGGGGTGCCGGGAACCGACCGTGCGCAGTCAGATCCACCGGGCGCTCAACGCCCTGCGCATCGACCTCACCGCCGGCACCCCCAACTTCCAGGAGACCTCATGAGTGAGCTGCGCACTCTCCACGACGCCTTCGCCGAGTTGGAGCGGCGCGCCGACGCCGCGACCGCGGGTACGGCCCCGATCGCGCGACCACGCCGCGCCGCACGGCTGGTACCCGTCGCGGCCACCGTCGTCGCGGTGGCGAGCCTGGTCGCGGGTGCGGTGTGGCTGGCACCGGGCGACTCCGGCACGCACGCCGCGAGCCCGCCGACCCCCTCGTCGTCGACCGCACCGTCCACGACCACGGCGCGCAGCCCGGTCCCCACCTCGCCGGACGACCTGATCGCCCGGTTCAGGGTGGTGCTCGGCGACACCGCGACGTTCCAGGTGACCCAGGAATTCGCCCTGCCGCCCCCGTCCTCGGCGAACCCCCAGCCACCGGGGACAGGATCGGTCGTGGTACCGCATGCGGTGGACCCGGACACCTCCGTCGGCGCGCTCGTCGCCGGAACCCTGACCTCCGCGGGCGTCACCGGGAGCGTCAGCCTGACGATCCACCCCAGCGATTCCGAGCCCGGCGAGTGGTGCGACCCCCGCATCGAGGACTGCGAGGTCAGCACGCTGCCCGACGGCTCCCGGCTCGCGACCGGGACCGCGCGGCCGGCTCCCGGCGCGGTGTCGCACCTGGCGTGCCTCAAGCGGCCCGACGGGACGATCGTCCTCCTGCGCGTCGGCAACCAGGAGGACCCCCAGGGCGCCGCGATCAACTCGCCGGGCGGTCGGTTCTACTCGCCGCAGCCGCCGCTGACCCTCGACCAGCTGAAGGCGATCGTCACCTCCGACAAGTGGTGAGGTCGGTGCCGGCCACCCCGGTGGCCGGCCATCGGTCGTCCTCGGCCGGCACGATCGTCGATGGGACGTCCGCCTTCGGGCAGCCCCGCAGGTCGCTCGGCTCGGACTTGGTCGAGCCCGCACCCCGGACCGACCACGTCCGCGTGCCGATGTCCGCTTCTCAAGAGTGATCCGCGGACATCGGCGTGACCGCGACATGGTGGAACGCTGCTTCAACCAGGAGGTGACGCGTCGGCTCCGGGTGCCATGGCGCGTACTGGTCAGAGCGACCCGGCTCGGGACGTTCGGCTCGCCACCCGTACGGCGGGGGCGGAGGTGAACCGGACGTCGGTTCCTTCTCCCGTCACCATGACCGTGATCCGCTCCCCACCGGCACCTGATCCACCCTGGTGGGCAGCCGGTGGCTCCAGCCCGCACCTCCACGCCCTCGACCGCGGCGAACCGGAGGTGGAACCGCACCCAGTCATGCTCGGGCGGCCCCTCGTCCACCACGTCCGGGGGCGAGTCGTGGGCGCAGGGTCGCACATGGACGTGCGGGGGTTGGTCGCCCACTCCGCCCGTTCGTCCGGACTCGCCGCGGATGGCGGGCTGCGTGGAGGTCCAGCGGCGGCTGTTCCAGTCCGGTTATCCCTGCCCCCGGCCGGCCGAGGTGCCCACGCTCGACCCGGCACCGTCGTGGGCGGCCCGGAACCACGCCGGGGACGGACTGTGGCCGTGGTCGGAGGAGGACCCCGAGGTCGACCTCGACGGGTCGGCCGGCGCGGAGTGGATCGACGAGGCCGGGCGGCGTGCTCGTGACCTGCTGCGGGCCGGCGGGTCCGATGCCGTGATCGGTCACTGCGACTGGCCGGCCGGCAATCCGCGCTGGAGCGGCGACGCGCTGCTGGTGGTGCACGACCGGGACAGCGTGATCGTGGAGGACGAAGCCGTCCTGGTCGGCTTCGCCGCCGCGCTGTACTCGACCGCCGGCGTGGACGAGATCGCCACCGTCGAGGACACCGAGCGGTTCCTCGACCGTACTGCCGGGCTCACGGCCGGGGGTTCGGCGCCGACGAACTGCGGCGGTCGTGGGCGGCGGACGTCTGGACCAGGGCCTACGACGCCAAGTACCAGCACGCGGTCGGGCAGCCCGTCACCTCGCGGTCGGAGGACGAGGCCCGCGAGCGCCACGGAAGTCCACAGCGGACCAAAACCCGGATCGCCCGCCTCCTGCGTCACAGCAGGTCAGCGGGCACACCACAGTCGTCCTCCACCGCTTCCTCGTCGACCACCTCGGCGCCGTCCCACACGAACCGGGCGGTGGTGACGGCGTCGTCGTCGCCACCGCTGATCAACTGGTGGATCGCGATGCCGTCCAACTCGCGGTAGGTGCACCACTCGTGGTCGGAGGTGAGGACCAGGTCGAGGTCCAGCGCCGACAGCAGTGCGAACACCTGGCCGCGGTTGACGCTGTCGACACCGACGAAGACCTCGTCCAGCAGGATGACCCGCGGCGCTCCGGCAACGGCCTGGTAGTGGGCCGCCACGGCGGCGAACAGCGGCAGGTGCAGCGCGATCGCCTTCTCACCGCCCGACAGCGCGCCGTGCAGCTTCTTGGTCAGGGGCTGCCAGCCCGTCCCGTTCATGCGGTCGACCTTCACCACGAACCGGTGCCAGGCCGTGTAGTCGAACACCTGCCCCAACTGCTGCTCCCAGTTGGTGGCCGTCTCATCGCCCTTGGCCTGTTCGACCCGGTCGCGGAAGAACCGGTGCAGCGACTCGCGGTCCTCCTCGGACAACCGCACCGGGTCCTTGAGCAGGAGGTCACGCGCTGTTCTCGTGCCCGGTGGCAGCTCGGGCGACACCTCCCACACCAGCCGCACCGCCACCTTGGAGGCGGTGCGCACGCGCTCCAAGCGGGCGTTCATGCCGTCGACCAGGTCGTGCGCCTGCCGTATCCGGGCGGCGAGGTGGCGGCGCGTGTCCCCGGTGAGGGTCCGGTCGAACAGCTCGCGCTCCTGCGCGGTGATGTCCTCCCTGCTGCGTTCCGCGTCGGACCGCAACAGGTCGAACAGCGCGGAAGCGCCGATCCTCACCCCGTCCACCATGGCGGAGAAGACCTGGACGTCCTCGTCGGAGTCGAGTTCGAGGTCGGCCCGACCGCCCAGCGCCTCGCGGGAGGCGTGCACCTCTTCCGCCAACCGGTGTGCGGCATCGCCGAGGTTCTTCGGCGAGTGGGGCAGCGACGGCCACACGGCCGCGATCGACCTCGCCGCGTCGAGCGCTGCCCGGACACCGCTCGACGCCGTCAGCACCTGCCTGAACGCGGGCGGGTCGTCCAGACCGCTGTCGGCGGGCAGGCTGCCGTCCGCCAGGTGCCGAAATCGCGCCGCGGCCTGATCGCGCACGTCGGTGGCGCGGTCGCGGTCACGCGCGTCGGTGGCCCGCTGGGCGGTGAGCTCGCCCAGGCGCACGGCCAGGGTGCCGATCTCGTTCTGGTTGGCGCGCGCTTCCCGCCTGGTCGAGCCCAGCTGCTCACGCAGCCCGGCGAGTTCGTCGAGCACCTGCCGGTAGTCGACGCCGATGGTGCCCTCCACGGCGTCCAGCTCGCTGTCGAGCCTGCGGGCCACGACTTCGGCGTCGTCCGCTTCGTCCTCCCGCTGTTCGGCGGCGAGCCGGGACCGCTGGGCCTGCTCGGCGGTCCGGTCCGCTTCACGACGTGCCGTGAGCAGGGCGGCGTGCTCGTCGATCCAGGTGTCAGCCGCGGTCCGGAAGGCGGCGACGGCGGCCACGACGGCGGTGAGCGCGTTCCGCCCGGTGGGCAGGCCGTGTTCGGCTGCCGTCGTGGTCAGCGCGCGCAGGGCTCGGTCCACGCGCTGCTCGCTCTTCACCAGGCCGTCCAGTGACCGCCGAACCACGCCGTCGGCGCTGGAGACCGCCGAATCCGCACGGGTCAGGGCATCCAGTGCCGCGTTCGCGGCGGTGTGGTCGGGCCGAGCGCGCCGGTCGGCCTCGACGTCGGCCCTGCGTCCGGTCAGCGACCGCAGGGCTGCCGTGTGCGTCCCGATCAGCTCCTCCGACGCGGCGATCCGCTCACGCAGTTCGGTCAACCGGCGGTGCCGGGCCCGTTGCCTGGCGAGCGCGCCGATGTGCGATGCCTCGTCCTTGCGCCAGGTGCCGCGCAGGTTGCCCGTACGCCAACCACCGTCGGCCCCGATGGCGACCGGGTGACCTGCGGGCAGACCCTCCCCGTACGCCACACCACCGAGTAGGCGGGCGACGACGTCGACGGCCACGGGCGCGTCGACCTCGGGTACGAGGACGTCGGCGAGTGATCGACCCGGCGCCGGCGGCACGGCGCCGGGTACGGCGAACGTGTCGTGCCCGGTGACCGCGCCGTCGTGGCCGACCCAGGCGTCCAGGAGACCGGACGCCTGGAGCGCGGCCTCCACCGACGCGCGGACGTCGTCGGGCACCGCGTCGGCGAAGCGGACCAGGCGCCACAGGGGCGCGCCGGTCATGGTCACCCGGTCCGCGGTGCGCGTGTGCGGCGGCAGGGGAGGCAGGTCCTCCTCGGCGAGCAGCCGCCGGACCTCGTCGCGCAAGGCGTCCCGATCGCGCTCGGCGTTCGCCAGCGCCGCCCCCACCAGGGTCTCGTCCCGGGTGACGGCGCCCAGCACACGGCTCGCGACGGAATCGACCTCGGTCAGCACGGCGGTCTCCGACGCCGCGAGGTCGGCTAGCACCCGGGGGTCGGCGAAGGTGAGTCCGCGGCAGTCCGCCGCCCACGCCAGGACGGCGGCCCACAGCTCCGCGAGCGCGGCCTCGCGCCGGTCGGCGAACTCGGCCCGCCGTTCGGTGACCTCCGCCAGGGTCTCCCGCGCCTCGTCGAGCGCACCCTCCGCGTCCCGCCTGCTGTGAAGCGCCACCTCGTGCTCGTTGAGCGCGGCGCGCACGGCCTCGACCTGCTCGGCACGCGCTTGCACCGCAGCGCGCAGCAGGGCCCGTGACCGGGAGGGGTCGGTGAGGACGCGGGCGATCTCGGCGTGCACCGAGGCAAGACCGACACGGGCGGCGGCGGTCGAGGCGCCGTCGGCCAGCGCCCCCGTGGCCGCTTCCCCCGCGTCCGCGCGCCGGGCGGCGGTGTCAGCGATTTCCGCGTCGCCCCGAGCGGCCTCGCGGTGGCGCTCGGCGTCGGCACGCCTCTTCCCCGCGGCGGCGCGAGCCTCGCGCACGGTGGTCCGCAGCCGGTCGAGCTGTTCGCCCTTCCGGTACGCCTCGCTGCCGGTCAGCCCTTGGACGCGTCCTTCTGCGTCGACGATGCGCTGTTCCAGCACCTCACCGCGTTCCTCGGCCTCCTGTTTGCGCCGCGCGGCGCGGCGGTGCTCGTCCTCCGAGAGCTTCGCGGCGTCCGCGAGGTTGCCCAGCTCCGTGGTGGCGGAGATCAGCTTCGCCGCCGCGGCGCGCAGCACGCGCCGCGCATACGCGCGTTGCCTGGTTTCGAGGTGCTGCGCGGCCTCCACCTCCGCGTCGAGGCGTTTGAGCCGGTCACGCTGCCGGTCCAGGCGCTCGAAGCCCTCCGCGAGGTCGCTGATCTCCGCCTCGCCCAGCGGCGGCAACGCCTTGGACAGCAACGTGGACAGCAGCCCGGGGTCGAGCCGTTGGGAGAGCTTCGGCGTGCGGAGCTGGAGCAGAGCCGTGATGAGCGCGTCGTAGCGCTGCTCGCCCAGTCCGGGGAACAGGGTCGAGCGCACGGCCGCCCGGTAGTCGGACGCGTTCTGGTGAAGCGTGCCCCGGTCGCCGAGCGCGGCTTCCAGGACCTTGCCGGTGAGGGGTGCGCCGTTCGGGTCGGTGAGGTCGAGGCCACCCGGCACGCCGATGCGCTGCCCGGTGGTGAAGTAATCCGGGTGCACCGCGGTGGTGTGCCTGGTCGCGGCCAGCCGCGCACCGCACGAGAACCACTCGTCCGGCGAGCCGTCCGCACCGGGGAAGCGGAACTCCAGCCACACGTACCCGACTCTCGTGGTGCCGGTCGCCCCCTCCCCCATCAGGTTCCAGTGCATGGTGCGCTCGGACGTGCCGAACGTGGAGAGCCGGTTGGCGCGCAGGTTGGCGTCGAACAGGAACGGCAGGAGCAGCTCCAGCGCCTTCGACTTGCCGGTGCCGTTGGGGCCGCGCAACAACAACCGCCCCTTGTGGAACCTGAAGACCTCGTCGTAGTAGCGCCACACGTTCAGGATCCCGGCGCGTTCGGGCACCCACCTGGTCGCCGCACCGCTCCCCACGCGCGGCAGCCCGGTCACCGTCATGACCCGTCCTCGACGTCGTCGGCGCTCGTTCGGGTCACCGCGTAGCGGCCGGCGGCGGGCCGGGCGCGCACGACACCGCTGTCGAGCCGGACGAGGCCGAACGCCCTGAGCACGTCCAGCGCGTCGGCGACCAGCCGCGTGGCCCCGTCCTCGCCCCGGTAGCCCTTGGCCCACCGGGGGAAGCGGCCGAGCAGTGCGTCGGCCTCGGCGCGCAGCTGCTCGACGGCGACCTGCCCGTCCCCGGCCGTGATCACGTCGAGGAGCAGCAGGGCGGCGACCTTGGCGTTGCCTGAGTCGTCGGGGAACCGGCTGTCCGTGGCCACACCGTCCGGATCGATCAGCATGACGCCTTCGGCACGTTCCTCCACCAGCAGCCCCGCCTGGTCGGCGGCCCGGCGCAGGAGCTGCCCACCGGTCGGTGACGACAGGTAGGCGAGTTCCGCGGGTGTCAGGTCGTCGCGGTGCACGACCGGGTCGTCCACCAGCTTGCGGAACACCGAGTGCCGCAGCCACAGGTTGCGCTGGACCTCGGACACCGGCTCGTCGGCATCGCCGTAGCGCCGTTCGAGGGACAGCCGGGTCAGCAGCTCGGTGAAGCGCGGCGGCACCTCGTCGGTGTACGACCTCCCGGGGGTGACCGCGACCTGCGACGCGCCGACCGGGGCCGCCAGCAGGCGCATGAGCAGCGTCGCGTCCACCCGGTAGAGGACTTTCGCGTCGGTGGAGTCCACGAACGACTCGGTGGCGCCGTCCACCACCTCGACCGCGCCGACCGACTCCAGCAGTCGCAGCGCGTCGACGAACGCCATCCGCTCGGCACGGCTGGACGTGTCGAACGGCGGCAACACCGGGTCCGCGGCCGACGCCTGGACGACGCGGTCCGCCAGTAGTCCGACCGTGGTCACCGGCGCGCCCAGCAGCTCGGCGGCCACCACGCACAGCAGGGTGTACCGGCGGCGGTCGAACGGCGCGCGCCCCGTGCGGTGCCGTCGCGCCGGGCGGGTGGGGTCGGTGGCGACCCCGACCTTGGCCAACCGCGCGTACCCCAGGCGGGGTTCGACGACCAGCGACCACCCGCAGTAGTAGTCGAACCACTTCCCGACGGGTTCACGACGCCTGCGCACGAGGTCGAACGCCTCCGGTGCGGCCTCGGCGCCGATCAGCGGTGTCGCCAGCAGCAGTCGGATCGCCCGCGCGACCTCCTCGCGCTCCGCGATGACCAGTTGGTTCGCCAGGTTGCTCATCCGGTCGCCCCTTCGGCAGCCCGCCGCGGCCGCCGTGCCGTGCGACCACCGGGCGTGCGGATCTCGATGTCGTAGTCCGGGCCGGTGAACACGCCGCGCGGCGTCCTGAGCACCGCCTGCTCGCGGTGCGCCCCCGGCGGCCTCAACAGGATCTCCACCCGCCCGTCGCCCGTGGTGGCCCGGTGGACGCCGTGCCGGTCCGGTGCCGCGGTCAAGGCCCGCCCGAGGAGGTCGAGCAGCCGTTCGAGCACCTCGTGGTCCACCCGCCCGAACTGCGACAACCTCGTGCCGCCACCGGTGTCCAACCGGTCCCACGCGGCCTTCAGCGCGGCCCGCTCCGCACGAGCCGACTCGGCGCGCGCCGCCTTGACCGCGGCCACGTCGCGCACCCGCCCGGTGCGGCTGAACCGCTCCGTCCGCCCCGCGCTGCGCAGCAGCGCCGACACCTCCACCGGCGGTGCGTCGGCCCACCGGCTCGATGAGCCGACCAGTTCCGGGTCGGGGTGCGCGAGGTGCGCGTGCCGGGCCGAACCGAGCCCGAAGGCGGTCGACCACAGCAGGTGCAGGTCCTCCTCCGCCGGCGCGACCGCGAACCAGCGCGCCAGCTCGCGGAAGTCGGCCGCAGCACTGGTCGACCTGCGCCTGGACTCGGTGATCCGGTCGAGCACCTGCAACAACGCGATGATCGCGCGCCTGGCGACCACGAACAGCTGCTGAACCCTGGGCGTGCCGCCGTCCACCGGCAGGAACCACGCCCGCAGCCCTTCCCACCTGGCCCGGCGCAGCTCCGACCACGCCACCGCCGGGTCGTCACCCGAGGTGGGCGGGAGTTCGGCGCCCACCAGCGCGCGGTGGTGCAGGAGGGCCACTCCGCGTTCCTCGACCAACTCGACCCGGTTGGCGATCGCGTGCGCCCGCTGCTCCAGGTTGGTGGTGAACTCCTGGAGGTACGCCACGGTCGCCGACTTGACCTCGTGGAACGTCTCCTGGTCGGCCCCCTCCGCCCGCAACAGGCGTTGCAGCTCACCGTTGAACTGCTTGGTGTTCCCCCGCAACGCCTCCAGGTGCCCCTCCAGCTCGACCAGCGTGCCGAAGATCCGGCGGTCCGGCACACCGGGATCGCCCAGCTGCGCGACCAGCTCACCGAGCCGGTCCGCGATCGCGTCGAGCACCGCCGTCTGGAGCGCGCCCGTCGAGGCCAGCACGCCCATCGCGTGCACCACACCGGCCAGGGCGGCTTCACCGCGCTTGGTCAAGGAGTACTGGAGGTTGCGCCGCTCGTACTCGTCGGCGGTCCGGTAGTTCTCGGCGTGGTTCTGGGTGACGTCGAGCAGCCGCCAGTCGCGCAGGCTGCCCAGCGCCTCGGTCAGGTCCCCGTCGTCCAGCGGGTCGAGCCACCCCACCGAGCGGAGCCGCGCCCGCACGTCGTCCAGCCCGAGAGCGGTCTCCAACCGCTCGTTGGCCTCGCCGAACGCGTGCAGGATCGCCACGTACAGCCCGGCCCGCTCGCCCGTGGTGAACCGGAACATCTCCGGCGGCACGCGCACGGCCTCCACGAGCACCCTCCTCCCACCGGTCGAGCACGCTACGGCAGACCGCCGACATCCCGTCCGCACTCGTCGAGTTCGTCCAACAGCCGCGCGGTGACCCGTTCCTCCGGGACCGCCGGCCCGTGCTCGCGCATCGCGTCCGCCAGCCCGTCGTCCCACGGCGCCTCGGTGACCCTCCCCACCGACGTGGCGACGCGTGCGCCGCCCAGCGCCGACAGGTAGTCGCCGGTGGCCATGCGCCACGGCACGGCGCCGGTGCGCGCCACCACGTGCGCGGCGATCCGCACACCCTCGCCGTCGAAGTCCCCGTGGTAGCGCAGCGTCGCCCCGGCCGCGGCCAGACCACGCAGGAGCACGATCACCGCGCTGTTGGGCCAGCCCGACGTGCACACCACCGGCGGGCACGAAGCCCCGAACCGGGCCACCGCCACCGCGAGCACGCTCGGGTTCTCGAACACCCACACGTTCCCCGGCGCCCCGGCGAACGAGGTCGCCCGGACCTGTGCCAACGTCAGGGCCGCGACGTGCCCCGCGTCCGCGCACACGCGCAGCACCCCGCCCCCGACACCGCCCAACCGCAGGCCGGCGACCAGGACGACCGGGGACAACTCGTCCTCGACCACCCCGGCGCGCTCCCACAGCGCCCGCCGCTCCTGCGCGTCCCCCGGCGGGTCGACGCCGTAGAGCGCCGCCAACGCCCGCAGGACCAGCCCGGCGCACCGCGTTCCCTCGTCCAGGGCGTGCGGGTCGCCGAGGACGGCCTCCGCCAGCACCGGCAGCGGCACACCCGTCGCGGGCAACGCGGCGACGACCCGCAGGGCCCGGTCGAGCCCGTCCCTCGTGCGCTCGACGGAGCCACCGACGAGCCCGGCCCGCCGAACGGCGTCCACCCACTCCAGCAACACCGGCTGGGCCGTCACCACGGGGTGCCCGGCCAACCACGCCCACAACCCGGAGCGGGCGCCGGTGGCGAGCGCCCGGCGCCCGGCCAGGTCGTCCAGCGGACCCAGGAGTGCCACGACGACCTCGCGCAACCCCGCCTCCACGGACTCCCGGAGCAACTCGTCGAGCCCGACCACCGACACCGTCGCGTACCGACCCGGCAGTCGATCGGCCCCCAGCAGGTCGGCCACGGCCGACCGCTCCTCCTCGTCGAGGGGACCGACCTTCACCCGGCTGACCGGACGCCCCGACGACAACCGGTCGTGCACGGCCCGCCACAGGGGCCGCAGGGCGGCGGTGTCGAGCCCGTCCAACGACCCCGTCAGGGCCCACCTCCACGGGTTCCGGTCGGGATGACGTGACCCAGCTTGAGCAGGGCCTTGCGGAACTTCGACTCCTGATCCGGCCGGACGGCGAGGTGGCGGTCACCGATCGGGCGGCACAGCGCGCGCAAGGCGCGGTCGCGGACGATCAACGCGGCGAGCGCGGGATCGGCGCACTCGACGACGCGGACGTGGCCGAGATCGGTCAACTGCGAGCTCCGCCGCTCGACGTCCGCGACCAGCGCGCGCACCGCGTCGGGCAGGTCGTGCCCGGTCCGCTCGGCGAGGAAGTCGACGAACCCGTCGAGGTCGCGGCCGTTGCCGAGTGCGGTGAGCAGACCGGCCGACGACACCCTCCAGACGCGGTCGGCGGTCTGCTCCGCGTGGGCGGACAGGACGAGCCGGTCCGCGGCGCCGATGTCACCGGTGGCGACGACGTCGAGGGTGGGCAGCACCTTCAGCGGCCGGGTTCCGGCGGTCCCGGGCCCGGCCGGTTGGTACGCGTCGGTCAGGCCGAGGGCGTAGGCGCCCAGCGCGGTGAGCCTGATCGCCACGAGCCCGTCGTAGCGGCTCAACGCGTCCAGGTCGTCACCGCCCCAGTTGTCGACGTAGTCGTCGCGCGCACCGCGTGGGTCGACGTAGTCGAGGTCGACCAACCCCAGGGTGCCCGCGTACTCGAACAACACGGCGAGCGTGTAGCGACCTTCGAGGAGTTCCCAGTCGTGGTGCCCGTCGTAGCCGAGGCTGCCGTACTCCGGGTCGACGAGGTAGAGCTTCCACAGCGCCCTGTCCGTGCGGGCGATGGTGGGGCTCATGTTGCCGCGCCGCATGGCGGTGAACAGGGAGTCCACGTCGACCCACCTGTCCGGCGGGCAGCCGGCCAGCGCCGCGGCGACCGCCTGTCGCCGGGTCTTCGCCGCGGTGAGCACGTTGCGGGCCTGCTGGCCCTTGATCTGCTCGACCCGGCTGAACTCGTCGATCGCCGCGTGGGTGAGCCAGCGCCGCCACAGGTTCCGAACGGCCTCGGCGGACGGCTTCCCGAGCACCGCACGGCCCTTCGGGGTCAACCGGAGGCGGGCGCCGTCGAGCGAGGCGAGGCCACCGGCCTGGAGCAGCAGCGGCCACGCGAACGCCGCGATGGGCTCCTCGGGGTAGAAGTCACCCCGCACCAGGTGCGCGCCGACGGTGCGCACGGTCGCGGCGGACGGGCGACTGGTCTTGTCGCTGCACCTCACCTCCCCGGCCGCGCACAGTTCGAGCACGGCGCGCAGGTTGGCCAGGGCTTCCTCCTCCGTGCACCGCACCTGCTCCGGCCAGGAGCCCACCCCGTTCACGTCCCCTTCGCCCGGCAGCGGTGGGCATCGATCCACTGCGAGCCTTCCGGCGGCGGAGCGGGCAGCGACAGGTCCGAGAGGGAGATCCGTTGCGTCGACTTCCCGCGCACGCAGACAGCCACGACCCGCTCGTCCCCGGTCAGGTCCACCCCCGTCACGGTCACGTCCACACCCGGCACCACCGTCCGGAACGGCACGGCGAGGTGCTCCTCGATCATGGTGTGGAATCCCGTGACGCACTCGCTGTCGTCGTAGCAGTCGACAGTCGCCTCCGCGATCAGCGCGTCCAGCGCCACCCGGTTCGATCGGCTCACGCGACGAGGTTCCCACATCCGGCGACCCAACTCCCACAGGGAGTGACAACCGCGTGAGCCGTGAGCACCGCTCACCCTCGCGCAGCCTGTCCGGAGCGGTCTTTCCTGTGCTGCCGTCACGGTATGTCGGGAGGTGGGCAGGTGGTGACGGGTGGCGACCTGGTGGCGATGACGGAGCAATCGGCGGGTTCGCCGTTGCGCGCGCCTGCGGGAGGAGATCGCATGCAGGATCCTTCGGACTCGGTGGAGATCGCCGAGTCGATGACGATCCCGGACGCCGGACGCGAGGAGCTCCAACGGCGGCGCCACGCCTCCATCGAGGCGAGCGAGAAGAACGAGAGTATCGGCACGAGACCTCCTGGGCCGATTGAATCCAAGGCCACGTCCTGACCAACGCCTCGCACATCAGGGTGCACGGTTCAGGGCACCACCAGCCCTGGTCCAGCCAGACAGTCCGCGCGCGAAGCCACATCCGAGAAGCATGAACCGCGCCACATCAACTAACTGCGCCCAACACCCGCCAATGCATGCCAACTGCGGCCAACAAGCTGAGCCCCACTCCGCCAGCGCTGTTCCACAAGTACCCTGACCAGCGCAAACAGGGAACCAGAACGTCAGCCGGTGCCGTTCACTCCCGTTCGAAGCCGTCGCACGTCGTTCAACTCCACAACCTGCTCCAGATCTGCTCCACCCACCGCAGCATGAATAGCCGAAGAGGCCGAACTCAACCGTCGAACACGCGTTTCCTTGTGCAGCGCGAAACTCGGCCCGCACTCAATGCCTCAAGGTCGCGCCATGGCTACTCGAGTATCTCCACGTCCGTGGAGACAGACCGTGCGGCCGAGTCCTCACGGTCGGGATGTGCGTCGAGGGTTTCAGTGTTCTCATACCCGCATAAATAAGGATACGTTCTGCAATGGCACTGATACTCTGGGTCATGTCCGGGGAGGGCAGATGACCGGGTTCGATGTCGATCCGAAAGCGCTGCGCGCCGCGGCCGATGCCGCGAAGCAGGCCGCAGGGGTCGTGCGCAAGTTGGAGCTGGGCCGGGTGGCGGAGCTCGCCGCCGCGCTGCCGGGCACGGAGTCCGCCGGGACCACCGGCGAGCTCGGTCCGCACTGGGAGGCCACCACCGCCAAGTGGGCCCAAGGTGTGGACGCCTACGCGAACGCGCTGATCGCGGCCGCCGACGACTACGAGGCGCAGGACGACGACACCGAGCGGGAGTTCGGCAAGGCAGGAGGCCGCTGATGGCCACGTGGTCCGAGGTCAGGCAGTGGCAGCCGGATGCCATCGGGCAGGTCGGCGACCACCTCTCCGCACAGAAGAGACAGGTGATCGGCCTGCAGGACGAACTCGACGGCGCCAAGCCGGTCGGGTGGACCGGGAAGGCATCGGAAGCGGCGGCCGACGACCTCCTCGTCCGTCGTCAGGAACTCGAGGAACTCGCCGCGCGGCTGTCCGCGGCGGGGAAAGTCGTCGACGACTCCGAGCAGTCCGCACGGGACCTGATCCGCAGCGTCGAGGCGACCGAGCAGTTCGCCGCGCAGAACGGCTACCGCATCGAGAACGGCACCGTCGTGAAGACCTCGGACGTCGGTGGATTCCTGGACAGCGCGATCATCCAGGTCGAGGTGCAGGGCATCCTCGCCCGCGCGGCCGAGATCGACATGGAGTTGAACTCCGTGCTCAAGCGCATCCTGTCCAACGGGATCGGCGACGCGGGGGCGACCACCCTGGCGGCGGCCGCGACGGCGGGCGAAGACCGCGTGGTCGATGAGCGGCGGCACCGCGAGCTGCTGGAGAAGTACCAGGTCAAGACTGATGGCACAACGATCTGGCCGAGCGGTCTGACCGGTTGGCTCGCGGAACGCAGAGGCATCAAGAAGGAGCGCGTCACCCAGGCCGAGGCGGAGATGCTCGACGACCTGCAGATGCGCAAGGGACTGCTCGGCCTCAAGGAGTTCGGCGACATCCGGCAGGACGCGCTGCACGTCGCTGAGGGCAAGTTCGACGGCAAGGGCGGGACCGACGGGCACGCGGACGCCTTCCGGCACGCCTACTGGAATGCGCTGATGACGCAGCGGTACGGTGAGGAGTGGGCCCGCGAGTTCGCCACCGCCCACGAGCGCAATCCGTCGAGCCACCACATCCCGGTGGGCATGGATCTGCACAACAACGAGGTCGGCCGCAGCATCGCGCAGGCCAACCCGGACGCGAGTCCCGAACAGTTGGCGAATCTGGTCGAACAGGCGGTCGAGGACGGCAAGATGGTGGTCATCGACAAGAACGACACCCTCGTGCCCTCCAACGAGGTACCACCTGGCGAGACCCGCGAGACCAAGAAG
The DNA here is from genome assembly GCF_042658445.1 of Saccharothrix lopnurensis. Classification (NCBI taxonomy): domain Bacteria; kingdom Bacillati; phylum Actinomycetota; class Actinomycetes; order Pseudonocardiales; family Pseudonocardiaceae; genus Saccharothrix; species Saccharothrix lopnurensis. The sequence goes on along the minus strand of NZ_JBHSQO010000048.1, from coordinate 12,184 downwards.
ACACCGTGGCCCACGGACAACCCCGGGCGCAACGACGACCACGACCCCGGCACGCCGTCGGCTACTCCGGACCAGTACTGATCATGCGCTCGATACTGACCCTGATCGCACTGCTCGCCCTGCTGGCAGGATGCAGCGAGACCGCCTCGGGAGTGACGGTGGAATTCGACGAGAACCTCGAAAAGGCGATCGGCGAGCTGGCCCGCTCGGACGACTCCAGACCGTTCAAGGAGCTGGCACCCGGCGATTGGACCTCGGTGCGCGTCCTCACCGGACCAGCGTCCGGCACGCGGATCGAGCGGGAGTTGGGTCGGCCCGTCGAACTGGACGGCGACGGCACCTACGACGGCGATTACGTCCAGGACGGCAACCTGCTGGTGTTCCAGCGTGATGGCGAGACCGTACGGATGGCAAGCCTCGGACAACTCGCCGCACTCGCCGACGGCGAGTACCGCGAGGACGTGGTCCTGCAGGCACGCGGTGGCGCCATAACCATGACCGACCCGGACGGACGCCCCGCAGGCCGCTGACCTCACGAGCCTGTCCCCCGGCGTCGCATCGCATCCCATCGTCGCCCCCCACGATGGGGCGCGAGGTGCCGTGGTCGAATTGCCCGCCCTGTTCTCGGCCACAGCGACGATGACCGTCGCGATCACCGCCATAGCCGCAGCCCGGCGAACTCGACGCGGCCCAACTCCAACAACGCGCCGCTAAACGGGATGATGTCGCCGCTGTGCGCCGCTGCCACACCCGAGACGCACGAACCGCACCACATCAACGAACTGCGCCCAACAACCACCAATCCATGCCAACTGCGGCGAAGTGCAGCCCACACAAGCTGAGCCCCAGTCCGCCAGTACTATTCCACAAGCGCCCTGACCAGCACAAACACAGAATCAGCACGTCAGCCGGTGCAGTTCACCGCCATTCGAAACCGTCGCACGTCGTTCGGCTCTACCGGCTGCTCCAGATTTGCTCCACACACCGCGGTGTGAATGACGGCAACAGGTGCCGACCTCAACCGCCGAACACGCGGTCCTCGCGTGCGGTGTGAAACCCGGTCCGCGCCCGCAGCGCCCCGGCCAACCACTCGCCCCGCTCGTGCCACGCCGCCGTGGTCGCCTCGTCAGGGAAGCCCGAACCCGCGGAGTCGCTGCGGTTGCGCACGGGCTGGAACTCGTCGTCCACGCGTCAATCGCCTCCACCAAGTCCGCAGGCCCACCGAACTCGGCCACGAGCCGCTCGGCCGGGCACCTGTCGGCGATCACCGGCCGCCCGCGCCGCCTCGTCACGCGCCCGCCACCAACCGGACGCCGGCCACCCGGCGTGTAGACGCACGGCAGGCGCGGATCACCGAACTCGACGCACCCAGCCGCCGACTGTCCGGCAACACCACCGACCGCTCCGAACGTCTCGCGGTGGGCACAGTCTGCCGCGAACAACCCGCCGCAGGCCGCTTAGCGGCTCACCACAGGTCAGGAACCGCGGCATCGTCTTTCGGCACCCGCGGTCCTCGGTTGCGGACGACGAGTGCTCCAGCGATACCCATTGCGCGTCGTCGGAAATCCGCCACCGGCACGCCGCCGGTCACCCACCGTCGAACGCGACCTGGGCCGATCCGGTCTTCCGCCCGGGGGCGGACAGTATCGTGGAGCCGAGTGCGATCTCCAGTTGCTCCCACCGCGTGACCAGGTCCGACATCATCAGCATCAGCACGTCGGGGAAGGCGTGCAGGAAGCTCTGGTACCGGTAGTGGTCCAGGTAGAACAGGACCACGTCGTCGCCGAGCGCCGTTACCGATGTGGTGCGGGCGTTGAAGAACAGGTCGTAGTGGCCGAGCACGGCGCCGCGACCCACGACCGCGCGTTCGTAGATGCCGCCGAAGTCGACCTCGACCTCGCCGCCGGCGACGAGGAACACCCCGTGCGCGGCGTCGTCCTCGCGGCAGATCGCGTCGCCCGCGGTGAAGGGGATCTCGTCGAACATCGAGGCGAGCGTCTCCAGCTCGGAGGTCGTCAGTGAGGCGAACAGCCGCACCCCGTGCGGGTCGACGCCCTCGCGCAGGCACGCCACCCGCTCGGCCAGGTCACGCTCGTCGATGTGCGTCATCCGCAGTCGCGCGAAGCGCAGCACGCGATCGGTGTTGCGCGACTGGCGGCGGGAGGTTCCGGCGCTCGGCGGGGTGTAGAGGGTGGTGTCCCCGCTGATCCGCGCGGCTTCGCGCAGGCCGGATTCGTAGGCGCTGTGCACGCAGCCCCAGTGGTAGGGGTTGGTGCCCTCGCCGGCGAAGAACAGCCGGTCGCCGACCGGCTCGGCCAGCCTGCCGATGTCCTTCGACGAAGAATCGACGCCGATGCAGGTGTACGAGCCCAGGGAAAAGGGGTCGGCCGACCACGCGGTGCGCGAGATGTGCTCGGGCATGGGCACGTCGGCGCCGAACAGGTCCTCGACGATGGTGCCGGCGTAGGCGGCGACGTCCTCGTCGGACCAGGTCTCCGCCTCGCGGCCGAGCGAGGCGCCGAGCAGCAGGACCAGGACCGGCTTGCCGTGGGACTTCCACATGCTGATGACGACCGTGGGGTAGCGGTCGGTGTCGCGGCACAGGTAGCCGAAGACGTACTGGTCGCGCGGCCAGAACGGTTCGCGGTAGTGCAGGGCGATCTTGTTGAGGGTACCGAAGCCCAGCCGGGCGATCGCCGACCGCTTGGCCTCCGGCAGCGGGGGCTCGAAGCGCACCGCCCCGGCCTTCAGCACGCCGAGCGGCACGGTGACCAGCACCTTGTCCGCCTCGAAGTCGCCCCGCCCGGTGGTGACGCGCACCGGCCCGGTAGTGGTGGTGTCGATCCGCGTGACCGCGTGGCCCAGTCGGACGTCCAGCCCTTCGGCGAGGGCGTCGACCACCGCCTGGTAGCCCTGGTGCAGGACGCTGTCGCCGTAGCCGTAGACCAGGTAGCCGTCCTCCCAGAACTTCAGCGACAGCCTGTCGGGGTCCTCGGCGACGTCCTCGCGCAGGAGCACGTTGAGGTGATAGCGGACCGCCTGTTCGTCGTCCGGCGGCAACCGGCGCTCGGCGAGGATCCGGCGCAGGGCCTCGCCGAGCGGGATGTCCGGGTGCTGCTCCTTGCGCGCGATCGCGGCTCGCTGTTCGAGCTCGTGCAGGACGTCGTCGGCCAGTTGCAGGGTGCGGCTCTTGTGGCGGTGGTCGGCCAGGCGGTGATCCGCGCCGAACAGGTCCAGGCTGTCGAAGCCCCCGGTGTAGGCGCTGTCGCCGCCCACGTAGCTGTACGGGATGCCCAGGTCCTCGACCAGCTCGGTGATCGGGTTGCCGTCCGTGCCGTGGATCCAGTGCGCGCCGAGGTCGACCCCGTGCTCGTCGGTCCAGATCCGCCCGCCCACGCGGTCACGCCCCTCAAGCACGACCACGTCGTGGCCGGATCCGCGCAGCGCCCGCGCGGCGGCCAACCCGGACATCCCCGCGCCCACGACGATGACGCTGGGCAAGCCGTGCTCATCAGCTTTTCGAGACATCGTTTTATTCTCCGGCAGTCCGCATAGGCGCTGACATACCCGGATCGGGTGTTTCCGATTGGCCCTTTGGAGTCACCCCGGAAGGCTTGGCCAATTCTCAGTGGGCGTGTTCCCGCGAAGTGCGGGTTGATTCGGTGTCGGGTGCCGCGGGGCCCGCGCCGGCGCTGACGGATCGCGCGCCTGGCCACAACCTCGAATGAGCCTGCGGTGACGCGACCGGTCACCGCTCTCGAGCGTTACCGCGTCCAGGCCACCGACGACGCCGGCCTGACACGGACGGGACAAACTTCCGGCGGAGCCGCCCGCAGCAGGCCGGCTCGCGTCGAACGCGCTGTTGCTCCAGCTCGGTGTCGTCATAGCGAAATGGGCGGTCGGCCCACGACCCCGGCCGCGCTCGGCATTTCCCGGCCGATCCTGCGGCGACCGCGGTGGCGAGCACTGCTCGCCACCGCGCCGGCACTAATGATGATCATCGGTAACAGGCAACGTGCCAAGAACCAGATTTCCTACGTCCCATCCGGCGAACGCGACCTCTACGGCCTGCCACCCGACGCCGAGCCCCGTGGCCGCAACGACCTCGAGCGGCGAGGACTGCTGGAGGTCAAGCGCGTTCCGCAGGGCGGCGAGTTCGACTACCACCGGATGCGGGCCCTCCACCGCGTTCACCTGAAGCGGTTCGGCGATCCGTCCCCAGCCGAACTGCTCCCCTAGCCATTCAGCCAATAATGAGCAAGTTTCACATTTTAGACATCAACGAACTGCGCCCAACAACCGCCAATCCATGCCAACGGCGGCGAAGTGCCGCTAACACAAACCGTGCCTCACCCTGCCAGTGCTGTTCCGCAAGTGCCCTGACCAGTGCAAACAGGGGAACCCCACGTCAGCCGGTGCCGTTCACCGCCGTCCGAAGCCGTCGCACGTCGTTCAACTCCACAACCTGCTCCAGATCTGCTCCACCCACCGCAGCATGAATAGCCGAAGAGGCCGAACTCAACCGTCGAACACGAGTTCCCCACGTGCGGTGCGGAACTCGGTCCGCACCCGCAGCGCCGACGCCAACCTGCTGGGCAATCGCTCGCCCCGCTCGTGCCAGGCCGCCGTCGTCGCCTCGTCGGGGAAGCCCGAGCTCGCCGGGTCGCTCCGGTCGTAGACGGCCTGGAACTCCTCGTCCCACCCATCGATCGCCGCCGCCAGGTCGGGTCGCGCACCGAACTCGACCACGACCCGCTCGGCAGAGCAATTGTCGGCGATCGCCTCTTCCGCAATGCGGACCCGGAACGGGAAGCACTCCCACTCCGGTGCCACACGTATCAAGACCAGTCGCCCTGTTCGCCATCCTTGACGATGTGACCGAGTCAAGCTCCGCGCCCGTCCGCGGCTTCCACCGCCGACGCCTGTGCCCTCGCCAGGACCTCCTCCTCCGCCAATGCCGTGGGCGGGTGGTGGCTCAGGCACATCGGCACCTGGACCTTCGAGAGCCCGGTTCCCTCGGTGGCGCCGTAGAACTGACCGGCGGGCAGGCGGGAGACGTCGTCGATGCGGCCGCCCTTGGCCCGCGCCAGGTCGCTTGCCGCCTGGATCTGGACGGGTGCGTTGAGCAGGCCGAAGAACTGGGTCGCGGCGTTGCCCGAGACCACGTTGTGCAGCGCCTTGGGGGCCTGTGTCGCGTAGACCATGCCCAGCCCGTACTTGCGCGCCTGGGACGCCAGGGTCAGCGTGCTCTGGGTGGAGGCGGTCGTGGTGCGCGAGGACACGAACGTCTGCGCCTCATCCAGCACGAAGAGCCCACCGAGCGGCCGGTCCCTGGCGGGGTTGCGCTTGATCCACGAGAACAGGGCGAGCTGGAGCTGGTTGACGAAGGTCTGCCGCTGGTCGTCGTTGGGCAGGCCGATGCAGCTGATCACCGACACCCTGGCCCGCTTGCCGGCCGGAGGGGTGAGCAGCACACCGGGGTCGAGCCGCTCCCCCGCCCCGCCGAACACCGGGTCGTTGATCATCTCGGCGTTGAGGCCGTCGGCCATGTCGGCGGCGAGGCGCGGGGCGTCCCGCACGGTGCTGATCCCGGGCGGCAGGTCGGCCAGGAACGCGAGGAAGTCCCGCAGCTCACCGCCCCCGCCGCGGACGAAGTGCGTCAGGGCCTGGGTGAGGACGGCTCGGCCGGTGGTGGCCTTGCGTCCACCGAGGTTGGTGCGGGGCACCAGTCCGGCCACGGCCGCGTCGATCGCGGTGCGGAACTCGTCCGGGTCGTCGGGTTCGCGGTCGAAGCCGGGCAGCGGGTCGAGGGTGAGCGGCCTGCCCGCCTCGCGCCGGGGCGTCCAGACCGCCACGTCGGTGTCGCGCAGGTAGCGGTCGGCGCGTTCGGCGTCGCCGGGTTCCCAGAGAGCGGGTGGGGAGGGCCAGGGATCGCCCAGCCGGGCGAGGTCGTTGTTGGTGTCGATGAGGATCGAGGAGACCCCTTGCAGTGCGGCCTCCTCGACCAGGCGGCGCAGCAGCACGGTCTTGCCCGAGCCGCTGCCCGCGAACACGACGGTGTGCTTGCGCAGCAGGGCGAGCGGGACGGTGAACGGCGTGCCGGTCACGACGCCGGTGCCCAGGCGCACGCTCGGCTCGTCGGTGGCGAGTTCCCCCACCGCCTCGGCGGCCTCTCCCGGTGCGTCGGTCTCCTCCGACGAGGTGGCGGGCTGGTCGGGGGTGACGTCGGACAGCGTGCCGCTGACCCCCGGCCACTCCGGCGCCGGGCCGGGGTCGTCGTGACGGGCCTGCGGCACGGACGTTGTCGCGAAGTGGTCGAGGTCGGCCAGCGCTCTGGTCAGCAGCCGCGAGGAGGTCGCGGGGCGGCGGGTGAGCAGCCACGGCAGGAACCCCGGCGGTGACTGGTCGCGCATCTTCTCCAGAGCGGTGAACAGGCGCAGGTCGCTCTCGGCGACCGGCAGGTCCAGGCCCCCGTCGGCGCGGAACGCCTCCAGCGCCGCCGTGGTGGCGGGCCCGCCGGAGAAGGCCGTGTTGCGCAGCACGACCAGGTGGCGCTTGTCGTCGTCTCGGCGGAGTTCCGCTTCCGACTGGGCGGACTTGAGCCGCGCCAGCACTGCACGGGGGTGGGTGTGGGCGATGGCGCGGAAGCTCCAGTGGACCTCGCCTTCTCCGGCCTCGTCGATGGTGAGGCGCAGTCGGGCGTGCAGGGGCGGGTTGCCGCCGCGTGAGGCGTCGACGGTCAGCGGCGGGCCGTCGGCGCCTCGTTCGAGCACGAAGCAGTGCAGCACGGCGCCGAGCAGGGCCTGCATGCGCTCGTCCTCCCGCTGGTGGTCCAGGGGAGCGAGGATGTCGGCGGTGTCGCGCAGGCGGGCGAACAGGGCGTCGAGCTCGTCCGCTTCCCGTGGCACCACGGCCGGCGGGCCCGCGGGCTCGGCCGTGGCGGCGGCGAAGTCCCGCAGCTCCTCGACGGTGTCGTGGGTGAGGCACCAGCGGATGTGCTCGTCCACGCGTTGCAGGAGCCGTCGGGGCGTCCAGTGGGCCACGTCCCGCCCGGCGAACGCCGACGGGTGGACAGGCCAGGTGGCGTGCGGCGGGGTGAAGCCGATCTCGCCGTAGAGGCCGGCCAGGTGCCGCTCCACGATGGCACCGGACACGGCCGCGCTGGGCATGGCGGTGCGCAGGTCCAGCACGCGGAACCGGTCGGCCGCGGAGTTGACGGCGTGGTGCTCGATGAGGTCCCACGAGCGTGGCAGGCAAGCCACCACCACGATGGTGCGCCTGGTCTCCTCTCGCACCCGCATGAGCCCATCGGCCAGGCGGTCGACCAGGGCCTCCTCGCCCGGTGAGCCAGCGGCCTGGGTGATGACGCTGTCGACCTGGTCGACGGCCATGACGACCGGACCGACCAGGGCGAAGATCTTGGACAGGTCGCCGAGCAGCAGCTGCGGCGACCGGGACGTGGTGCGGAACCCCCACTCCGCCCGGTCGGTGGCCTCGACACCCTCGGGCAGGACGAGGTAGGCGTTGCCCGCTTCCCACGCCTTGCCTTTCGCGCGGTACAGGACCAGTGCCCGCAGGGTGTCCTGGCACTCGACGGCGACCTGGGCGTCGAGGGGACGCAGCCCGTCGAGCAGCGCCTCGATGTCCTGCCTGCGCACCGGCAAGGTGCCGGTGAGGCGCATGCTCGTTTCCTGGTCCTGGCCGGTGAGGCGGGCGAGTTCACCGAGCAGGCGGCCCAGCTGCCCGCCTTGGCGGTCGAGCAGGCCACCGACCACGCCGTGTACCGCACCCTCCCAGAACGAGTGGCGGTCGAGGAGCTTGAGCAGGAAGAACGACCCGCCCTGCCGCTGCACCTGCTGCCTGAGCCAGCCGAGCATGTGCGTCTTGCCCACGCCGCGTTCACCCCGCAGCACGATGCCCATGGGGCTGACCTGCGGACGTCGTCCGGCCGCTGCGACGGCCCGGGTGATGCCGTCGACGGCATGCGGGTGCAAACCGTCGACGTGGTGGTGCATGGGACTCCAGATGTCGTCCGGTGTCACCGCCCAGCCGAACTGCACCGATGACAGCGCGTTGCGCTGCTCCTCGTTCACCAGGCCGCCTCGATCGCCAGTGTGTGGCGAGGGCTGCCGCCGAGCACCAACGCGGCCTGCCTGTCCGGCTCGGTGAGGGATTTCTGGTCGGCTTCGGCCCGCAGGTGGACGTCGGGGCGGTCCGCCAGGGCCGTCAGCGCCCGGTCGAGCCGGTCGGTCGGCACGTCGTCGAGGTGTTCGCGCAGCGTGCGGAGGGCCACCGAGTCGCCGGGACGCGGAGCCAGCACGCGGTAGGCGGTTTCGACCCGGTGACCCAGGCCCGGGGTGAAGAGCCCGCCGAGGGTGCCGCCGGTGACCTCCAAGTGGCGTCGCAGGCCGGCCAGCAGCACGTAGAGGGCTCCACCGGCGTAACCGGCCCGGGCAGGCCGCGGGGCGGACAGCTCGGCCTGGCACCGCACGGCGCCTTCGTCGGTGAGGTCGTGCGCGTAGGCGCGGCCGACTTTGGTGCTGATCACCAGCCCGAGATCGTTGAGGCGGCGGCGGCAATCGCCGTCGAGGGTGAAGCCGGCCAGTTCCCGCAGTTCGGCGTTGGTCAACTCGCGGGCCTCCGCCATCAGCACGAGCAGTGCGGCGCGCTCGCGCATGGTCAGCCGTTCCTCGGGCATCCCGTTCCCGTTCCCGCGGTCATCCGCGTCCTCGATCGACGACGGTGAAGCCGCCCGGCTCCACCACGATGCCTTGCTTCGCGCCGGTGCTCTCGACGTCGCCCTCCGCTCGGACGGTGAGTCCGGCGGTGTGCGCATCGACGGCAACGAGGTAGGTCCGCCGGTCGTCGACCCGCACGCGGACGGCACGTTCCCGGCCGGTCGGTCGTCCGTCCAGCGTGAGGGCCCCCCGGATCGTGACCACACGACGTGGGCCGTCCTGGGCCAAACGCGTCACCCGGCCCCGGACAACGCCCCGGGCCGCGACCGGAACGGCTTTCCCCCGGCGCGCGCGGACGTTCGCGCCGAAGTTCCGGGGAAAGCGCAGGGAGGTGTCCTCCCGGTCGGCGGGCAGCCCGGCGGCCCAGTGGAAGACGAGGTCGAACGGCGACCCGCGATGCTCACCGGCGAGGTCCGCCAGAGCTGAGGAAACGTCGTCCACGAGGTCGTCGACCGCTCGCGGGTCGGCGGCCAGGGCGGCGTTCGACGTGCGCAGCAAGCGCATCGTGGTCGCGCGGCCGAACCGCGGCGCGGCGTCGTGGTGGACGGGGATGAACAGGTCGAACCCGAAGCCTTCGTCCGCGGTGGACAAGGACGTCCGCTCGACCAGTCGACCAGGTGTCCGGGCATCGGCGCCGGGCAGGTCGTCGGCCACCGCGCGGGCACAGGTGGTGATCAGGTCCCTCACGGCCCGCACCGCCCGCAGACCCGCGCCGAGGGGAACGGTGGCGAACTCGGGCAGGGTGACGCGGTAGGACACCACGTCGGAGTCCGGCAGCACCATGTCCCGTGCCACGAACCGCAGGGAGCGTTCCTCGGCGTCGGCGACGCAGACGAGCAGGTCGCGCAACCGCGCCCCCAGATCGGCGGTGTCGTCCGCGGGCACCAGGACGTCGAACTCGTCCCGGGTCCAGATGTCGGCGCCGCGCCAGTGCCCGGTGATCCCCCACCTCTTGGCGTTGAGGTAGTCGACGACCTGGTCGACACTCGGCAAGGCCGTCACGTGGCCGCCGGCAGGAGCGCGCTGTGGGTGACGAGGTCCCGCAGGCTGTTCGCCGTGAGGACGTTGCCCAAGGGCACTTCGACCTTCACGCGTCGACGACGGTCGGGGGCGTCGATCGGGAGGCGGTCCCGCAGGGACACGTAGTAGCCGATGTGACGCAGCAGCAAGCCGGAGGTGCTGAGGTCGGCGTAGAGATCCGCACGTGGTGGCACGTGGACGACGAACAGGTAGCGCGGGACGAGGAACCCCTCACCCGCCAGCTTGGTGAACTGCCCCTCGTCCAACCCCCGGAAGTCGATCACGCCATGCCGCGGGTTCACCGCGGAGACGGTCTTGACCTGCACGTCGATCCGCGGCGAGAACCCGCTCGGAGTGCGACCCGGCATCTTGATGCAGAGGTCGACCCCGTCGAGGTCGACGTCGTCCTCGGACCAGACGAGGCCCGCGCCGGAAGCGAGCACCCTGATGTAGTCGGCGCCGAACTTCCCCTGGTGGTTGCGCGCGTCGAGCACGGTTCACCTTTCGAGTGAGTCGTGTTCCGAACGGACTTCCGTCGTACTGTACGCGCTGGCCTCGATAGGACGACGCTCGATTGGAGCAGGCACTTCGCAAGAGGCAATGCCGGACCATTTTTCCGCAATTGTGCGGACCGGTTGCCGGGGACAAGTCTTCGATCGGCCGGGCCGAAGTCGCCCACACGACATGACACGCCGGTCCGGTCGGCCCGGCCAGGAATCGGCCCGAAGAACCGTGATGGCGCTGTCCGATCTCCACCGGTTCGGCAGTGCCGCGATGCTGCGCGACATCACCGGCAGCACGGTCGTCGTCGACTGCTCGGCCACCGTCCACCGGTCCGGCGCTACCCTCACCTCGACTCGGCCGCGCCGGAATGATTCGGCCCGCGCGGAAGAACTCCGACCCGAGGGGAGACGAGTGGCGAAGTCCGCGAAGCACGTGACCGGGCGGTGGAGGATCGTGGAAATGGACCAGTGGGACCAGGACGCCATCGACCTCGTCGAACCCGGGTTCATCGAGTTCGCCCGGAACGGGACCGGCGAGTTCGGCTTCATCGCCGTCAACGGCGGGATGGACTGCCGCTGGAGCGAGCGCGACGGCCGCCCCTTCGTCGAGTTCACCTGGGAGGGCAACGACGAGATGGACCAGGCCAGTGGTCGCGGCTGGGCCGTCCTCGCCGAGGACGGCACGCTCACCGGGCACCTGTTCTTCCACCTGGGAGAGGACTCGGGCTTCCGCGCGACGCCGTTCCCCGGAACCGGAGCGCGAGGCGGGCGTTGAGCGAGTACCAGTACTACGAGTTCGCCGCGCTGGACCGGCCGCTGGACGCGAAGGCGCAGGCCGAGGTCCGCGCCCTGTCCACCCGCGCGCGGATCACCGCTACCAGCTTCGTCAACGAGTACGAGTGGGGCGACTTCCGCGGCGACCCGAACCGACTGGTGGAACGCCACTACGACGCGCACCTATACCTCGCCGACTGGGGAACCCGACGCCTCCTGCTGCGCCTGCCGCGCACCCTGCTCGACCTGGACGCGGTCGAGCCCTACCTGGTCGACGAACAGGTCGAGGCCTGGACCACGAACACGCATCTGGTCCTCGACCTGCGCAACCACGACGAGACCGGCGACTGGGACTACGAGCCGCAGGGGGCACTGTCCGCCATCGTCGGCGTCAGGACCGAACTCGCCGCCAACGACCACCGCGCGCTGTACCTGGCATGGCTGGCCGGATACGGCACGTGGGAACGCGACGAGGAGGCGTTCGACCGCGACGCAGACAACACCCCGGAACCCCCCGTGCCCGCCGGACTGCACGCGCTCACCGCGGCCCAACGCGCCCTGGCCGACTTCCTCCGCCTCGACGACGACCTGCTCGCAGTCGCCGCCGAGGCCAGCCCACCGCTGAACGAGAGCACCGACGACCTCGAACAGTTGGCGACCTGGGTGAAGGCACTGCCCGGCACCGAAAAAGACCACCTGCTGGTGCGCGTCGTCCAAGACCAGGCCGCGACAGTGCGCATGGAACTGCTCCGCCGGTTCCGCGACCGCACCACCCAGCCCGCCGCACCGCCACACCGCACCGTAGGCGAACTCCTGGACGAGACGGCACGCAGGCGCATCGAACGACAGCAGCGGAACGAGGCCGAGCGCGCCAAGGAAAAACCCAGTCGCGAGCGCGAACAAGCCCTCGCCCACAAGCAGCACCTGGACGAGCTGGCACAGGACGAGCAACCCGCCTGGGCACGCATCGACGCCCTGATCGCCACCCGCAAACCCGCCGAGTACGACGCCGCCGTCGCACTCCTCGCAGACCTACGAGCCCTGGCCCACCGCGACAACCGACCACACGACTTGGGTCTGCTGCACGGATTGGTGACATCTGAGTTGGCTTGCCGTGATGGTGAGCTGGGAGGATGTCGCTGTGCCCAA
>NZ_JBHSQO010000047.1:52495-66542 GCF_042658445.1 Saccharothrix lopnurensis | reverse complement strand
TCAAAGGAATCCTCTTGACGAGGATCATAAATTTACTGGCTATTCGGCACGCTGTTGAGTTCTCAAAGAACACGCGCTCACCATCTTGTCCCGCATCTTACCGCGGTTCATTCCGGGGCTTTGTGTTTCCGGTGTTTCGCTTGTGTTTGAAGCTTAGCTGGTTCGTTTTCGCGGTGTCAAATCGGCCGGTTCCGGCTTCTTCGCTCCGCGTTGATCCCGCTTCGCATTCAATTTGCTTTGTCTTCCAGACCCGAGGCAGCACCGTGGTGCTGCTTATTCGCTTCTGGGAGCTTGCCGCCGCAGAACTCTACCCGGCCCGATTCGCGGTGTCAACCGCTCGTTCCGGGGTCTTGCTGGCGACTCGACAAAAGCTACTCATGACCTTGGCACAAGTCAAATCGCCTGGTCAGCGGTCTGCCGGAGCGGTCGGGCCACCTGCTGGGCGGGGCTCTTGGGCGCCACCGGGCGGGGACGCAGCCACAGCGGGATGGTCCGCAGGCCCTCCATCGCGGCCACGATCTGCTCCGGCGACGCCGCCTCGCGGGTGGCGACGGGCACCAGGTCGTAGCCCCAGATCCGGAACTCCTTGAGAACCGTGACCGGATCGTCTCCGAAGCCCTGCGTCGCCGAGGCCGAGAACTCGATGAACACGTGCGGGCGGTCCCGGCGCAGCAGGCGCACGAGCCCGGCCAGCGCGCGGTGACCGCGACCCGGCGCGTCGACCCGGACGACCGAGAGCTTGCGGCCCTGGAGGCTCGGCACCGCCTCCAGCTCCTTGTCGAGTCGGGTGGCGCGGACCTTCGCGACGTCCTCCGGCGCGCCCTCGGGCAGCGGGGCCACCGACACCCCGCCGGTGAGGGCGGGGTTGGTGACCAGTTCGCCGCTGCTCTCCCACGCGGCCGCGTCCACCAGGACGAGTTGCTGCGCGGTGCGCTCGGGCAGGTTGACCTCGACGTTGTGCTTGAGCAGCGCCCGCGCGGACGGGCACGGCTCGACCGCGACCACCGCGCCGCCCGTGCCGAACCGGCTGAGCATCCGCACGGTCTGGTAACCGACGTAGGCGCCGATGTCGAGGAAGATCCCGTCCGGCTCGACCACCTCGTCGATCAGCTGCGACAGCCCCGGTTCCCACACCCCGTTGCTCGACAGCAGCGGCAGCATGAACGCGTCGTCGGACGGCAGGCGCAGCAGGCCCACGTCGGTGAGCACCAGGGAGCTGCGCGGCACCGCGTCGCCGTGCCGCTCGTGCTCGCGGACGACCACCCGGCGCAGGGCGTCGGCGGTCTGCTGGGCCTGGTTGGCGGCGCGCAGGCCGGCGTCCATCCGGTGGTCGCGCTCGCGCAGCACGTCCACGACCTTCGACTCCAGCGAGTCGATGCGGTCGAGGGTGCGTTCGAGGGCGCCGGTGAGCTTGTCGATGCGGTGGGCGAGCGCGTCGCCCTGCTTGGCGCGCTTGCCGGCCTCCGCGACCAGCGCGTCCTCGATCTCGCGCAGCCTGCGGCCCTGACCGGCCATGTCCGCGCGGACCCGGACCACGCCGTCGTCGACGCCGACGAGCTGGTCGGCGAGGTGGCCCTGGTTCTCGGCGTGCTGCTCCAGCTCGGCGCGCAGCACCTCCAGCTCGCCCAGGCCGATGCCGGTGGAGAGGTCGTCCTGGCGGCGGACCAGCTCGGACACCGTGCGCTCGACCCCGTCGACCAGGGAGCCGAGCACGTCGCGCATGTGGTTGTCGTAGTGGTCGAGCACCCGCAGGACGACCTTGCGCAACTGCGGCGCCATGGGCGTGCGGCTGGCGACGCCCACGTCGGGCTGGCGGAGCAGGGCGTGCTTGGCCGAGTGCAGCGCCGTCATCGGGTCCACGGTCGGCACGGGCTTGGGCCGGCGGGCGCGCCAGGTCCGGTAGGCGTGCTCGACGCGCTCGCGCAGGACGTCGCCGACCGCGGCGGTGCCGCGGGTGGCGCGGACGCGCTCGCGGCCCTTGAGCCCGATGGCGGCGGCGGTCGACCGGTCGTCGGCGATGGCGCGCATCAGCTTGGCGGCGGCCCGCACGTCGGGCTCGACGCCCTGGCGGCACGGCACGAAGATCACCGAGTTCTTGTCGAACAGCTCCGCGACCGCGCCGTGGTCGGAGGTCAGGACCGGGGTGCCGACGGCCGCGTGCCCGCCGAGGGCGTGGACGATCCGGTCGTCCGCGCCACCCCGGTGGAGCTGGACCAGGCAGTCGACGCGGCCGAGGTCGTCGACCAGCTCGATGCGCGGGTCGGCGGCGGTGGCCAGGCGCAGGCGCTCGGCGGCCTCCGGGTGGGTCCTGGCGTTGGTGACCTCGATCCGCAGGGTGAGGTCCGAGCGGTCGGGGAACGCGGACAGGAACGCGGAGACCGCGCCGAGGACGTTGCCCTCGCGGTCGATCGCGTGGTCGGCCAGGGCCCCGAAGATCACGCGATCGGGGAATTCGGGTTCGCGCGTGTCGGCCTCGGCCACGGGCAGCGGGAGGACGCGGGCGACCGGGCCGCCCTGGCGCTCGCGCGCGGCGCGGGTGGTCTCGGAGGGGACCCAGACCTCGCTCGCGCCGCCGGGCTGCTCGTCGTCGAGGAGGTAGTCGACGACGAAACGGCTGTCCGGGACGGGCTGCCTGGTGCCGACGCGCACCACCACGGGGTAGCCGGCGGTGGTGGAGGTGGGCAGGCCGGAGGCGCGGGCGGCGGCGTGGACGAGCCGCGCGACCGGGCCGGTGCCGAGGACGGTGACGCCGAGCTGGTCGTGCAGGACGGGCGATTCGGCGCGCGACCTGGGCACGGCGGACGCGGGCAGGCGGCCGGACGCCACGCCGATCCCGGCGCACCAGTCGCGGAAGGCCGCGCCGTCCGCGCCGAAGGGGTCGGGGAACTGGGTGCGGAGCGCGGGGTCGGAGCGCCAGAGCGCGGCGGCCCAGCGGGTGCTGCCCGGCAGGTCGGGGACCGGTTCGCAGGCCCAGGCCACGAACGCCGCGCCGCCGTCCGGGCCGAAGGCCGGGGGTGGGGTGGGGGTTCGGTCGGCCTGCGGTGGGGTGGTGCTGGGAGGGGTGCCGGCGGTGGCGGGGGCGCTGGTGATCGGGGGTGCCGGCGGCGCGGAGGGCTCCGGCGAGGTGGCGGCGGTCGGGCTCTCGGGAGCCGGGTCCTCGTGCGGCTGGACCTCGGTGGCCGAGTCCTCGTGGGACTGGACCTCGGTGGCCGAGTCCTCGGCAGCCGGGGCCTCGGGGACCGGAACATCCGCAGCCGACGCCCCGGTGGCCGGGCCTTCGCTGGCCGGGTTCTCGGCGGCCGGGTCCTCGCTGGCCGGGTCCTCGCTGGCCGGGTCCTCGCTGGCCGGCGACCGGGAGGGCTCCGGCCGGGAGGGCTGCGGCCGGCCGTTGACGTGCCCGTTCACCTGGCCGTTGACCTGCCCGTTGACCGGGGTCCGGGCAGCGTCGGGGGTCTCGGCGGGCAACTCCTCAGGAGCCGACTCCTCAGCGGCAGGCTCCTCGGGAGCCGGCGCCGGCGTCCGCCCCTCGGCGCTGAACGCCGAACCGGCCCGCGCACGAGCCGCTTCGCGGTAGTCCGCGCGCAGTTCGTCCGGGATGAGGGTGCCGTCCGCGAGCTGCCCGAAGCCGTAGCGGACCTTCTGCGGCGCGTGCCCCCTGCGGAGCAGGTCGGCGCGGTACTCGGTGCACAGCTCGGCCAGGTGCGGGTGCTCGGACAGCAGCACGCGCGGCCGGTCGGCGAACTCCGCCGACAGCAGCCACGGGCGCTGCGGGTCGAAGCCCGCGAAGTGGACGCTGCGCAGCGGTTCACCCAGCGTGGTCAGGGTGCCGTCGTCCCGGCGGTGCAGGTCGCGCTGCCCCGCGTTCCACGCCGACAGCCCCACCGTCGCGTTGCGCAGGACGTGGATGTTGACCAGGGCCGGGGCCATGTCCAGCACGGCCTTGGTGGCGTCCGGGGCGCGGCGCAGCTGCTCGGCCAGCGAGTGGAGGAACGGCTCGGCCCCCGGCGCCACCAGCAGGAAACCCGGGTCGAAGACGCCGGTCTCCAGCAGCTCGGCGGGCGTGGGCCGCAGGCCGTCGTCCGGGAGGGGGCGCAGGGACCTGGGCAGCAGGACCAGGGGCCCGCGCCCGACCGCGCCCAGGACGAGGTCGGTCAGCGAGCCCAGGACCTTCACCCACGGGTCCAGGTAGAGCACCGGCACGCCCTGGCCCAGCAGCTGCTCCAGCAGCACGGGCCGCAGCAGGCCGCACAGCTGGTCGGCGGTGCAGCCGGTGGCCAGCTCGGCCAGCTCCTCGGCGGGCACGCCCAGGTCGGCCGGGGTGACCAGGCCGGGGCCCGAGTGCTCGGGCAGGGCGTCGACCACCAGGGCCAGGAACCTGGCCTCCGGGTGGGTCGCCAGGAACGAGCCGGACAGCACCTTCACCGCGGGCAGCTCGGCGGCCTTGGCCACCGTGCACGCGATGAAGGCAGGACGGGTTTCCGAACGCGCGGGCACCTCGGTCACGGTCGGCAAACCTAGCTTCTCCGAGTGCTCGGTGCGTACGACCCGCACGGAAGCTCCCCTCACAGGACCGGCAACAGAGCGCGCAACTCGTACGGCGTCACGCTGCGCCGGTACGCGTCCCACTCGGTGCGCTTGTTGCGCAGGAAGAAGTCGTACACGTGCTCGCCGAGCGCCTCGGGCAGCAGCTCGGAGTTCTCCATCTCGACCAGCGCCTCGCCCAGGTTCTGCGGCAGGTTGTCGTAGCCGGCCGCGCGGCGCTCGCGGTCGGTCAGCGACCACACGTCGTCCTCGGCGGCCGGCGGCAGCTCGTAGCCCTTCTCGATGCCCTTCAGGCCCGCGGCCAGGATCACCGCGTACGCCAGGTACGGGTTGCAGGCCGAGTCCAGGCTCCGGATCTCCACCCGGCGCGACGAGGACTTGCCCGGCGAGTACATCGGCACGCGCACCAGCGCGGACCGGTTGGAGTGGCCCCAGCACACCGCGGTGGGCGCCTCGCCCCCCACGATCAGGCGCTTGTAGGAGTTCACCCATTGGTTGGTCACACCGGAGATCTCGCGGGCGTGCCTGAGCAGGCCGGCGACGAACATCTTCCCGGTGTCCGACAGCTGGTAGGGGTCCTCGGCGTCGTAGAACGCGTTGCGGTCGCCCTCGAACAGCGACACGTGCGTGTGCATCCCGCTGCCGGGCTGGTCGGTGAACGGCTTGGGCATGAACGAGGCGCGCACCCCCTGGGTGATCGCGACCTCCTTGATGACGTAGCGGAACGTCATCACGTTGTCGGCCATGGTGAGGGCGTCGGCGTAGCGCAGGTCGATCTCCTGCTGGCCGGGCGCGCCCTCGTGGTGGCTGAACTCGACCGAGATGCCCATGGCCTCCAGCGCCTCGATGGCGTGGCGGCGGAAGTGGGTCGCGGTCTCGTGGCTGGTCTGGTCGAAGAACCCGCCGTTGTCGGCCGGGATCGGCTCGCTGCCGTCGTCGGGCAGGCTCTTGAGCAGGAAGAACTCCATCTCCGGGTGCACGTAGCAGGTGAACCCGGCCTCGCTGGCCCTGGCCAGCGAGCGGCGCAGCACGTGCCTCGGGTCGGCCCACGACGGCGAACCGTCCGGCATGGCGATGTCGCAGAACATGCGGGCGGAGTAGTGGTTGTTCTCCGCCGTGCGCCAGGGCAGCACCTGGAACGTCGACGGGTCGGGCTTGGCCACCATGTCGGACTCGTACACGCGGGCGAAGCCCTCGATCGCGGACCCGTCGAAGCCGATGCCCTCGTTGAAGGCGCCTTCGAGCTCCGCGGGGGCGATCGCGACGGACTTGAGGAAGCCCAGGACGTCCGTGAACCAGAGCCGGACGAACCGGATGTCGCGTTCCTCTAGGGTGCGGAGCACGAACTCCTGCTGGCGGTTCATGGGGCGAAGCCTAGGTAAGGATCGCCGGCCCTGCGTGGCCGCCTCGCCGGTACGCGCCTGCGCAGTCGCACGCGGTGAGCTTACCCGCAGGTCAAGGGCCGGCGTCGGCGAGCGACCCGGCGCGGCCGGGCGGGAGCTCTACGATCTGCCCCATGTTCCCTCGTCGCGCCCTGGTCGGGTCGCTCCTGCTCGCCCTCGTGGCCGGCTGCACGTCCTCCGGGGACGGCGGCGGGCTGCCCGCCGGTCCGGAGGTGCTGGACCGGGCCGCCGCGGGCATGAGGGCGGTGACCAGCACGCACTTCGTGATCGAGGTGGACGGCGAGCTGCCGGACGTGACGGTCAAGAACGCCGAGGGCGACCTCGACTCGGCCGGTCGGTCGCGGGGGCGGGCGAAGGTCGAGCAGTTCGGCCAGCTGATCGAGGTCGAGTACGTCCTGGTCGACCAGGACCTGTACTTCAAGGGCCCGACCGGCGGGTTCACGAAACTGCCCGCGGCGCTGGCCGGCCAGGTGTACGACCCGACCGCGATCCTCGACCCGGAGCGGGGCGTGGCGAAGGTGCTGGGCGACGCGCGCGACGAGAAGACCGTCAGCTCGGACGGCGGCGTCACGGTGGTCGAGGCGACCGTGCCGCGGGACGTGGTGGCGGGTCTGGTGCCCGGGATCGACGCGGACGTGGCGTCCCGGTTCTCGGTGCGCGAGGACAGGCTGGTGAACGCGGTGTTCACGCTGCCGGGCGGGGCGGCGGTCACCATCGACCTGTCCGACTTCGACAAGCCCTTCTCCGTCACCGCGCCCGCGTGAGCGCGGTGGCGTCCCCGGCGTCCCCCGCGTCGCGCCGGTTGGCGATCGGCGCCGGGGCGGGCGCGGTGCTGCTGGGCGCGCTGGACGCCTACGTGGTCGTCGGCGTGCTCGTGGACATGGTGCGGGACCTGGGCATCCCGGTGAACAAGCTGGAGCGGGCCACCCCGGTGGTGACCGGGTACCTGCTCGGCTACGTGGCGGGGATGCCGCTGCTGGGGCAGCTGTCCGACCGGTTCGGGCGGCGGCTGGTGCTGCACGCCTGCCTGGTCGGGTTCGCGCTGGGCTCCGCGGTGACCGCGCTGGCGGGCGACCTGCCGCTGCTCGTGGCCGGGCGGGTGGTGCAGGGCCTGGCCGGCGGCGCGCTGCTGCCGGTGACGATGGCGCTGGTGGCGGACCTGTGGTCGGCGGAGCGGCGGGCCTCCGCGCTGGGCGTGGTGGGCGCGGCGCAGGAGCTGGGCAGCGTGCTGGGCACGCTGTACGGGGTCGGCGTGGCGTCGCTGTTCAACGCGTGGTCGGTGTTCGAGTCGCTGGAGCCGCAGAGCTGGCGGTGGGTGTTCTGGGTGAACCTGCCGCTGGCCGCGGTGGCGGCGGTGGTGGTGCAGCGGACCGTGCCCCGGTCGGCGCGGACGGGCGTGCGGGTCGACTTCGTCGGCGGGGCGCTGCTGGCGCTGTCGCTGGGCCTGGTGGTCGCCGGGCTCTACAACCCGGACCCGTCGCGGGCGGTGCTGCCGCCGTGGGGTTGGCCGGTGCTGGGCGCGTCGGTGGTGGTGCTCGCCGCGTTCCTGTGGTGGGAGCGGCGGTCGCCGGTGCGGCTGCTGGACCCGGCGGGGGTGGAGTGGCGGCCGTTCCTGGCCTCGCTGGGCGTGTCCCTGGCGGCGGGCGCGGCGCTGATGGTGACGCTGGTGGACGTGGAGCTGTTCGCGCAGACGGTGCTGCGGCGGGACTCGGCGGCCGCGGCGGCGATGCTGGCCCGGTTCCTGGTGGCGCTGCCGGTGGGCGCGCTGGTCGGCGGGTGGCTGGCCGGGCGGATCGGCGACCGGTGGGTGTCGTTCGCCGGGCTGCTGATCGCCGGCGCGGCGTACCTGGTCATCGCGCGGTGGCCCGCCGACGTGGCCTCGTCCGTGGTCGGGCGGGACCTGGCGGTGGCCGGGTTCGGGCTGGGGCTGGTGATCGCGCCGGCGTCGGCGGCGGTGCTGCGGGTGGTGCCGGAGGCCCGGCACGGCGTGGCGTCGGCGGCGGTCGTGGTGGCGCGGATGACCGGGATGCTGGTCGGCGTGGCCGGGCTGTCGGCGTGGGGCCTGCACCGGTTCCGGGAGCTGACCGCCGACCTGGACACGCCGCTGCCGTTCGGCCGGTCGGCCGAGGAGTTCGCCGCCGCGGCGGCGGCCTACGAGCGGGCGCTGACCGGGGCCCTGCTGACCGAGTACCACGAGATCTTCCTGATCACGGCGGTCATCTGCGGGGTCGGGGCGCTGGTGTCGCTGCTGCTGCCGCGGGCGGCGCGCCGGGGTGGTGTCACTCCTCGCCGGTGACGACCGCGATGTCGCCCGCGGTGATGACCTGGCCCTTCATGTCCTCGTCGGGCTTGTCGCACTTGTCGGGCGACTCGTTGGACGGGACGCCGTAGGCGTTGAGCTCGTCGGTCGGCTCGCCCTCGCCGGTCGGTCCGTTGTCGCGGACGAAG
Source organism: Saccharothrix lopnurensis (assembly GCF_042658445.1). NCBI lineage: Bacteria > Bacillati > Actinomycetota > Actinomycetes > Pseudonocardiales > Pseudonocardiaceae > Saccharothrix > Saccharothrix lopnurensis. The sequence goes on along the minus strand of NZ_JBHSQO010000047.1, from coordinate 58,149 downwards.
AACTGGCGGTGCGTGCCGCCCTCGCTGCCGACGTCCTTGATCTTGAAGATGGCGGCGTTGCCGACGATGTTCACGCAGGTGATGCCGCCCAGGCGCTCCTCGATGCCCTCCGCGGTGTTGCGGAACAGGGCGAACCCGGTCGCCTCCTCCCCCTCGCCGCCGAAGACCCCGAAGGCGAAGCGCGTGTCCACGGCGCTGGTGCCGCTGCCGCCGACGAACGCCTCCTCCTGCGCCCGCGCGGGGGACGCCTGGCCGTCGGCCTGCACCAGGACCGTGGCGAGGGTGGTGGCGGCGGCGATCGAGGCGGCCTTCTTCAGCATGTCGTCCTCCCGAGGGGTCTCAACCGGTCGCGAACCCCGTTCTCCGAGGTCAGGGGCTCGTGGGAACGACACTGTCAGAGCCCGCGCGAGCGGTGTCGCGGCGCGGGCGGCAAACCACACGAACGTGTGTCGGCCCTCCTGCCGTCCCCACCCGCTTGTGAAGGGTGAAGGAGCGGGGACGGAAGAAGGAGGTCGGGAGATGCGGAGCTCAGCCCTCGCGCCAGCCGCTCGTGATCGGCAGCCGGCGGTCGCGGCCGAACGCCTTGAAGGTGATCTTCGTGCCCGGCGGGTACTGGCGGCGCTTGTACTCGGCCCTGTCCACCATCCGGAGGACCTTGTCCACCAGTTCGTGGGAGAAGCCCATGGCGATCAGGTCGCGGTAGCCCTTGTCGCCCTCGACGTAGTCGTCCAGCACCGAGTCCAGCAGCTCGTAGTCCGGCAGCGAGTCGGTGTCGACCTGCCCCGGCCGCAGCTCGGCCGACGGCGGCTTGCTGATCGAGTTCTCCGGGATCGGAGGCAGCTCGCCCAGCTTCTCGGCCTCCGCGTTGCGCCACCGCGCCAGAGACCAGACCAGGGTCTTCAGCACGTCCTTGATGGGCGCGAACCCGCCGACCGCGTCGCCGTAGATGGTCGAGTAGCCCACCGCCAGCTCGGTCTTGTTGCCGGTCGCCAGCACCAGGTGCCCGTGCTGGTTGGACAGCCCCATCAGGGTCACGCCGCGGCACCGGGCCTGGACGTTCTCCTCGGCCAGGTCGGTCAGGCCCAGCTGGTCGACGAAGACCCGCACCATGTCCGCGATCGGCTGCGCCGAGTAGTGCAGGCCGGTGCGCTGCGCCAGGTCGTGGGCGTCGGACCGGGAGTGCTCCGACGAGTAGTCCGACGGCATCGACACGCCGTACACGTGGTCGGCGCCCAGGGCGTCCACCGCCAGCGCGGCCACCACGGCCGAGTCGATGCCGCCCGACAGGCCGAGCACCACCGACCGGAACCCGTTCTTGTGCGCGTAGTCGCGCAGGCCGGTGACCAGGGCGTGCCACACCTCGGCCTCGTCGGACAGCGGCTCGGCGGCCTGCGGCGCGGGCAGCGGCTCGTAGGCGGGCAGCGGCTCGTCGGACAGGGTGCGGCGGTGCACGGCGAACCCGCCGTGGTCGCCCTCGGCGCGCGACGCGCCGCCCGGCAGGTCCAGGTCCAGCACCACCAGGTGCTCCACGAACCGCGGCGCGCGGGTGACCAGCGTCCCGTCCGCGGTGACCACCATCGTGTCGCCGTCGAACACCAGCTCGTCCTGGCCGCCGACCAGGTTCACGTAGGCCAGCGGCGCGCCGGCCTCGGCCGCGCGCCGGGCCACCAGCGGCAGGCGGGCGTCGTCCTTCTCCCGCTCGTAGGGCGAGGCGTTGGGCGAGACCACCAGGTCCACCCCGGCCCGCCCGAGCGCGGCGACCGGGCCGCCGTCCTGCCACAGGTCCTCGCAGATGACCATGCCCACTTCGAGGCCGTGGACGCGCACCACGTCCAGCGAGTCGCCCGGCGTGAAGTACCGGCGCTCGTCGAACACGCCGTAGTTGGGCAGGTGGTGCTTGTGCTGCCGGGCGACGACCCGGCCGCGGTGCAGCACGGCGGCGGAGTTGCGCATCCCGGCGGCGTCGCGGTCCAGGTAGCCGACGAACACGGCCAGCTCGCCGCACCCGGACTCGTCCAGCGCCGCGGCCAGGCCGAGCAGGGCTTCCTTGGACGCCTCCGCGAAGGACACGCGCAGCGCCAGGTCCTCCACCGGGTACCCGGTCAGCGCCATCTCGGGGAAGACGGCCAGGTGGGCGCCTGCCTCCACGGCCTTGCGGGACCACTCGACGACGAGTTCGGCGTTGCCGGCCAGGTCGCCGACACAGGCGTTGACCTGGGCGAGGGCGAGTCGGAGCTGTGGCATGGGGGCATTCTCGCTCACCGGACGCGCCCGCGGCGGACGTTGTGGCCGACGAGTCACACCTACGATCGACGTGTGCGCCGATCGCTCCTGCTGCTCCTGGCCCTGCCGGTCCTCGCCTCCTGCACGTCCGTGGTGGCCGGTTCCCCCGGCGCGGGGACGGTGCTGGAGCGGAGAGGGCCCGCCGGGGCCGTGCCCGCCGGGCTGGAGCGGTTCTACGGGCAGCAGCTGGGCTGGGAGGACTGCGACGGCTACGCCACCACGGGCGCCTCGGCCTCCCTGCTGAAGAACCGGCGGAACCTGGAGTGCGCCCGCCTGGAGGTGCCGCTCGACTACGCGGAGCCCGACGGCCGGACGATCAGGGTCGGCCTGCTGCGGCAGACCGCGACCGGGGAGCGCATCGGGTCGCTGCTGGTCAACCCCGGTGGTCCCGGCGGGTCCGGCATGACCTCCGCCGCGAGCCTGGCCACCACCGTGCGGTCGTCACCGCTGGGCGAGCGGTTCGACCTGGTCGGCTTCGACCCGCGCGGCATCGGGGCGAGCGAACCGCGGATCCGCTGCCTCACCGACGCCGAGCGCGACGCCGAGCGGCTCGACGTCGACGTGGACACCTCGCCGGAGGGCATCGCCCAGACCGAGGCGGAGAACCGGCAGTACGCCGAGAAGTGCGCGCGGACCAGCGGCGAAGACCTGCTGGCCAACGTCGGCACCCGCGACGTGGTGCGCGACCTGGACGTGATGCGGTCGGCGCTGGGCGACGAGAAGCTGACCTACCTGGGCTACTCCTACGGCACCCACATCGGCGCCGAGTACGCGCAGGACTTCCCCGGCAACGTGCGGGCGCTGGTGCTCGACGGGGCGGTGGACCCGACCCAGAGCCAGGTGGAGTCGCTGATCGCGCAGGGCGCCGGGTTCCAGAAGTCGTTCGACGCGTTCGCCGCGTGGTGCGCGCGGCAGGCGGACTGCGCGCTGGGCAGCGACCCGGCCGGGGCCAACCGGGCGTTCCGGGACCTGACGCTGCCGCTGGTCCAGCGGCCGATCCCGGTCGGCGACCGGCGGCTGGCCTACAACGACGCCATCACCGGGGCCATCCAGGCGATGTACTCCGAGGAGCTGTGGACGGCGCTGAACAGCGGGCTCACCGAGCTGCGCGGCGGTGGCGGCGAGGTGCTGATGCTGCTGGCGGACAGCTACTTCGACCGCGACGCGGAGGGCCGGTACGGCTCGGTCACCGACGCGTTCACCGCCGTCAACTGCGTGGACAAGCCGGCCGTGACGGACCGGGCCGTGCTGGACGACCTGGCCCGCCGGTACAAGGAGGCCGCGCCCTTCCTCGACGACGGGCAGCCGGCCGCGGCGGCGCTGGACGTGTGCGCGTTCTGGCCCGTGCCGCCGACGGCCGAGGCGCCCGAGCCGGTGTCCGGGCTGCCCCCGGTGCTGGTGGTCTCCACCACCGGCGACCCGGCCACGCCGTACGACGCGGGCGTGAGCCTGGCCCGGGAGCTGGGTGGCGGGCTGCTGACGTTCGAGGGCAACCAGCACACCGTCTACCTCCAGGGCAACGGGTGCGTGGACACCGCCGGGCACGAGTACCTGATCAGCCTCACGCTGCCCGCCGAGGGGACGCGCTGCTCGTGAGGGCCGCTCTTCAGGCCGTTCGGGTTGCCCAGGCTGTTCAGGCCGCTCCGGCTGTTCAGGCGTCGACCGACGCGCTCCAGCTCGCCAGCAGCTTCAGGCGCTCCTCGGACGGCGAGCCGACGCGGGCCGTGTAGACCGCGAGGGTGAGGTCCGGGTCGCCGGCGGGCTTGAGGGCCTCGTAGTCGAGGTCCAGGTCGCCCACGACCGGGTGGTGGATCAGCTTGGTGCCGTGGGTCTTCTCCCTGACCCGGTGCTGCGCCCACAGCCTGCGGAACGTCTCGTCCTTCACCGCCAGCTCCCCCACCAGCGCGGCCAGCCGGGCGTCGTCGGGGTAGCGGCCCGCGTCCAGGCGCAGGAAGGCCACCATGTCGGCGGCGACCGCGGGCCAGTCGCGGTAGAAGGTGCGGGCCTCGGGGCGCAGGAACGTGTGCCGGGCCGAGTTGCGGTCCTCGGGGGACGCGTCGTCGAACCCGTACAGGGCGCCCGCCAGCGGGTTCCAGGCCAGCACGTCGGACCGGCGGCCCATCACGAACGCGGGCACGTCGCCGGACATCTCCAGCAGCCGGCGCAGGCCGGGACGCACGCGCTGGGGCGCGGGGCGCCGGGTCGGGGTGGGGCGGACGAGGTTGCGCAGGTGGGAGCGCTCGGTCTCGTCCAGGCGCAGGACGCGGGCGACCGCGTCGAGCACGGCGTCGGACACGGCCGGCGTGCGGCCCTGCTCCAGGCGCATGTAGTAGTCCACGCTCACGCCGGCCAGCATCGCCAGCTCCTCGCGGCGCAGGCCGGGGACGCGTCGCCGGCCGCCTGCGGGCAGGCCCACGTCGTCGGGCCGGACCAGGGCCCGGCGGGTGCGGAGGAATTCGCCGAGGTCGTGGGTCACCCCTCCAGTATGGCCGCGCCCGGGTCCGCCAACCTGGGTACTGGTGGACCCAGGGAACGGCGGTACGGGGGTTGGACGGGGCCTCTCGTACGGGCCGGGACCAGGGCCAATGTTGTTGCCATGACCTACGACCTGAACAACCGCACTGCCGTTGTCACCGGTGCCGCGAGCGGCATCGGCGCCGAGATCGCCCTCGTCCTGGCCCGGTCCGGGGCGAAGGTCGCGCTGCTGGCCCGGCGGGCCGAGCGGCTGGCCGAGCTGGCCGCGAAGATCGAGGCCGAGGGCGGTCGGGCGCTCGCGGTGTCGGCCGACGTCACCGGCGACCTCACCCCCGCCGTCGAGGCGGTCCACGCCGCGTTCGGCCGGGTGGACCTGGTGGTCAACAACGCGGGCGTCATGCTGGCCAACCCGATCACCGCGGGCCGCGACGACGAGTGGCGGCGGATGATCGACACCAACGTCACCGGGCTGCTCACCGTGACCCGGGCGTTCACCGACGACCTGGTCGGGGCCGGGCGGGACGGGGTGGCGGACCTGGTGAACATCTCGTCCGTGGGCGCGCACGGCACCTTCCCCACCTACGCCGTCTACGCCGCGACCAAGGCGGCGGTGACGCACCTGTCGGCGAACCTGCGCACCGAGTTCGGGCCGCTGGGCGTGCGGGTGACCAACGTCGAGCCCGGCCTGGTCACGTCCGAGCTGGGCGACCACATGGACAACCCCGAGGTCGACGCGCACCTGGCGGCGTGGCGGGAGCAGGTGCCGCCGCTGCACCCGGCCGACATCGGGGACGTGATCGGGTTCGTCACCAGCCGGCCCAAGCACGTCAACCTGCGGCAGCTGGTCGTGCTGCCGACCGTGCAGGTCTGAGTTCCGGGCAGGTCTGATCCGGGCA
>NZ_JBHSQO010000047.1:0-52400 GCF_042658445.1 Saccharothrix lopnurensis | reverse complement strand
GGGCAGGTCTGACCCGGGCAGGTCTGACCCGGGCAGGTCTGACCCGGGCAGGTCTGACCCGGGCAGGTCTGACCCGGGCAGGTCTGACCCGGGACAGGTCGGGGTTCCGGAGCAGGTCGGGGTCAGCTCGCGGGCCCCGACCTGCGCTTGCGGTAGGCGCGCTGCTGGCAGGCGCGGGAGCAGTACGCGCGGGGCCTGCCGGATTGCGGTTGGACCACCGAACCACCACACACCGGACAGGTTTCATCACGCTTTACATCACGCTGTTCAACGAGCAACGCGATGCTGTCGAGCAGGCGGGCCAGGCCGAACTCGAACGAGGAGGGCTGGTCGAACCCGCCCGCCTCCCAGAGCGCGGTCAGCACCAGGTAGCGGTCGAACCGGGCGAACAGCGAGTCGCGGGCGCCCCACCACTCCTCGTCGCCGACGCCGGTGCCGCGCTCGGCCTGGACCGCGTCGGAGAGGGCGCGGGCCTCGGCGTCCAGGAAGCGGCCGAGCAGTCCGACCGAGGCGACCACCTCGGTCGGGGTGAGGGCGGTGCCGGCCAGGACGGCGAGGGCGTGCTCGTAGTGGGCCAGCGCGTTCGGGCCGGGCACACGGCGGTTGACGGGCACCTCGGCCAGCCAGGGGTGGCGCCGGCGGATCTCCCAGCCCACCCTGGCGAACGCCTCCAGGCGGGGCCGCCACCCGCCGCCGGAGTGGTCGCCACCGGGGTTATCGCCGAGATTGCCGCCACCGGAGTTATCGCCGGAGTAGCCGCCGGAGTAGCCGCCACCGGAGTCGCGGCCGCGCCGGCCCGCCCCTGGTTCGTCCGCGCTCGCCCCCAGCCCACCCGCACCCGCCCCACCAGCCCTCGCCCCACCCACGGGAAGCTCCCCCAGCACGGCGTCGCACATGAGGTCCACCAGGTGATCACGCCTCGGCACGTGCCGGTACAGCGACATCGTGGTGAAGCCCAGCCGCTCGGCCACCTTCCGCATCGACAGCCCGGCCAACCCCTCGGCGTCGGCCACCGCCACCGCGGCGCCCACGATCCGCGCCAGGTTCAGCGCGGGCCGCTCGCCCCACAGCAGCTCGACCCCCAGGTCCGGGTCGCCGGCCTCGTCCATGCCCCACCTCCGCCGGCCATGATATACATCCCTCTTGTTTATGGCGTAAACACACGAGGAGCCATCATGGCCGAGTTCTACGTCTCCCCCGCCGGGGACGACGCCGCGCCGGGCACCGCGGCCCGGCCGTTCGCCACCCTGGACCGCGCCCGGCGGGCGGTGGCGGGGACCGGCGGCGTCGTGCACCTCAGAGCCGGCACGCACCGGCTCACCGCGCCGCTCCGGCTGACCGAGGCCGACTCCGGCGTCGTCTACCAGGCGTTCGGCCACGGCACCGACGCCGCGGAGGAGGTCGTGATCAGCGGCGGGCGCGAGGTCACCGGGTGGCGCGAGCGGGACGGCGTGCTGCTGGCCGACGTCGGCGACCTGGTCACCCGGCACCTGACCGCCGACGGCCGGCGGGTCGAGCGCGCGGGCGTGAACGGGCTGCCCGGTCAGGTGCGCCGCACCGACACCGGTTACGTCACCGACGCCCCGCTGGACTGGGTGAACAACGCGGGCGTGGAGTTCGTGCACCGGGGCGTCTACCCGTGGACCGAGGCCCGGCTCGCCGTCGCCGCGCTCGCCCGCGACGGGGACTCGACCGCGATCACCATGGCGCAGCCCGCCTTCGGCTGGTCCCTGGAGGTCTACCGGTCCGAGTGGGAGGGCAGCCGGACGGTCGGCCCGGACGCGCCGACCAGGGTGGAGGGCGACCCGTCGTTCCTGGCCGAACCCGGCGCCTTCGCCCTGGACCGGTCGCGCCCCGGCCACCACGTCCTGCACCTCCTGCCGCACCCCGGCGAGCCGGTGCGCTCGATCGTCGCGCCCGAGCTGGAGGTGCTGGTGCACGCCACCGGCGCGCGGGACGTGGCCTTCCGCGGCCTGGTGTTCGCCGACACCACGTGGCTGCGGCCCGGCGGCGACCGCGGGTTCCTGCACTACCACGCCAATGGCTGCTACGACGGCGGCGCGATCGGCAAGGTCGTGGTGGGCGAGGGCGCGTGGCTGACCGTGCCGGAGGAGCACGTGCAGGTCCCGGCGGCCGTGCGGCTCGACGGCGTCACCGGCGCGCGGTTCGAGCACTGCCGCTTCACCCGGCTCGGCGCCACCGCGCTCGGCGTGACCGGCGGCGCGGACGTCGAGGTGCGCGGCTGCGACTTCGACGACCTCGCCGCGTCCGCCGTCTCCGTGGTCGGCGCGCGGGACGTGCTGGTCGAGGACAACCTGGTGCGGCGGGTGGGCCTGGACCACGCCGGCTCGCCCGGCGTCGCGCTGCTGGACACCGTGCGCTGCACGGTGGCGCACAACGAGGTCCGGGACGTGCCGCACAACGGCATCGCCGCCGGTCCGGGGCGCGGCACCCGCCTGCTGCGCAACCTCGTCACGGGCTCGATGGGCGCGCTGGCCGACGGCGGCGGGGTCTACGTGTCCGGCCCGCAGGGCGACGACGCCGACAGCGGGGCGCTGATCGCCGGGAACGTCGTCGAGGACACGCGCACCCCGTACAACTTCGGCCTCTACACCGACTACGGGGCCGCGTGGGTGGTGGTCGAGGGCAACGTCGTCGCCCGCGCCGACAACACCGCCGTGCTGCACGTCAGCCCGCCGTTGGAGCACGTCGCCTACCGGGGCAACTTCTTCGACGCCGACCCGGTCGGCGCGGACGCCGTGCCCGCCGGGGTCGCCTACGAGGGCAACGCCACGATCACCGACCCGGGCGAGCTGGCCGCGGCGACCTCGGCCGTCCGGGCGCGGGCCGGGCTGCTCACGGCTCGACGCGGCGGCTGAGCAGGCAGAACTCGTTGCCCTCCGGGTCGGCCAGCACGTACCAGCTCACGTCGCCCTGACCGATGTCCACCTGCCGGGCGCCGAGCGCGAGCAGCCGTTCGAGCTCGGCGCCCTGGTCGTGGTCGGTGGCGTTGACGTCGAGGTGCAGCCGCAGCTTCTGGAGCTTGGGCTCGTCGACCCGCTCCAGCAGGAGCGTCGGGTACTCGCCGGGGCGGCCGATCTCGACCAGCCCGTCCTCCCGGTCGAGGACCTCGAAGTCGAGCACCCCGCACCAGAAGCGGGCGAGGGCTTCGGGATCGGTGCAGTCCAGCACGAGTTCGGTGATGCGGCACGCCATGCCGTGTGAAGCTACTCGCACTCCGGTCAAATTCCCCTCCGACGTGTCACGCTGGGCCGGTAACCGTGCAACGACACCCGGGGACCCGCGAAGAGGCAGGCCCCGAGGGAGGACGGTCGAAGATGGCCTCTGCCGAGGTAACCGCGCCTTACGGGAACGGGGCCGCCGGCGCCCCGACCGGAAAGCGAGTGCGGATCCACCACCTCCAGGCGATGAAGGACCGCGGCGAACCGTGGCCCATGCTCACCGCCTACGACATGTACACCGCCGAGCTGTTCGACGAGGCGGGCATCCCGGTCCTGCTGGTCGGGGACTCGGCGTCCAACAACGTCTACGGCTACGACACCTCGCTGCCGGTCACCGTGGACGAGCTGATCCCGCTGGTCCGCGGCGTCACCCGGTCGGTGAAGCAGGCGCTGGTCGTGGCCGACCTGCCGTTCGGCTCCTACCAGGTGTCGGTCGAGCAGGCCGTGGCGACCGCCGTGCGGTTCATGAAGGAGGGTCGCGCGCACGCCGTGAAGCTGGAGGGCGGGCGGCACTTCGCGCCGCACGTCGAGGCGATCGTGCGGGCGGGCATCCCGGTCATGGCGCACATCGGCTTCACCCCGCAGAGCGAGCACCAGCTCGGCGGCTACCGGGTGCAGGGGCGCAGCGAGGCGTTCGACTCCGTGGTGGCCGACGCGCACGCGGTGCAGGCGGCCGGGGCGTTCGCGGTCGTGCTGGAGATGGTGACCGCCGAGGTCGCCAAGCAGATCACGCACGACCTGCGCATCCCGACCGTCGGCATCGGCGCGGGCCCGGACACCGACGCGCAGGTCCTGGTCTGGCAGGACATGATGGGCCTGCGGCGGGGGCGGGCGCCGAAGTTCGTCAAGCGGTACGCCGACATGGCCGGCCTGATGGTCGGCGCGGCCCAGCAGTTCGCCGCCGAGGTCAAGGGGCACCAGTTCCCCGGCCCGGAGCACACCTTCCACTGATCGTCGACGGGTGGGGCCGCCCGGAACGCGGGCGGCCCCGAACCCGGGAGATCCACTCTTCCCCCGGTTGGGGCACAGTGGAGGCATGTACCCCGAGATCGAGCCTTACGACCAGGGCATGCTCGACGTCGGTGACGGGAACCGCGTGTACTGGGAGGTGTGCGGCAACCCGTACGGCAAGCCCGTGGTGTTCCTGCACGGGGGTCCGGGCGGTGGCTGCTCCCCGGTGCAGCGCCGGCTGTTCGACCCCTCCGCGTACCGGATCGTGCTGTTCGACCAGCGCGGCTGCGGGCGGTCGGTGCCGCACATGTCCGACCCCGGCGCGGACCTGTCCGCCAACACGACCTGGCACCTGGTGTCGGACATCGAGAAGATCCGCGAGCACCTCGGCGTGGACCGGTGGCAGGTGTTCGGCGGCTCGTGGGGGTCGACGCTGGCGCTGGCCTACGCGCAGAGCCACCCCGAGCGGGTGACCGAGATGGTGCTGCGCGGGGTGTTCCTGCTGCGCCGCAAGGAGCTGGACTGGTACTACGGCGGCGGGGCGGGGTTCCTGTTCCCGGAGCGGTGGGACCTGGTGGCGGCGCTCGCGCCCGACGGCGACGTGATCGGCACCTACGCGCGGCTGCTGAACGACCCGGACCCGACCGTGCACGGGCCGGCGGCCGTGGCGTGGAGCGTGTGGGAGGGCTCGACGATCACCCTGCTGGAGCGGCCGGAGGTGGTCGCGGCGCACGCGGACCCGCGGTACGCGCTGGCGTTCGCGCGCATCGAGAACCACTACTTCCACCACCGCGGCTGGCTGGAGGAGGGGCAGCTGCTGCGCGACGTGGGTCGGCTCGCGGGCATCCCGGCGGTGATCGTGCAGGGCCGCTACGACGTGGCCACGCCCGCCGTGTCGGCCTGGGAGCTGCACCGGGCGTGGCCGGGCTCCGAACTGGTGGTCGTGCCGGACGCGGGCCACGCCTTCGACGAACCCGGCATCCGGCGCGCCCTGCTCAACGCCACCGACCGCTTCCGTCCCGAACGCTGAACTCACCCGTCCCGAACGTACGACACGGTGGTCCCGAACGTACGACTCGCGCGCGAGTCGAACACTCAGGACGCGCGAGTCGTACGTTCGGGACGCGCGAGTCGTACGTTCAGGTTGGGCGTGTCGTACGTTCAGGTTGGGTGAGTTCAGCGTTCGGGGGCCCCTAGTTCAGCGGTCAGGGTGGGGTGGGCGGCCAGGAGGGACGGGCCGTACCAGGTCAGGTGGCAGCCGGAGACCAGGACCGGGCGCAGGGTCGGGAAGAACTGCGGGCCGTCGGTCCGGGTGAAGTTGTAGGGCTCGTCGGGCAGGACCACCAGGTCGGCGTCCTGGAGGTCGGACAGGGGCGGGCGCGGGTAGCGCTCGGGGTGCGACGCGAAGGTGTTGACCACGCCCAGGCGGCGCAGGACGTCGCCGGCGAAGGTGTCCCGGCCCAGGACGACCCAGGGCTTGCGCCACACCGGCACCACGGCCCGCGCCCACGGCGGGGCCACCTCGCGCCAGAGGTCCTCGGCCGCCGGCAGCCACGCGGGTTCCGCGTCCCAGGCGGTGGCCAGGAGGCGGCGCAGCGAGCCCAGGGCCGCGAGGACGCCGGCGGGCGCCTCGGTCACCCACACGGGGATGCCGTCGGCACGCAGCCGCGCCACGTCCTCCGGGCGGTTCTCCTCGCTGTTGGCCAGCACGAGGTCCGGGCGCAGCGCGAGGACCCGCGCCACGTCCGGGTACTTCGACCCGCCCACCCGGGTCACGTCCAGGTCCGGCGGGTGCGTGCAGTAGTCGGTGGCGCCGACCAGCGCCGCCGGGTCCAGGACGTCGGTGAGCACGGCCTCGGTGAGCGACGGCACCAGGCTCACCACCCGCCGGGGCGGGGCGGGCAGCGGGACCGGTTCGCCCAGGTCGTCGACGGGCAGCACCTCAGACTCCGGTGATCCGCAGGCCGGCGTGGGTCTTGTAGCGGCGGTTGACCGCGATCAGGTTCGCGGTGAACGCCTCCACCTGGTGGGCGTTGCGCAGCCGCCCGCCGTAGACGCCGCGGAAGCCCGGCACGGTGTCGGCCAGCTCCCGCACCAGGTCGGTGGCCTCGCGGTCGTCGCCGAGCACCAGCACGTCCTCCTCGACCGACTCGACCGACAGGTCCGCCAGGGTCACCGCCGAGACGTGGTGGAACGCCGCGGTCACCCGCGACCCCGGCAGCAGCGCGGCGGCCTGCTGCGCGGCGCTGCCCTCGGGCACCGGCAGCGCGTAGGGGCCCTGCTTGTCGAAGCCCAGCGGGTTCACGCAGTCGACCACGACCTTGCCCTCCAGCGCGGAGCGCAGCGACGCCAGCAGGTCGGCGTGCCCGTCCCACGGCACCGCGACCAGCACCAGGTCGGCCCGCGCCGCGCAGCCCTCGTTGTCCGCGCCGCTGACGCGCCCCCCGGTCGCCGCCCGCACCTCCTCGGCCGCGGCCTCGGCGCGCTCGGCCCCGCGCGACCCGATGACGACCTCCAGGCCCGCCTTCGCCCACCGCAGCGCGAGGCCCCGGCCCTGCGCGCCCGTACCACCCAGGACCCCGACGGTGAGCTCACGAATACCAGTCACCGGGCCATCACATCACACGCGTTCGAAGACGACCTTCCGGCGATCGGGGTCCGCCTCCGCGAGCCGCACCCGGATCCACTCGCCCTCCGGCAGGTCCGGTCCGGTGCAGCGGCCCATCACCGGCGGCTGCGCGACGAACACGTCCGCCGCGTTGCCGTCGGCGCGCAGCACGACCGCGTCGAACTCGTGGCCCACCCGGTCGGCCAGCACCCACGCCTCGACCTGGTCCAGGATCGCCCGGTCGACCTTGCCCGCCAGCGCGTCCGAGCCGCCCATCAGCCCCGGCAGCCGCGGCAGCGCCCGTCGCAGCCACCCCGGCACGGGCTCGCCCGCGGTGACCGCCAGGCACACCTCGGTGGCGAACCGGTCCACCAGCCGCCGCAGCGGCGCGGTGACGTGCGCGTACGGCGCGCCCAGGCCCGCGTGCGTGAAGACCTCCGGCGCCTCGCCGTCGAACGCCGTGTACCCGGCGCCGCGCAGCAGCCGGGTCGCGTCCACGAACAGCGCCAGCGCCTCCGGCCGCGCCGGGTCCAGGCCCGCCAGCAGCTCCGCGGGCGTCGCGCCGTCGGGCCACGGCACGCCCAGCGCCTGCGCGGAGCGCCGCAGCGCCTCCACCGCGCCGTCGTCGGCGTCGGGCAGCGTGCGCAGCACGCCGACCCGCGCGTCCAGCATGATCCTCGCCGCCGCCATGCCGGTGAGCAGCGAGACCTCCGCGTTCCAGGTCTCGACGTCGGCGCGCGGCCGGATCACCAGCGCCCAGTCGCCGTCGCCGGTGGCCACGACCTCCTGCTCCGGCAGCTGGAGCTCCACCGCGCCGCGGTCGGCCGCGCGGGCCCGGCGCAGCCGGCCGAAGTCGGGCAGCGCCTCGATCGACGGGTGCGGCTCGCCCGCGTCGAACGACGCCTGCACGCCCGCGTAGTCGAACTGCGCGGTCGACCGCACCACGGCCCGCCGCACGCGGACCTCGCGCGGCTCGCCGTCGGGACCGCACTCGAACGTCCACAGCACCGCGGGCCGCACCTGGCCCGGCAGCAGGCTCGCCGCGCCCTCGGACAGCACGGGCGGGTGCAGCGGCACGTTGCCGTCCGGCAGGTACAGCGTCTGGCCGCGCCGGCGCACCTCGGCGTCCAGCGCGCCGTCGGGCTCCACGAACGCGCCCAGGTCGGCGATGGCGTAGTGCACCCGGAAGCCGTCGCCGACCCGCTCCAGCAGCAGCGCCTGGTCCAGGTCCTTCGAGCCGGGCGGGTCGATGGTCACCAGCGGCAGCGCCGTGGCGTCCTCGCGGTCGGCGTGGTCGACGTCCCCGGTCACGGCCCGCTGCGCCTCGCCCAGGGCGGCGGGGGAGAACCCGTCGGGCAGGCCGAACTCGGTCCGGACGCCCCCGAAGTCCAGGCCGGGGTCCGTCTCGGCGCGGTCGGTGCGGATCACCACCATGGGTGCACCCTAGACCGGCGGGCGCGCCCGGGGCCGGCGTTCCCGGCCCCGGCGCGCGGGTCGGCCCTCAGCTCTTGCCCCACTCGCGGTCGGCCTGGTCCTCCGACTCGGTGCGCTGCCGCGCCAGGTCCAGCGCCCGCTGCGCGGTCGCCTCGTCCGGGTAGGGGCCCATGCGGTCCGCGCCGCGGCAGCCCGCGCCGCGCTCGACGGTGCGGTGGGTCAGGCAGTAGTACCACGCGTTCGGATCAGCAGCCATGGCACCAGGCTTCCACCCGTGTCCAGGATCCATGCGCGATCCGGCACACCCGGGCGGGAGCGCGTCATGACCGCCAGTGCGGGGGCGGCGGCGCCTGCACGGGCAGCGGGCCCGACTGCGGGTAGGTCGGCTGCGGCACCCCCGGCTGGGACATCCCCGGCTGCGGCGCCCCGGACTGCGGCACCCCTGCCTGCGACAACCCCGCCTGGGACACCCCTCCCTGGGACACCCCCGGCGGCTGCGCGAACCCGCGCGGCGGCGTGTTCTGGTTGGCGTTGGCGTGCTCGCCCGGGATCGGGTCGAGCACCGACACCAGCGCCGTCCGGTGCTCCGGGTCCGGGATCTTCTGGCCGCTGCGGTCGCGGTAGACCAGCTCGCCGTCCGAGTCGATCTCGACCAGCACGCCGACCTCGGCCAGCTGCTCCTCGTCCAGGTCGACCAGTCGCTCCCGCCGGGACGGCACCACCCGGTACACCGGCCAGGTCAGGTGGGCGTAGGAGCGGTGGAAGTCGGCCAGCAGGTGCGCCATCTGCTGCTGCCACGGCAGCGGCATCGCCTCCACCAGCGACCGGGGCAGCACCGCGTACTGCGCGTCGGTGCCGGGCGGGCGGGTGTTGAGGTAGTCGCGCGTGGGCGCGTTCGGCGCCGGCGGTCCGGCGGGCCGCTGGATGGGGTCGTGGTTGAACACCGTCGCGCCTCCCTACACGCCCGGCCGGACGGCCAGCGGCATCAACTCGTGGTAGTCCCAGTTGACCTTGCTGATCTTCACCACGTCGCCGGTCTGCGGGGCGTGGATGTACTCGTCGTCGCCCAGGTACATGGCCACGTGGTGCACGGTGACCGGCTGCGCCGGGTTGGTCGCCCAGAAGATCAGGTCACCGGCCTTGGCCTCGCGCACGGGCAGGTGCGCGCCGCCGGACACGTACTGGTCGTTGGCCACGCGCGGGATCTTCACGCCCGCCGCGGCGAACGCCTTGACCAGGATGCCGGAGCAGTCCCAGGCGTCGGGGCCGTTGCCGCCCCACAGGTACGGCTCGCCCAGCTGCTGCCGGGTGAACTCGATGGCGGTGCCCGCCGCGTTGGAGGCGAGCAGGTAGTCCCCCACGGCCTCGCCGCAGCCGGCCGGGTCGCTGACGTCGCCCTCCTGGCCGATCAGGAACGCCGCCATGGCCTCCCACCGGTGGTAGCGGTCGGGGAAGGCCGACCGCTCCACGTCCTGCGCCGAGTCGCCGGGCCGCTGCTGCTCCCAGTCGGGCAGCTTGAGCAGCACGTCGTAGAACTTGTTGATCGCGTAGTGGGGGTCCGTCACCTGCTGCGGCGTGCCCCAGCCCATCGACGGGCGCATCTGGAAGATGCCCAGCGAGTCGCGGTCGCCGTAGTCCAGGCTGCGCAGCCCGGACTCGGTCATGCCCGCCTGGATGGCGATCTGCCAGGCCAGCGGCGGCAGCTGCCGCTCGCGGCCGATGGAGATGATGTTGGCGACGGTGGTGAGCTGGTCGTCGGCGAGCCGGTCGGCGTCACCGCGGCCCTTCTCCTCACCGCCACCGGTCCACGGCCCGATGGAGGCGTTGCAGCTCGCCATCCGGAACCGTGTGTCGCCCTCGACGGGGGTGTTCTCCTTGATGACCGTGGACACGCCGTTGGTCACCACGACCGCGACCACGGCGACCACCGCGGCGACCGCCATCCCGATCTTCAGCACGCCTCAGCCCACCTTGTCGAACTTGTGCACTCGCCAGCCCTCGGGAAGCCTCACCACGACCACGTAGAGCTTGCCGTCCTCCAGCGCGGCTTCGAACTCCACCGAATCGGTGAAGGACTTGACCGGTGTGACCGGCTGGTCGATCACCACCGGCACGTCCACCGGGTCCACCGACTCCAACTGGGGGAACACCTCGTTGGAGGTGTGCGGTTGGAGGCCCGCCAGCCACTGGTCCTTGGACGTGCGGCCCGGTTCGAAGGAGGCGAACGCGTCGACCCACATGTCCGCGACGAGCTGCGCGTTGGGGTTGACCGGCACCGTGGTGCCCTGGGGCGTGGGGCTGGGCGCCTTGGTCGGCAGCGGGGTCGTGGTCCGGGCCGGCGGCAGCACCCCGACCTGGTTGCCCGCCCCGGACGCGGCGGTGGTGCTCGTGGCGGCGGACCGGGGTCCCGTGCCGGGCCGGGTGCCGACCGCGTTGTCGAGCGCGATGCCGGCCACGGCGACCACCGCGGCGAACCCGATGATCGTCATGGCCAGGTGGCGGGGCGACCGCAGCGGCCAGCCCCACAGGCGTCGGTAGACCGCGGTGCGGCCGCGGTTGGTCCTGATCGGCATCAGCTGTCCCTGACTTCCAGCCCGCGTGACGGTCGGTAGATCACGTGGACCTGCCTGCCCGCCACGACCTCGGTCTCCGCCCGGCGCGGGGTCGGCAGGACCGGGTTGTCCGCGACGCGCGACACACCGCCGGAGACCCGCGAGGGCACCAGCACCGCGTCGTCCGACCGGTCCCAGCTCCGGTCCGCCACGGGCGGCGCGTCGACCACGCGCGAGCGGCCGACCGGCAGCGCCGCCGGGCCGCCGCGCGAGCCCGCGGGCAGCGCCGGCACCGCGCCGCCGCCCCCGGAGCCCGGCACCAGCTCTCCGACGCTGTTGCCGTTGCGGTCGAGCCGCTGGGCGGTGGCGACGACCGGGTTGGCCGCCTCCGGCCGCACCCGCCGCCGGTCCCGCTGCGGCACCTCGGGGCCGTCCGGGTCCGTGTCGCGCACGGTGTCCCAGAACTCGTCCTGCGGGGACGGCCCCTCCTTCTTCTTGCGCAGCCTGGACAGCACGCCGCCGCTCATCGGCAGGGCGTTGCTCGCGGTGCCCACGGACATCTCGACCATCTGCCACATGCGGCGCAGCGGTTTGCCGACCATGAAGCAGACCAGCGTCAGCATCAGGCCCAGCAGGGTCCGGGTGAGCAGCGACAGCCCGGTCGCGCCGAAGATCGCCTGGAGCAGCAGCGCGTGCACTCCCGCCAGGACCGCCAGCACCAGCACGTTGAACACGGTGACGGCGGCGGCGCGGGCGACCTTGCGCAGCAGCTCGTGGTGCAGCAGCGCGACCAGGCCGATGAGCGGGCCGGCCAGCGTGAACACCCGCAGCAGCAGCTGCGCGAGCAGCACCGCGGCCTTGGCGAACAGCTGGAACAGCGAGAACGCGACCGCCTGGAGCAGCGACAGGAACCCGGCGCCGGTGCGGCCGCCGTCGTCGCCGGTGAAGTAGCCCTGGGTGGGGCCGAGCTGGTTGTAGATGGAGGTGAACTCGGCCTTCTTCGCGTTGAGCGCGGCCTGGTCGCCGTCCTTGCCCTCGCTCAGCTCCTGCACCGTCCACGCCTGGGCGTTGAGCAGCTTGGGGCCGTACTCCGCGGCCTGCGGCGCCTCGGGCGAGCCGAACTCGCCGCGCAGCCAGCTCTGGTAGACGACCGCGTCGTGCAGCCGCGAGGGCAGCACGTCCAGCGTGTCCTTGTCGTCGTCCACGTCGATGAACCCGGCCTGGATCTCCGAGGTCTTGGTGACCAGGGTGTTGTCCAGGAAGTCGTAGAACTGGGGCAGCGCCAGCGTCGAGGTCGCCAGCCACATCGCGGCCAGCGCCCACAGGCCGCGCTTGCTGATCGAGGCCAGGTCGCCCTGCCAGATCTGGCGGAACATCAGCACCGCCAGCAGCAGCGCGACCAGGCCGAACCAGCGCAGGTAGACGTTGTCGTAGACCTTCTGGACGCCGTCCTTGACCGCCTGGTCCAGCGGCTGGAGCAGGCCCTGGCCGACGACCGTGTAGTGCAGGGCGTTCGTCGCGCCGACGATGTTCTTGCCGACGTTGAACAGCTCGTTGCCCATCCAGGTGTCGAGCACCGGGGTGGCGTTGGGCAGCGAGCACTTCTGCTGGTAGGTGTGCCAGACCAGGCCCGCGTAGCCGTGGGTGAGGTACGGGGTGTCGGGCAGGCCGTTGCCGATCGGCGGGTCGATCGCGCCGACCATGCCGGAACCGGGGCGCTCGGGGTTCGGCGCCTCGCCGCACGGGGCGGCCTGGGCCGGGGTGGCGCCGAGAACGACCTGGAGGCCGACCAGCGCCACCACCACGGTCATGGCGCGCCAGCGGCCGGCGCCGGCGCGGCCGGGCGCCCGGCCCGCGGTGTCCTCACCGGAGCGCGCGGACCGCCGCCGCGCGTAGAGCGCGGCCGCCACCAGCCCGATCAGCAGCAGCGTGCTCATGCCACGCCTTCCCGACCCGGACGGCGGTTTCCTCCCTCGCCGTGCGCCGACTCGACCAGGTCGTCCACCAGGCCGACCTCCAGGTCGGCGGCCAGTTCGTCGTCGTAGTCGTCGGGGTACCGCTCCTCGTGGGCGAACGGGTCCTGCGGCGGCGCGGCCTCCAGCTCGGCGGGCTCGGCGCCCTCGCGCAGCGCGTCCGGCGTGGTGTCCAGCGCGTTGCGCAGGTGCTCCAGGTGCGGCCCGGAGAAGTCGGCCCGGATCCGCTCCACGCCGCCCGCGCCGTCGGCGAAGATGAACTGCCGGGGCGCGCGGTCGCGCTCGGTGCTGTTGCGCACGCCGCCGGGTCGGCGGCCCAGCGAGGCCACCACCTGCTCGTAGCCCGCGCCGACCGGCACCTTGAGCAGCCGCAGCGCGTCGGCCTGCGCCTGGTCGTCGTCCAGCCGGCCCACGAACACCGAGTCGAGCAGGGCCACGAAGCCCTGGATGCGCAGGAAGTCCGCCGGGATCTGCGACGACAGCAGCACGCGCACGTTCCACTTGCGCGAGTCGCGGGCGAAGCGGTTCATCAGCACCCGGCCGGTGGGCACCTCGGACAGGAAGAACGCCTCGTCGATCCAGACGCCCTTGCGCAGGTCCTTCGGCCGCTCGTAGATCGACCGCTGGGTCAGCCACGCGGCGAGGTTGAGCATCTCCACGCCGAGCGCCTCGGCGTCGGTCCAGTGCTCGCGGCCCACGCCGTCCTTCGGCAGGTTCAGCCCGGCCATGGTGAGCACGGTGAGCCGGTCGTCGCGCTGCTCGTTGTACGGGTCCGCGTCCTGCTCGGGGATGAGCAGCGACATGCGCTCCCGCATCTCGTCGAGGAAGTCCGCGACGATCACCGCGTGCTCGTGGTGCTCGCTGGCGTCGCGGCGCAGGGCCTCGAACACCAGGCCGGGGTGGGCGTCGGGCCGGCCGCCGACCGTGCGGACCGCGCGCAGCAGCACGATCCGGGTCTGCGGCAGCCTGGCCACCTCGAACGGCAGCAGACCGGTGAGCACGTCGAGCACGAGGCGGCGCCGGGTGGCCGCGGCCAGCGCGCGTTCGCGCCGCCACGCCCGCTCGGGGTCGTCCTCGTCGGTGAAGTGCTCCAGCTGCGGCTCGGCCACCACCCGGTACGGGTTGAGGATGCCCGGCTGGGCGTTGAGCAGGTTGATCGGCCGCGCGTACGGGCGCAGCTCGGGCAGCTCGCACAGGGCGGC
This sequence comes from Saccharothrix lopnurensis, assembly GCF_042658445.1. NCBI lineage: Bacteria > Bacillati > Actinomycetota > Actinomycetes > Pseudonocardiales > Pseudonocardiaceae > Saccharothrix > Saccharothrix lopnurensis. The sequence goes on along the minus strand of NZ_JBHSQO010000047.1, from coordinate 38,438 downwards.
CAGCGGGCCGGACGGGTCGAGCAGCGTCCAGTGCGCGCCGGAGCGCAGCGTCTTGTAGACGATGCCGCCGCCCAGGAACGACTTGCCCGCGCCCAGGCCGGCGACCATCGCGGTCAGGCCCGAGGAGTCGCGCAGCTCCTGCGCCATCCACGGGTCCCACGCCACCGGGCGGCGGGTCGCGGTGACCGTCTCGCCCAGCAGGATGCCCCGGCGGTCGCCCACCTCGGCGGTCGCCGTGGGCACGGCCGAGGCCGCCCACAGCACCGAGCCGCGGCGCAGGTAGGCCGAGGACGACAGCGGCTCGCCCGGGATGAACTCGCGGGCGATCGCGTACTGCGCCTCGGGGTGCTCGACGGCGACCTTCGGCTTGTAGAGGTCGAGCAGCGACTGGGCCAGCTTGAGCGCCTCGCGCTCGGTCGGCCCGGACACCGCCAGCCGCCACCAGGACCGCACCCGGGTGCCCAGCGCGGTGAAGCCCGACGTCATCTCGTCGTCGATCTCCAGCACCCGGGACGCCTGGCGGGCCAGCGACTGCGGCGGTTCCAGCTCGTGCTCGTCGGTGTAGTGGCGGACCTGCGAGCGGACCTTGCTCATCTGCCGCTGGAGCTCGCCGGAGACCTCCTCCGGGCGGCGCACGTAGATGCGCGCCGACCACTCCACCGAGGCGGGCAGCCGGTCGGACCGCTGCACCCACGGGTCGTCGACCTCGGGGATCTGGAGGCCGTGCATCAGGCCCACGGTGAGCACCGCGACGTGCCGCCGGACGCCCGCGTTCGAGCCGGTGCGGCCGCGCACGACCACGGTCGGCGCGTAGGGCTCCTGGTGGAAGTCGGCGGCGTCGGTGAACGAGGCCAGGTCCTCCGGCTCCCACGGCGCGCCGGGCACGGCGGGCAGGTTGCGCGGCGCGGGCAGGCCCAGCGAGCACGACCGGTGCATCAGCCAGGACATCTCCTCGGCCGTGGCCGGGCGGCCCTCCAGTCCCGCGGAGCCGATCACCTGGTCGAGGTGGTCGATCTCGGACTCGATCGCGACCAGCTCGGCGTCCACCGCGTCCGGGAAGACCTTGCGCAGCACGGGGGCGGCGCGCTCGACGGCGCGGTCCATCATGTTGCGGGTCTGCACCTGGACGCCGAGGTAGACCTCCTTCTCGGCCATCGACCGGCCCATCAGCTGCTGCTGCTCGCCGACCATGTAGTCGTCGAAGCTCAGCGTGCCGGGGGTGTCGGGCAGCCGGCGCACGGCGTTGTGCACGTGCGCCTCGGCCCACATCCGGATCGGGTAGGGCCGGTTCGTCACGCGCAGGTGCATCCACCGGCCCTGGAGCTCGGCGTACTGGCCCGCGATCGCGGCGATCAGGTCCTGCCGCTGGGAGTCCGAGCGGAACGACCAGCGCTGCGGCGCGAGCCGGTACCAGGCGTAGACCTCCTGGCCGGTGCGCAGCAGGTGGCCGTCGATGCTGCGGGCGGCGATCGACGGCGTGTAGCTGGGCACGGCCTGCTCGCCGGGCAGGCGGCGGCCGCGCTTGCTGTAGACCTTGCGGTCGTCGCGGGCGGCGGCTGCGTGCTGGGCGACGTGCGCAGCGGAGCGTCGGTTGCGGTCACGCCGGCGTCCGAACACCGCGCACCTCCTTCTGACGGCGGTCTGGCGTGCGCTGCTGGGATCGGGCGGGGGCGCTCGCGCGTTTCGCGCCCTTCCCCTTCACCCGCTTGCGCGGGCGTCGGGAGCCCACCCGGATCCGGGCGGCGCTGGCGGCGCCGCCCCGGCCGGAGGTCGTCTCGCGCGGCGAGGTCAGCTCGCGCACCCACATCGTCAGCACCGACGACAGGGGGCGCTCGTGGCTGATCCGCGCGCAGATGAAGCGGGTCAGGGCGACCGTGATCACGAAGCCCCAGCCGGTGTTGATGAAGTCGAACCCGAAGCCGACCTGCCGCTGGACCGCGGTCACCAGCAGGAAGACCACGATGCCGACGCCCCACGCGACGTAGCGCGCGCGCCACGGGAACGTTGCCCTGGGCGGCCCCAACCAGACGGCGTCGACCCGGTAGACCTCGTCGTCAGTGCGTACCCGCAAGGGTCACCCGCCGGTGAACAGGCCGGCGAGCCACGAGCCGATGTTCTCGCCCGCGTCCGTGGTCACGGCCAGTCCGACGATCGCCAGCGCGACGATCACGCCGCCCAGGCGGCGCATGACCCCGGCGTTGTCGCCCTTGCCGCCGCCCAGCCACAGGAGCAGGACCGCGACCGTGAGCAGGAGCAGGGGCAGGAGGTTGTCGAGGATCCACTGGCGCACCCCGCCTGTGCCCAGGCCGGGCTGTTGCTGGGCGAGTGTTACCAGGGTCATGGCGGTCATTGCAGTACTCCTGAGTACGCAGGACTTCGCCGGGCGGACCGAGGGGTGTCCGACCGGGTGTGCGCTATCGAGTAGAACACGTCTTGGTCACGAGGTGTATCGGCCTGTTAGCGGTGCGTAGATCAACAAGCATTCCCCTGACAGTCGATTACGTCTAATCTAGCCACAGACATGATGAGTCCGGGGGAGCCGGTGGAGAACCGGGGAGTCCGGATTCTCCCGATTGCTGGGACAGTTCACCCGGCTGCGAACGTCCTGATCACGGACAGTGCGCAAGATCCCAAGCCCCCCATCCGCCTATCAACATCGTGTGCACCGTTCAGCCCAGTGACCGATCCGAACGGTCCGCACCCACACGAGTGACGACGCCGAGGAGGCCGAGATGGCCCAGCCGCCGGAAGCCGCGCCCGAACCAGCCGCCGGGGTGAACGAGATCACGGTCGCGGTGGCCGTCTCGGGTCTTGATCAGGTTACCGGCCCGGAGCGGCCGGCGGGGCGGCGGGTGCAGCGGACGGTCAACTTCGACCAGGAGGTGCTCGAACGGGCCCGGGCGGCGGCGACCTACCTGGCGGCGTACGAGGCGTCGGCGGGCGTGCGCAGCCTCGCCGACATCGTCAACCCGGCGGTGGCCGCCTACGTGGCCGAGCTGGAGGAGCGCTACAACGGCGGCGAGGCGTTCCGCCCGGTGATCCGGATGCAGCCGGGTCGGCCCTCGCGGCGCACCTGAAGGGGCGCAACGGACGGGACTCGCCGAGCGGGACTCGCCGGACGGTACTCCCCCGGACGGGACTTCCTCGGGGCGCACGCGGAAGGGGCCCCTTCCGACCCCCAGTAGCCGGAAGGGACCCCCTCGGTCACGGTCCGCCGGTCCACGCCCGGCGGTCGCCCCGCGCGCCGGTCAGCTCGAACCGGAGATCTTCCAGTAGCCGTTGGGCGAGGTGATGTCCGAACCGACCGAGCCCCGGCCCCAGAAGTAGTCGTCGAAGTTGGCGCTGTAGTAACCGGAGCCGTTGCGGCTCATCGGCCCCATGGTCGCCCAGCGCACCCACGACGGCTGCGTGTCGCGCGACGCCTGGGCCCACGCCTCGCGCACCTTCATCGGCCGCTGGAGCGGGCGCAGCGACGAGCGCAGCAGGTAGTTCGCGTACCGGCCGCCGAACGTGCTGGTCGGCGGCACGAACGCGCTCTGCTGGACGATGCTCGTCTCGAAGCTGTTGATCTGGTGCAGGCCGCGGAACGCCCCGCTCCACCGCTGCGCCCAGTTCTGGCCGCTCGCCGTGGGCTGGAGCAGGCTCGGGGTGTAGAGGCTCATCCACTCGGAGTCGCGGTTGCCCCAGCGGGCCTCGGTGTTGCGCAGGGTGGTGTCGTTGACCGCGCTGCACCGGGCGAACGACAGGCCGAACGGGCCGCCGTTGCCGTGGTAGAAGGTCATGTCCACGTCGTCGGTGTAGACGTGGTCCTGGCCGCCGGCGAAGGCCGGGTCCTTGAAGTCCTGCTCCCAGGCGTTGGCGCCGGTCCAGCTGAACTGCACCGGCACGCCGGCGGAGGTGAACCGGTTGTTGAAGCCGCCGACGCTGTTCGGCACCCCGTACAGGCCCTGGCAGGAGCCGGTGCCCTCGCTGCCGACGTCGACGCGGGGGATCCAGTTGGCGCCGACCTCACCGGTCGGGGCGGACGTGGCGGACCCGGCGGTCGCCCGGCGCGGCGGCACGGCGGGGTCGGGGCTCGGCGCGGAGGAACCGACCACGGCGGGCAGGAAGAACACCGGGGCGTTCTCGCCCGGGTCCACGCCCTGGCACCGGAAGAAGGGCTCCAGGTGCGTCTGACCCGAGCCGAGCGGCTCGGCGGGGTAGGCGTACTGGACCGTGCCGAGCGGCACGCCGCCCAGCACCTCGACGCACTTCTGGTAGCCCAGGTCCAGGTGCAGCACCGGCTTGAGGCCCGCGGTGACGACCTCTCGGGCGGCGTAGGTGAGCTGGGTGACCGCGCCCGTGCCGTCCAGCGAGACGCGGATCTTCGCGCCGGCCCCCTCCAGCGGCACGCCGCCGAGTTTGAAGTCGAACGTGACGGTGGTGTCCATCGGCGCGCTGACCAGGGTGGCGCCGTTGGCGTCGACGAGGTCGAGGGTGGAGTACGAGGCGGTCGGGGTCGCCTCGGCGGGCAGCAGGCCGACCCCGCGGAGGGTCTCGGTGACGCGCTTGGTCGCGTCGTCGAGCGGGACGGTCCTGAGGGCGCGGATCGCCTCGACGTCGAAGGCGGTCTGGGTGGTGGCCTGACCGCTCTCGTCGGGCCGGCCCGCGCCCAGGCTGATCGAGGGCACCCGCAGGTACCGCTCCTCGTCGGTGAAGGTGACGACCCCCTCCGGGGTGCGCTCGACCGCGCTGAGGCCGAACGCCTTCTGGAGGGTGGCGGCCTGCTCCTGGGTGATCCCCTCGGAGCGGACGGCGTAGACGGGTAACTCGTCCGCCGGGGCCGCCCCGGCGCCGCCGGCGCCGGCGAGCGCCGCCGCGCCCAGCAGCCCGGTCAGGGCGAGCACCGTTGCTCCCTGACGTCTGGTGGTGGACATGCGTTTCCTCCTTCTGCCCCGCGGGGCAGGGCCCGCGGTTCGCCGGGAGGAGGGGGAGTCGGCGGGGTTGATACCGGAGATCACTCGAACGGCGTCACTTCTGTAACGCGGCGGGTCGAGGGAGGATCTACAGGCGGAGCGGTGTGCCCTCGGGCGGTCGGGGTGCTCCCGGTCGGGTGCTCCACTGTGGAGGGTTCCGGCGGGTGCGGGGAACCGAAGTACCGGCCCTGTTCCGCCAGGCCACGGCCAACCCGAGCGCGCCCGCCCGAACGCATCCCCGCGCGCCGGGTTTCCGCGCCGGGTTCCGGGTGTGGGGGCGGATGAGCCGGCGTGTAAGCCGGATTCTGTTCCCGGGGGCCTCGCGGCGCTCCCGTTCGGCGGCCATCCATCTCGGCCTGCCGTTGCCGACAGGCTCGTGCGGCCTACCCGCAGGCATCGGACGGGCAGTCCTCGAACGCCTGCGCAGGTGCCCGGGGGCACCCTCTTGGCCTTGCTCCGGGTGGGGTTTACCTAGCCGCCCCCGTCACCGGGGGCGCTGGTGGTCTCTTACACCACCGTTTCACCCTTACCCCGGCTCGCACCGGGGCGGTCTGTTCTCTGTGGCACTGTCCCGAGGGTCGCCCCTGGTTGCCGTTGACAACCACCCTGCCCTGTGGAGTCCGGACTTTCCTCGGCGGCGGGAAACCCCGCCGACGCGGCCGCCCCGCCGACTCATCCGCTCCGACCAGCCTAGTCGGCCCGCTCCCAGGCAGTGGAACCAGGGCGGTCGAACCTTGTTCGACCGGACCACGGCTGCTCTACTCGAAACATGCCGGGAATAGGGGTGCTCACCCGCCGTCGACATGTCGACTTCGGCCGCACGGCCGCCGCGATCTGTTGTCGCTGACGATTTTACCTCGTATCCCGATCCTTTTTTCGCACCGAAAGGTGTTCGCGCCCATGTCCTCTGTCCTGGTGATTTCCGGCAGCCCCTCCCCCGGGTCCCGGACCGGCATCCTCGTCGCCCGCGTCGAGGAGCTGCTGCGGGGGTCCGAGCACGACGTCCGCACCGTGCACGTCCGCGAGCTCCCGACGTTGTCCCTGCTCACCGAGGACCTGCGGGACCCGGAGATCGGGGACGCGGTCGCCGCCGTGTTGCGCGCCGACGGCATCGTGGTGGTCAGCCCGGTCTACCGGGCCGCCTACAGCGGCCTGGTGAAAGCCCTCCTGGACCTGTTGCCGAAACGCGCGCTGCGCGGTCGCGCGGTGCTGCCGCTGGCGACCGGCGGCAGCCAGGGTTTCCTGGTGGCGATGGACTACGCGCTCAACCCGCTGCTCGCCGGGAAAGGCGCGGACAACGTGCTGCGCGGTGAATTCGTCCTCGACGGCGACATCACCGGCGACGTGGTCGAACCGAAAGCCGACGACGCCGTGCGCGGCGCGGTGGAGCGGTTCGCGCACGCCGTCTCGGAAGCCCGGTTCCGGCGTGCGCGCCCGCGCCTGCGGGTGGCGGGCTAGGCCAGGTGGGAGGTGTCGTTGACCAGCCGCACGGAGGCGTGCCCGTCGGGGTAGAACTCGACCACCGACAGCGACGCGAGATCCAGGTGGAGCCGGAACAGCAGTGACGGGCCGACGTCCAGCGCGGTCCGCAGCAGCTGCTTGATCGGCGTGACGTGGCTGACCACGACGACGTCCGCGCCGCCGTAGCGGGCGATGAGGTCGGTCTTGACCCGCCGCACGCGCCGCAGCACCTCGTCGAAGCTCTCCCCGCCCGGCGCGGCCACGGCCGGGTCGGACAGCCACCGCCGGTGCAGCCCGGGGTCGCGCTCGGCGGCCTCGGTGAAGGTCAGGCCCTCCCACGCGCCGAAGTCGGTCTCGATCAGCCCCTCGTGCGTGGTCGCCTCCGCGCCGGCGGCCTCGGCGACGGCGCGCGCGGTCTCCCGGGCCCTGGCCAGCGGCGAGGACACCACCGCGGCGACGTTCGCCAGCCCGCCCAGCCTGCGGGCGGCGGCCTCGGCCTGCCCCCGCCCCACCCCGGTCAGCGGCGGGTTGCCGCGCCCGGAGTAGCGGCGGGCCACCGACAGCTCGGTCTGCCCGTGCCGCAGCAGGTGGAGGCGGGTCGGTTCGCCGACCGCGCCGGTCCACGACGCGGGCGGCGCCTGCGCCGTCGCCCCGACCCCCGGACCCGTCTCCCCGGGCTGTCCGGGCTCCGGTCGCCGCGCCACGCCGGTCCGGTCACCCGTGGCCCGGTCGTCTGTGGCCCGGTCGCCCGTGGCCCGGTCGCCCGTGGCCTGGTCGTCCATGGCCTGGTTGGCCAGCCGGTCGGCGCGCTTGTTGCGCTCGCGCGGAATCCACTCGTAGCCGACCCGCTCGAACTCCCGGGCCAGCTCGCGGGCCCGCGCGAACAGCGGCTGCATCGCCGGGTGCTTGACCTTCCAGCGCCCGGACATCTGCTCGACCACGAGCTTGGAGTCCATCCGCACGAGCACCTCGGCGGCGCCCACCTCGGCCGCCGCGCGCAGGCCCGCGATCAGGCCCTGGTACTCGGCGACGTTGTTGGTCGCCACGCCGAGCCCGGCGGACCGCTCGGCCAGCACGTCGCCGGCCGCGGAGAGCACCACGGCGCCGTAGCCGGCGGGTCCGGGGTTGCCGCGCGATCCGCCGTCGGCCTCGACGACGACCTTCCCCGCTCCGGTCACAGGCCGGATTCCCCCGTGCGGACCATGATCGCGCCGCACTCCTCGCACTGCACGACCTCGTCCGCCGCGGCCTCCTTGACCTTGGCGAACGCGTTGCGGTCCAGCTCGATCCGGCACGCGCCGCAGCGGCGGGACCGGAGCAGCGAGGCCCCGATGCCCTTGTGCGCGCGGACCCGGTCGTAGAGGGTCAGCAGCGGCTCGGGGAACCGGCCGACCATCAGCCTGCGGTCGGCGGTGCGCTTGGTCTCGGTGGACTCCAGGTCGGCCAGCGCGGAGTCGCGGCGCCGGGCCGCGTCCGCCATCGCCTCCTGCGCCTTGTCCAGCTCGACGCGGGCGTGCTGCGCGTCCGCCTCGACGGCCTCCCGGCGCTCCATCAGCTCCAGCAGGTCGTCCTCCAGCGCGGCGCGGCGGCGGCCGAGGGTGGCCAGCTCGTGCTCCAGGTCGGTGAGCTGCTTGGCGCCGACCTTGCCGCCCTGGAGCAGCACGCGGTCGCGTTCCTCGCGGGCCCGGACCTGCTCGATCTCGGTCTCCTGCCGCCGGACCTCGCGGTCGAGGTCGCCGAGGTTCGTGCCGACGGTGGTCAGCGCGTCCTGCTTGGCCCGCAGCACCTTCTCGGCCTCGGCGATCTCGGCCAGCTCGGGCAGCGTGCGGCGGCGGTGGGTGACGCGCGCCAGCTCGGCGTCGACCTCGGCGAGGTCGAGCAACCTGCGCTGCACTGCGGGCTCGGCTTTCACTGGGCTCCTCCTGTTCGGCTCGTCGCGCCGACGGTCCACGGGTCGGTCCGGCGGGTCGAGACGACGACCTCGACCGTACCGCCGAGGGCCGCGCGCACGACGCCGGCCGCCTGCGCGCACCACGGCCACTCGCTGGCCCAGTGCGCCACGTCGACGAGCGCGGGTCCGCCCGCGGCCAGGTGCTCGCCCGCCGGGTGGTGGCGCAGGTCCGCGGTCACGTAGGCGTCCACGCCCGCCCGCGCCGCGGCGGACAGGTAGCCGTCGCCCGCGCCGCCGCACACCGCGACCCGCCGCACCGGCCGGTCCGGGTCGCCCGCGGCGCGCACGCCCCACGCGGTGGCGGGCAGGGCGTCGGCGACGCGTCGGGCGAACACCCGCAGCGGTTCGGCGGCGTCCAGTTCGCCCACGCGGCCGATGCCGGCGCCCGACGGCAGCTCCGCGATCTCGTTGAGGTTGAACGCGACCTCCTCGTACGGGTGGGCGGCGCGCAGCGCGCGCACGACCTCGGCGCGGCGGCGGCGCTCCAGCACCACCTCGACGCGCGTCTCCGGCAGCCGCCGCAGCTCGCCGACCTCGCCGTCGGCGGGGCGCGCGCCGGGCAGCGGCCGGAACCGGCCGGTGCCCTCGACGGTCCAGGCGGCCTCGCGGTAGTCGCCGAGGGCGCCCGCGCCGGCGGCGTGCAGGGCGTCCAGGACCCGCTCGACGTGCGCCGCGGGCGCGTAGGTGGCGAGCACGTCGAGCTGCCGGGCGGGCGCGGGCGACAGCGGCCCGGTGACCCGCAGGCCCAGGGCCCCGGCCAGCGCGTCGGACACGCCCGGGTCGGCGATGTCGGCGTTGGTGTGCGCGGTGTAGAGCGCCACGCCCGCGCGGATCAGCCGGTGCACCAGCGCGCCCTTGGGGTCGTCGGCGGGCACGCCGGTGACCCCGCGCAGCATCAGCGGGTGGTGGGCCACCAGCAGCTGCGCGCCGACCTCCAGCGCCTCGTCCACGGTGGACTCGACGGGGTCGACGCAGAACAGCGCCCTGGTCACCGGTTCGGCGCGGTCGCCGCAGACCAGGCCGACCGCGTCCCACGACTCGGCGGTCGCCGGCGGGTAGGCCGCCTCCAGCGCGGCCAGCACGTCCCCGAGCGTCGTCACGCGTCCTCCAGCACCACGCGCAGCGCGTCCACCAGCACCGCGAACTGCTCGGGCGCGCGCACCGCGACCCGGATGTGGTCGGGGGTCAGGCCGGGGAAGGTGTCACCGCGCCGCACCGCCACCCCCTTGTCCCGCAACGCTTGCCGCACCCGCGGCCCGTCGGGCACGCGCAGCAGCACGAACGGCGCGGCCGGCGGCACGACCACCAGGTCGCCCAGCCGCGCCACGGCCAGCGACGTGTGCTCGCGCGCCTCCCACGCCAGCTCGTCGGCCTCGGCCACGGCCTCCGGCGCGCAGCACGCGGTCACCGCCTCCAGCACCAGGCTGCCCACCGGCCACCGCGGCCGGGTCGACGACAGCCGGGCCAGCAGCTCCGGCGCGCCCAGGAAGTAGCCCGCGCGCAGCCCGGCCAGGCCCCACGTCTTGGTGAGGCTGCGCAGCACCAGCAGCCCGTCCAGGTCGCCGCGGCCGGCCAGCGAGGCGGGTTCGCCGGGGATCGCGTCGGCGAACGCCTCGTCCACCACCAGCACCCGGCCCGGCCGGGCCAGCGCCGCGACCACCTCGGCCGGGTGCAGCACGGAGGTCGGGTTGGTCGGGTTGCCCAGCACCACCAGGTCGGCCTCGTCGGGGACCAGCTCGGGCCGCAGCCGGTAGCCGTCCCCGGGCCGCAGCGCCACCCGCGCCACGGGCACGCCCGCGTCGCCCAGCGCCACCTCGGGCTCGGTGAACGACGGGTGCACCACCGCGGCCAGGCGCGGGCGCAGGTCCGGCAGCAGGGCGAAGCCCTCGGAGGCCCCGTTGAGCACCAGCACCTCGTCCGGCGACCGGCCGTGCCGGGCCGCGACGGCCTCGCGGGCCCGCAGGTCGGCGGCGGCGGACGGGTAGGAGCCGAGGGTGTCCAGGGCCGTGACCAGCCGGTCGCGCAGCCAGCGCGGCGGCGCGGGCGCCCGCACGTTCACCGCGAAGTCCGCGAGTCCGGGCGCGGCGTCGACGTCCCCGTGGTGGCGCAGCAGCGCCCGACCGGGGTCCTGGCTGGTCATCGCCGGGAGTCTAGGCGATCTGCGAGGCCGCCCGGTCGAGGTGGGCGCCCGGGAGCTCGCGCGGCACGCCGAGGGCGTCGGCCGGGACCGGCGAGGGCAGGTAGGGGGAGACCGGTCGGGGGAACCCGGTCAGCCGACCGCGGAGACCAGCGAGGCGAACACGGCGAACAGCACCACGGCCGCGCTCAGCACCAGGTGCGCGAACGAGGGCACCTCGCACACGGCCAACCGGCACAGCGACGGCTCGTTCACCGGTCCCCGGCCTTCCGCGGCCGACCGGGTGAACCCGCGCGGACGGGCTTCCCCACATTGGACGTACGAACGTGGCGGACGACACAGGTATGGGACATGCGCGTTCCTTCCCCGACATTCCATATGCATTGTCGTCGGAATTGAACGCCCGTACGTTACCCGTTCTCGCGCTTTCGCAGGCTTTCCTCCGCGGCAGACAGGAACCGGGCCCGGTCCTGCCTGGCGCGCTGCCTCCGCCGCCGCTCCCGCACCCCCGTCCGCACGTCGTCGACCTGGAGACCCGCCGCCTCGCGGTAGAACTCCCCCTCGAACCACCACCACGACCGAATGCCGTGCCGGGCAATGCGCACGGGCTGTTCCCGCTGCGACACGTCCAGTGACGAAAAGTCGGTCACCAGCTGCGGCGGGCACCCGGTGCCGACGAAGAAAAGTCTTTTCCGGAACAAGAAACCACGATCGGTGAAGAATCCGGCGTTCGGGTCGGGGGCCAGCCCGCCGGGCGAGGCCACCGGCCGGGGCCGCGCGAACGCGGGCGTCTCCGGCCACGACCGGCGCCACAGGGTCACCGCGACGGCCGCCCCGGCGACCACCCCGACCGCGAGCAGCACGACGAAGACCACGACCCCGGACATCGAACAATCCCCCCGCGCGAACCGGTCGGTCCGAAGGGTCCCGCGTGCGCGCCCGTGACGTCCGCCGACCCCACCCGGAGCGCGCGACCCGGCAGGCTCCGCTGCCGCGGGCCCGCACGTGACCCTTCATCCGCACCGGCAACATCTGCCGTTCCCCCGTGGCCGCGATCATATTCGGGGAGCACCCGGGGTGGACGTCCCGGACCCGTACTACGGCGACGAGGCCGGGTTCGGCCGCGTGGTCGAGATGGTGGAGGCGGCCGGGGTTACGCCCAACAGGCGTTGGCAGCGGCCCGCGCGCTGACATGATGGTCCGATGGGGATGCGACTGTTCGGCCACGAGGACTGGCGCTGGATCAACGAGCCCCGCTCCTGGTCCGCGGAGGCCGGCCTGACCGTCACCGCCGACCCGGACACCGACTTCTGGCGCACCACCCACTACGGGTACGACCGCGACTCCGGGCACCTGCTGGGCGTCCCGGTGATCGGCGACGCCACCTTCACCGCCTCCTTCACCGCCGACTACGCCGCCCAGTACGACCAGGCGGGCATCGCGCTGCGCCTGGACGAGCGCAACTGGATCAAGGCGGGCGCCGAGCTCGTGGACGGCGAGTTCCAGATCAGCACCGTGGTGACCAGGGACTTCTCCGACTGGTCGGTGGTGGGCGTGGCCCGCGCCGACCGGATGACGATCTCCGCGGTCCGGGAGGGCGACGCGGTGACCATCCGCTACGGCCTGGGCGACGACGAGCCGGTCACGCTGCTGCGCCTGGCCTACTTCCCGCCCGACGTGCCCGCCCTGGTCGGGGTGATGGCGGCGGCTCCGACGGGAGGCGGTTTCACCGCCCGGTTCGACCGGATCCAGGTCACATCGGCCTAGGGCTTACCGTGGTGGCGTGCGGTTGAGGTTCCTGTTGCGTCCTGGCTGGCTCGCGCTGACGTTGACGGTCTGGGTGTTCGCGGGCGCGTGCTTCGCGCTGCTCGCGCCCTGGCAGTTCGACCGGGACGCCGAACGGGACGCGCAGAACAGCGCCGTCACCACGGCCGTGCGCACCGACCCGGTGCCGGTCGAGGGGCTGCTGGACCGCCCCAACACCGACTTCGAGTGGCGCCGGGTCTCGCTCACCGGCCGCTACCTGCCCGAGGGGCAGGCGGTGGCGCGGCTGCGAACCGTGCAGGGCGAGGCCGCGTTCGAGGTGCTGACCCCGTTCGAACTGGCGGGCGGCCGGGTCGTGCTGGTCGACCGCGGTTACGTGCGGCCGGTCAACGGCATCCGGGTGCCGGCGCTCAAGCCCCTGCCCACCGGGACCGTGACGCTGGTCGCGTGGACCCGCGCGGGCGAGTCGGACGACCGGGACGCGTTCGCCGAGGACGGCCACCGGCAGGTGTACGCGATCAACCCGGCCGTGGTGGGCCGGGCGGCCGGCCTGGACATCCGGCCGGGCTACTTCCAGCTCACCGAGGACCAGCCGGGCGTCGAGGGCGCGCTGCCGCTGCCGAAGCTCGACGCCGGCCCGTACTTCTCCTACGCGCTCCAGTGGATCGCGTTCGGCGCGATGGCCCTGGCCGGCTGGCTGTACTTCACCGTCCGCGAGGTGCGCCCCGGCGGGGCGCTGCACGAGGGGCCGCGCCTCAGGCGGAAGTCCGTCGCCGAGATGCTCGCCGAGGACGAGGCCGCGGCAGACGAGGCCGCACCAGCGCGATGAGCGCGGTCACGGCCGCCGCCGCCGCGCCGACCACCCGCGACAGCTCCACCGCCCGCGTCACGTGGCCCGCGTCGGGGTTGCGGCCGTGCCCGAGCACCGGCCGGTCCTCCGCGCCGTGCGCGTACACCGTGCGCCCGCCCAGCCGGATCTCCAGCGCGCCCGCGAACGCCGCCTCCACCTGGCCGGCGTTCGGGCTCGGGTGCGCCGCCGCGTCCCGCCGCCACGTCCGCCACGCCTCGCCCGCCGACCCGCCGACGACCGGCGCGCCCACCGCGGTGAGCAGCGCCGCCAGCCGCGACGGCAGCAGGTTCGCCACGTCGTCCAGGCGCGCCGCGGCCCAGCCGAACCGCAGGTAGCGGGGGTTGCGGTGGCCGATCATCGCGTCGAGGGTGTTCACCGCCCGGTAGCCCAGCAGGCCGGGCACGCCCGCGACCGCGCCCCAGAACAGCGGCGCGACCACGGCGTCGGAGGTGTTCTCCGCCACGGACTCCACGGTGGCCTTGGCCAGGCCCATGGTGTCCAGCCTTGAGGGATCGCGCCCGCACAGGCCGGGCAGCCGGTCGCGGGCCGCCGCCAGGTCGCCGGCGTCGAGCTCGCGGCCCATCGCGGTGCCCTCGTCGGCCAGCGACGCCCCGCCGAGCACCACCCACGTGGCGGCCGCCGTGGTCAGCGCCCGCACCACCTGATCGCGCCCGGCCAGCCGCTCGACCGCGACGCCCGCCACGACGGCGCCGCCGACCAGCACGGCCACGTGCGCGACCCCGGCCGCCCGGTGGTCGCGGTACAGCCCGCGCTCCAGCGCCGACGCCGCCCGCCCGAACCCCGCCACCGGGTGGTACCTCCGCGGATCGCCGAGCACCGCGTCCGCGGCCACCCCCAGCACCAGCCCCACAGCCCGCCCCAGACTCACAGGGGCACGGTAGCCCCGGAGCCGTCGGCGCCCGGCACTAGGGTGGGCAGGCGTGGAACCAGCCCGCCTGAAGCTCTACGCGTACCTGGACGCGCGCGACCACCAGCGCACGTACCTGGCGATCATGCGGCTGTTCACCTCCACGCTGCTGGCCGACCTGTCCGCGGGCGAGGTCGCGGGGGCGCTGGCCGGCGCCGAGCGCGAGGGCCGGGTCGAGCCCGGCGAGTCGCAGATCGAGAACGTCATCAAGCGGCTCAGGCAGCTGGTCGAGTGGGGCAACCTGGTGCAGGGCCGGCGCGAGGTGGTGGCCTCCAGCATCGCCGAGTTCCGGCACGGCAGCGTGCGCTACCAGGTCGGCAAGCTCGCCGTGCGGGTGCAGCGCGACGTGGACGAATTGCTGCGCGTGCCCGAGGGGGCGCGCGAGGTGTCGCGGGAACTGCTGCCCGCCGTGGAGCGCGGCCTCGGCCGGCTCGGGCGGACCCTGGCCGAGGCGCTGGCCGGCGAGTCCCGGCGGCCCCGGGAGGAGCTGGCCGAGCAGGTGACCACGCTGTTCCTCCAGCACGCCGAGCTCGCCGCCACCGTGCGCGACTTCTACGCCTACCTCGGGCAGGTCGTGACCCGCCACCACCTGGCGCCGGAGGAGATCTCCGGGTTCCGCAACCTGCTCGTCGAGTACATCCAGGCGGTCGTGGAGGACGTGCTGCGCCACACCCCCGCCGTCGCCGCCGGACTGGCCCGGCTCAACACCTCCCGCGACGGGCTGCTGGGCCTGCTCGGCCGCGCCGACCTGGGCGACCGGGTCGAGCGGGCGCGCGGCCGGTCGGCCGAGGACTGGCAGGAGCTGACCGACTGGTTCGTGGACCGCCCGGGGCGGCCCAGCCAGGTGACGGCGCTGCGCGAGGCCACCGCGCGGGCCATCGGGTCGCTGCTGGCCAGCGTCAAGCGGGCCACCTCGGGCGGCGGGCTGCTGCCCGGCAGGCGCGCCGAGCTGCTCAGGCTGGCCGGGTGGTTCGACCGGGGCGACGCGTCCAGGGGGCACCGGCTGTACGCGGCGGCGTTCGGCCTGCACTCGGCCCGGCACGTGTCCCCCGAGCCGGAGCACGACCGCGACGACGAGCGCACGCCGTGGCGCGACGGGCCGGTGGTGGACGTGCCGGTGAGCGTGCGCAGCCGCGCGGACCGGGCCAGCCGCGGCCGCGCGTCGCGCATCCTGGACGACCCGATGACCGAGCAGTCGCTGCTGGCCGAGGCGCGCGAGGCCGACGAGCGGCGGGCCGCGTCCGTGGCCGAGCTGGCCGGGGCGGCGCCCGCGCTGGCCACGACGACGCTGTCCGGCGAGGCGCTCGGCGTGCTGTGCGAGCTGCTCACACTGGCCATGGCGCAGCGCGACACCGCCGACGACCCCGGCTCGGCCACCGACCCCGTGCGCGGGCTGCGCGTCACCGTCTCCCCCGCCGCCGGGCGGGTCACCCGGATCAGGTCCGCCGCGGGCACCCTCACCCTGCACGACTCCGCGCTGGTGCTCGACTGATGTTCGACGGCCTCTCCGAGATCGACGCGGCCGACGTCGTGCGCTGCGCCCGCACCCTGCTGCGGCGGCCGCTGCTGCGCGCCGACGGGCCGGACGGCGAGCTGGTCGTGCTGGTCCACCGCCACCGCGTCACGTTGCAGAACCTGTTCGCGCGCCTGCTGGGCTACCGGCTGGTGGTGGAGCGGCGCTTCGCCCGGCTCCACAAGTCGGGCCCGGTGGACGACGACTCGCGCGGCGTGCCCGGCATGTCCCCGCGCGGCTACGCCTACCTGGCGCTCACCCTGGCGGTGCTCACCGGCATCGGCCGGCAGGCGCTGCTGTCGCGGCTGGTCGCCGACATCCGCGCGGCCGCCGCCGAGGCCGGGATCGCGGTCGTCGACGACGTGGCCGACCGGCGGGCGCTGACCTCCGCGCTGCGGCACCTGGTGTCGCTGGGCGTGCTGCACGAGACCGAGGGCACGGTCGACGTCCAGACCGAGGCGCTGATCACCGTCGACACCGACCTGCTCGGGCAGCTGCTCACCGGCCCGGTCGCCGAGGCCACGTCCCCCGAACGGCTGGTCGAGCTGGCCGCCCGGCCCGGCCCGCGCGGCGTCGAGCACGCGGTGCGGCGCAGGCTCGTGGAGAACCCGGTCGTGCTCTACGCCGACCTGCCGCCCGAGCAGGCCGACTGGCTGCGCCGCCACCAGCGCAAGGAGTCCGCGCTGCTGGAGACGTGCTTCGGGCTGCGCACCGAGCGCCGCGCGGAGGGCGTGCTGGCCGCCGACCCCGAGGACTACCTGACCGACCTGCACTTCCCGGGCGCCTCCACGGTCGCGCGGATCGCCCTGCTGGCGCTGCCCGAGCTGCTGGAGGCCCCACCGGGCGCGGACGGGCGGCACCCGGTGGCGGCGGCCGACCTGCGGGCGCTGTGCGCGCGGCTGGTCGAGGACCACCCGACGGCCTGGTCCCGGCAGTTCACCGACGACCTCGACCGGCTGGTCGACGAGGTGCTGGAGCTGCTGCGGCGCACCGGCCTGGCGGTCCCGACCGGGGACGGGTGGCGGCTCAACCCGGTCGCGCACCGCTGGGTCCCCGTGCCCGACGGCGCCCCGGAACGCGAAGCGGAACAACCGGCGACCGCACCGGCGGAGCCGGGCTGGTCGCTGTTCGACGAGGAGATCGCGTGAACAGGTGGCGGCTGCACAGGGGCGGCATCGTCAACATCTGGCAGTACACCGAGCAGGTGTTCGACTTCTCCGGCGGGCGCGCGATCTTCCAGGGCACCAACGGCTCCGGCAAGTCGCGCACCCTGGAGCTGCTGCTGCCGCTGTGCCTGGACGGCGACCTGCGGCAGGTCGGCTCCAAGGGCTTCGACACGGTGTCGCTGCGGCGGCTGATGCTCGACGACTACGACGGCGGGCCCAACCGCGTCGGGTACGCGTGGGTCGAGCTGACCCGCGACCCCGGCGAGTACCTGACCTGCGGTCTCGGCGTGAAGGCGTCCAAGACGTCGCAGGCCATCACCGACTCGTGGCGGTTCATCACCCCGGCCCGCGTCGGCCACGACCTCTCCCTGACCGCCGACCGCACCCCGCTGGCCCCGGCGCGGCTGCGCGAGCTGATCGGCGCGGACTGCGTGCTGGAGGAGGCCGCGTTCCGCGCGAAGGTCGCCGAGCGGGTCTACGGCGTCCCCGCCGCCCGCTACGGCGACCTGCTGCACCTCCAGCGCACCCTCCGCAACCCCGACGTCGGGCTGAAGGTGCTGGAGGGGCAGCTGGAGCAGATCCTGTCCGACGCCCTGCCGCCGCTGGACCAGGCCGTGGTCGAGCAGCTGGCCACGTCGTTCGACGACCTGGAGTCGATCCGGGAGAACATCACCCGGTTGTCCACCGCGGACGCCGCGCTCGGCACGTTCCTCAAGACCTACTCGGACTACGCGTTCGGGGGCCTGCGGGCGGCCTCGGACAAGCTCGGCGCGGCCGAGGAGGACGTCCGCAGGCTGGAACGCGGATCGGCCCGGCTGTCCGCGTCGCTGGCGGGCGCCCTGGCCGGGCGGGCGGCGGCCGAGCACTCGCTGACCTCGCTGGAGGTGGCGGAGCAGCAGGCCGAGGAGACCATCGGCGCGCTGAAGGAGCTGCCCGCCTTCCGCGACCTCCAGGACCTGCGGACGCGCGAGAAGCTGGTGGCGGAGAAGCGGTCGTCGGCGGTCGCGGCGCTGGAGGTGGCGGGCAGGCAGCGGTCCCAGGAGGACGGCGCGGTCGACGGCGTGCTGCGCCTCCGGCGGCGCCTGGCCGAGGACCTGGGAACGGCGGAGGAGCTGGTCGAGCCGCTGCGCCACCACCTGCGCACGGCCGGTCTGCCCCTGTCGCCGCCCGAGGTGCCGCGCCTCGGCGTCGTCGAGGCGGAGACCCGCACGGAGTCCGTGCGCGCGAAGCCCGACCCCGAGGCCGAGCCGCTGCCCATCGAACGCCGCGTGCCCCCCGCCGTGGCGGACCTGCCCCTGGGCCCCGCCGCGGCGGGCACGGCGGAGATCGCCTCGGCGGCCAGGCAGCGCCGGGCCCTGGCGCTGGCCCTGGCCGAGGAGGCGGCGGCCCTGGACGAGGCCCGGCGCCGGCTGGACGCGCTGCACCAGACCGAACGCGACGCCCGGCGGTCGGCGACCGAGGCCGCGCTCCTGCGCGACGAGGAGGCGCGCGAACTGGCGGAGGTCGCCCAGGCGTGGCTGGCGGAGGTGGACGCGTGGCGCACCTCCGGCCCGCTCGCGGACACGCGACCCCCCGACCCCCTGCCCTTCCCGCGGTCGGTGGACCCGGCCGCGGCCCGAGCCCTCACCGGTGCCGCGCGCGACTGGGTGGGCCCCCTGGTGTCGACCGCGAGGGACCGCGCCCACACCGACGCGCGGCGCAGGTCGGAACTGGCCGAGGTGATCAACGGTCGGGACGCCGAACTGGCGGCCCTGCGCTCCGGCACGTCCCGCGTGCCCGAGCGGTCCAGGTTCGTGTCACCCGACCGGGAGGTTTCGACGGGCGCGCCGTTCTACCGCCTGGTTGACTTCCACCCGTCGGTGCCGGACGAGGAGCGAGCCGGCCTCGAAGCGGCCCTGGAAGCCTCGGGCCTCCTCGACGCCTGGGTCACACCTTGGGGTGAAGATGGCCCGGAAATGTACGGAAACACCGTCACCGATCATCGGTTGAGAGAATCGGACGCCGAAACCACCCCGGAACCCACCACCACACCCCACCCGACCCAACCCCACCCGACCACCAACGCCACGGCCACCACGGTCGCAGCCACAGCCACAGCCAGCCCAGCCACCACCAGCCCAGCCGCTACCCGGACCCCAGCCGACCCCCGCACCCCGGCCGACCCCCACCCACCGACCGACAGCACCCCGGCCGACCCACACCTCCCGGCCAACAGCCCCCCGGCATCGACCCCAGCCCCGGCCCACGACGTGTACGCGGTAGCGAGCGAGCCGGCACCGGCCCCGTCGTTGGCGTCGGTGCTGGTGCCGGCAGTCGAGCCGGACTCGCCGGTGCCGGCCCGGACCGTGGCGGACCTGCTCGCCTCGGTCTCCCTGGGCCAGGGCACGTTCGCGGTCACCCCCACCGGCCGGTGGCAGGCGGGCGTGCTGACCGGGACGTGGCACAAGGACGCGGCCGAGTTCATCGGCGCGGGCGCCCGCGAAGCCGCGCGGCAACGCCGGATCGCCGAGCTGGAGGACGAGCTCGCGATCCTGCGCGCCGACCTGGGCACGGCCGAGTCGGACCTGGTCGCCGCGCGCCGCCTGGTCGAGCAGTGGGAGGCCCACCTGGAGCGCTTCCCCGCCGACCGCGACCTGGTCACCCGGCACGGCCGCCTCCAGGGCGCCCAGGAGTCCGCCGACCGCGCCGCCCGACGCGCGGAGCAGTTGCGGGCCGAGCTGGCGGAGGCCGAGGCCCGCAGCGAGGCTGCGCGCGCCGCCCTGGTCCGGCAGGCCGGTGACGCCGGGCTGCCCGCGACGACCGAGGGGCTCCGCGAAGCACGCGCCGCGGCCGCCGAGGCGCAGCGCACCGCGGACCGGTTGGGGGACGTGCTGGGGCGCCAGTGCCGGGGCACGGTGGCGGACCTGACCGACGCGGGGCACCGGTACCACGCGGCGGTGGAGGACCGCGTGGCCGCCGAGGCCGAGGCCGAGACTCGGTGCCGGGACTACGCGACCCAGGCCACGGCGCTGGCCGAGCTGACCGACGCCATCGGCGGCGAGGCCCGCGAGGTCGCGGATCAGCTGTCCACTGTGGAGCGTTCGCGGCGGGAGATGCGCGTCGAGATCAAGCGCGTGCGCGAGGACGTGACCGCCGCCCGCGAGCAGGCCGCGAAGCTGTCGGCCCAGCTCGACACGGCGACCGAGCAGCTCGGTGGGGCGCGCGAGTCCTCGACCCGCGCCGCCGAGCACTTCCGGGCGGCCGTGCGGGCGCCGGGTGTGCTGGTGGCCGCGTTGCCGGACGTGTCCGCGGACGAGCCCGTGGACGTGACCTCCGTGCGCGCCGCGCTGGCCACCGGCGACCGGCGCGGCGCGAGCGAGTCGACCGTGATCGCCAAGCTCCAGGCGTTGCAGACCTCGCTGGCGGGCAGCCACGACATCGCCGCCGACCAGCACGCGGGGCTGCTGACGGTCATGGTCACCGGCGAGGAGGGCGCCCGGCCGGTCGCCACCGCCGCGCGCCGGGTGACGGCGAGGTTGGCCGAGCAGCGGGGTTTCCTGGACGACCAGTACCAGCGGATCTTCGCCGACTACCTGATCCGCGACCTCGCCGAGTGGCTGCGCGGCCAGGTCGCGGTGGCCGAGGACCTGTGCAGGAGGATGAACGAGGTCCTCGCCCGGGCCAGGTCCAGCCAGGGCGTGCACGTCAAGCTGACGTGGAAGTACTCGGCCGCGCTGGACGACGAGACCCGCGCCGCCCTGGCCCTGGTCCGCCTGCCCTACGCGGAGCGCGACGCGGAGCAGGACACGACGTTGCGGAAGGTGTTCACCGAGCGGATCGAGCAGGAGCGGGACACCCGGAGCGGCAGTTACGCGGAGGTGCTGGCCAGGGCGCTGGACTACCGGACGTGGCACCAGTTCACCGTGACGGTCGCCGACACCGGGCCGGACGGCGGGCCGCGCGAGCGCCGGTTGCGCCAGCTGTCGTCGGGTGAGACGCGCCTGATCTCGTACGTCACGCTGTTCGCGGCGGCGGCCTCGTTCTACGACGCGGTGAGCGGCGACTTCTCGCCGCTGCGGCTGGTGCTGCTGGACGAGGCGTTCGAGCGGCTGGACGACCCGACGATCGCGCGCATGCTCGGCCTGCTGGTGGACCTCGACATGGACTGGGTGATCACCTGGCCGAGTGGTTGGGGTGTGTCGGACAGGATTCCGCGCATGCACATCTACGACGTGTTGCGCCCGCGCAACGGTCGCGGTGTCGCGTGCATCCAGACGACCTGGGACGGTGCCGCGCTCGACCGCGTCGACCCGTGACCCGATCGGGCGGGGTCCGGAAGTGCGGAGTCGGAAGTGCGGGTCGGAAGTGCGGGAGCCGGAGTCCCGCTCGCCGCTGCCGTCCGGCCGCTGTTCGAGCCGGTCGGACGGCAGCGCGGGCGCGGTGGTCGGCCGCGAGCCGGCGGCGGTGGGATCACCCCGCGCGGCTGGGCGCCTGGCGGCGCACCCCGCCCGCGGCGAGGAACTCGGCCACCGGCAGCGTCGCCGCGCCGAGGGCCACCGACTCCGGACCCAGTTCGCACAGGGCGATCGACGCCTGCTCGAACGGCCGGTGCAGCGCGTGGCGGGCGGCCTCGGCGCGGACGTCGTCCAGGATGCGAGCGCCCAGCAGCAGCCCGGCCCAGCCACCGACGATGACGCGCGACGGGTTGAACAGGTTGATCAGGTTCGCGATGCCCAGGCCCGTGTAGCGGGCGGCCTCGGTGAGCACGTCCCGCGCGGCCCCCGACCCGTCGGCGACCAGCGCGGCCAACGCCGCCTCCTGCTCGGCGGGCACGTGCGGTTCGACCGCCCGGTACCGCTCGACCACGCCGGACGCGCCGATGTACGCCTCCAGGCACCCCCGGGCCCCGCACCGGCAGGGCCTGCCGTCGAGGGCCACGGTCGTGTGCCCCCACTCCCCCGCGCCGCCCGACGAGCCCCGGTAGAGCACGCCGCCCGCGATGACGCTCGCGCCGACGCCCGACCCGATCAGCGCGACCACCGCGTCACCCGCGCCGCGGCCCGCGCCGAACCAGACCTCGGCCTGGCCCAGCGTGTTCGCGCCGTTGTCCAGGAACAACGGCAGGTCGGTGCCCGCGCGCAACATCCGCTCCAGGGCGACGCCGTGCCAGCCCACGGTCTGCGCGTAGACCAGGCCCCGCTCGACGAACCCGGGCACACCGATGCCCACGCCGAGCACGTCCTGCACCCCGCTGTCGCGCAGGCAGCGGTCCAGGCCGTCGAGGACGCGCTTCGCCACCTCGTCGACCGAGTGCACGTCCGGCCCCATCGGCGAGGTGGCCTCGGCCAGCCGCCGCAGGGTCAGGTCGAACACCTCGACCAGCACGTGCGTCTCACCGACGTCGACCCCGACCACCGCCGCGTACGCGGGGTTGACCCGCAGCAGCACGCGGGGCCGCCCGCCGTCCGAGTCGACCTGCCCGGCCTCCACCACGACGCCCTCGGAGATCAGCTCGCCGACCACGTTGCTGACCGACGCCTGGCTCAACCCGGTGATGCCGGCCAACTCCTGCCGACTGCGCGGCTGGTCGAAGTACAGCGCGCGCAGCACCCGCGCCCGGTTGCCGGCGCGCAGGTCGCGCACGGTCAGCTTGCGGTGCACAGCGACCCCCATCAGGCCAGTTGGCGATGTCCTGCCACAAAGGCGCGGTGGACATACGACGTTATCCCCCGCGTACCCCCGGAGGAGCCCGATCGGCCGTGCGCCCCCGCCACTTTCCGCGCGGACCACCCTGTGGGAAGCGCCCGAACGGAGACCGCCGGTCAGGGCACCACGCCGACACCAGCGGCGAGCACAGCCCGCCGACACCACACCCGGCACCGTCAGGGGCTCGCGCCGCCGGTCGTCGGCACCGCCGCTGTCCACGCGCCCCCGCCCGGCCCGGCGGCCGAGCCCGTCACCACCCGCCCAGGTGACGGTTCCCGATCCCGGGACGTCCTAGCCGGCGGCCACCCAGGACTGGATCATCCGGTAGGCGATGGACGCACCCGGCGCGAGCAGCAGGTCCGGCACGCTGCCCGGCTCGGCCAGCGCCCGCCGCACGTCGGCCCGGTCGACCCACTTGGCCTGGGCGATCTCGCCGTCGGCCAAGCGCAGCGGTTCGGTCGGGTCGGCCACCGCCTCGAAGCCCACCATGAGCGACCGCGGGAACGGCCACGGCTGGCTCCCGAGGTAGCGGATGCCGCCCACCTCGACGCCGACCTCCTCCTCGATCTCCCGCGCGACGCACGCCTCCAACGACTCACCGGCCTCGACGAACCCCGCCAGCACCGAGTACCGCCCCTCCGGCCAGCCCGCGCCGCGGGCGAGCAGCACCCGGTCGGCGCCGTCGTGCACCAGGCAGATCACGGCCGCGTCGGTGCGCGGGTACTCCTCGTGTCCGCACCGCTCGCAGACCCGCGCCCAACCCGACTTGATCGACTCCGTCGGACCGCCGCACACCGAGCAGAACCTCGCCGAGCGGTGCCAGTGGAACAGCGCCACCGCCGAGGTGAACAGGCCCGCGCCGGTGTCGTCCAGCAGCGCGCCGACGGCCCGCAGGTCCACCCACTGCGGGTCGTCGGTCAGCTCCGGCTGGGACCACACCCGCCTGGCCGGCGCCGCCACGTCCGTCTCGTCCTCGGTCAGCGGCACCGCCCAGTAGGCCACGCCGTCCTGCTCGCCGAGCAGGACGGCGGTGTCCGGCGGCCCGTCGCCGAAGTCGGTGGCGGGCCGGTCGACCAGGCGCGTCCCCCGGTCGACCACCCGGGTCCGGCCGTGCACGTCGATGGTGATGACCCGCGCCTTCGGCCACAGCTGCGCGATGCGCGCCCCGTCACCGCGCAGCGGTTCCCGCCGGTCGACGGTGAACCGCGAGAGCGCCGGCAGCTCCACCAGCTCGAAGCTCACGGCAGGGCCACACCGCCCAGCGCCCGCAGCTGCGGCGTCAGCTTGTCGGCGTCGCCCACCAGCACGCCGGTGAACGCGCTGGGCGCGAAGAACTCCAGCGCCACCTCGGCCACCTGCTCGACGGTGACCGAGGCCAGCCGCCCGGGGTGCGCGAGGAACCAGTCCACGCCCAGCCCCAGGCCGGCGAGGTTCACCAGGAACGACGCCAGCCCGCCCTGCGACGACGTCGCGGTCAGCAGCGCCCCGATGGCGTACCGGCGGGTGGTGTCCACCTCGGCCTCGGACGGCGGCACCAGGGCCATCCTGCCCAGCTCGTAGCGGGTCTCCAGCAGCGCCGCCGCGGTAGCCTCGCTCGCCGTGTCGGCGTCCACCAGCAGCGCCGCGCCGCCCGGCGTGAACTCCGGGTACGACCGCGCGTGGTAGGTGTAGCCCTTGTCCTCGCGGATGTTCTCCACCAGGCGCGAGGAGAAGAACCCGCCGTACACCAGGTTCGCCAGCTGCAACGCCGGGTAGCGCTCGTCGGTGCGCACCAGACCGCGCGCGGCGAGCCTGATCTGCGACTGCACCGCACCCGGCCGGTGCACCAGCAGCACGTCGCCGCCCCGGACCACCGGCAGCGGCGACGGCGTCACCGCGGCGCCCTCGGCGGTCCACCCGCCCAGCGCGTTCTCGATCGCCCGCACCGCCGCGTCCGGCGCCACGTCGCCGACCAGCACCAGCACCGCACCCCGCGGCAGCACGGCCGCCGCGTGCAGGGCCAGCACGTCGTCGCGCGTCACGGACGACACCTCGTCCGCCTCGGGCATCTCCTTGGCGTACGGGTGGTCGCCGTACAGGTGCCGCTGGAGCGACTCCCGCGCGATCACGCTCGGCTGCGACCGCGCGAGCCGGATCCGCTCGACCAGCCGCTCCCGCTCCCGCTCCACCTCGTGGTCCGGGTAGGTCGCGCCGGTCAGCGCGTCCCGCAGCACGTCGAGGACGGTGTCGAGGCCGGCCACCAGCGCGTTGCCGGTGAACGACAGCCGCTCCGGGTCCACCGCCGCGTCCAGCTCGCCGCCGACCAGCGCCAGCTCGGTGTCGACGTCCACCCGGCTGCGGGTCGCGGTGCCGGTCAGCACGGTGCTGGCCAGCAGCTCGGCGCGGGCCGCGTGCGTCGAGCCCGTGCTGGAGGTCGCCGGGTCCCCGAACGGGATCCGCACCCGCAGCTCCACCAGCGGCACCGACGACCGGCGCACCGCGATCACCCGCAGGCCGTTGGCCAGCGTCGTGTCGACGGTGTCCAGGTCCGCCGCCGCCCGCTGCTCGCCCAGTTCCGGGAACGGGCGAGGCCCGAGCGCCGTACGGCCGATCTCCTCGGCGCTGCGGTGCTTGGTCGGGGCGCTCACTCGTTACCTCCGGTGGCCGGGTTGAGGATCAGGACGGCGCGCGAGTCCGGCCGCAGCGCCTTGGCCGCGGCGGCGACCTCGTCGGTGGTGATGCCGGACAGCTTCTCCGGCAGCTCGTACAGCAGCTCGGCCCGCCCGAACAGCAGCTCGGCCGATCCGAGGCCCAGCGTCCGGCTGGTCAGCCGGTCGTGCTCGCGGTGCATGGTCGACACCCAGCGGGCGGTGATCTTCGCCAGCTCCTGCGCGGTCGGCCCTTCCTCCGCCAGCCGCAGCAGCTCCTCGTCCACCACCGCGATGATCTGCTCGACGGTCACCTCGGAGGGGTGGATCGCGGTGATGCTGAACGTGTCGGGGTCGCGCGCCTCCAGCGGCCCGAACAGACCGCACCCGGCGCCGACCTCCACCACGAGCCGGTCGCGGTGCACCAGCCGCTGCTGGAGCCGCGACCCGTCGCCGTCGGTCAGCACCCCGGCCAGGACCAGGTAGGCGAGGTAGCCCTCCACCTCGTTCACCGGGTCCGGGATGCGGTAGCCCAGGGCGAGCGCGGGCATCGGGGCGTGCGGATCGGTGTGCTCGGCGCGCAGCTCGCCCTTCGGCGCAGCCTCGGCGAAGGACTTCCGGGGCGGCGCAGGACGGGCCGGCACGTCGTCGAAGTGCTTCTCGACCAGCGTCTTCGCCGTCTCCACGTCGAAGTCGCCCGCCACCGTCAGCACGGCGTTGCTCGGCGCGTAGTAGGTGTCGAAGAACGCGGCGCAGTCGTCCACGGTGGCGTTCTCCAGGTCGGTGAAGTCGCCGTAGCCGTTGTGCGCGTTCGGGAAGGTCTGGAACAGGACCGGTGGCAGGAGGATCCAGGGGAACCCCCCGTACGGTCGGTTCAGGACGTTGAGTCGGATCTCCTCCTTCACCACGTCGATCTGGTTGCGCAGGTTCTCCTCGGTGATCTTCGGAGCCCGCATGCGGTCCGCTTCGAGGAACAGCGCCCGCTCCAGTGCCGCCGACGGCAGCACCTCGTAGTAGTCGGTGTAATCAGGGTGCGTGGAGCCGTTGAACGTGCCACCCGAGGACTGCACGTGCCGGAAGTGCGCGAGCTTCTCCAGGCTCTCGCTGCCCTGGAACATCAGGTGCTCGAAGAGGTGCGCGAACCCCGTCCGCCCCTCCGGTTCGGAGCGGAATCCCACGTCGTAGTGCACACTCACCCCGACGACCGGGGCGCTGCGGTCTGGTGCGAACACCACCCGCAGGCCGTTGGGGAGCGTGAACCTGTGCAGTTCGGGTAGCGCCATGGACGCAGCCTACGGGTTCGGACCGCCACTCGGGCCGCAGGTCACCCGCCGGCCGCGCCGTCCCGTTGCGCCCACCGCGAACCGGCCGGGTTCGGACCGGCCGACCGCCACTTCGACGCCCCGACAGACCCGGGTGCACCCGGGAACGCGGGCCGTTCCGACCTGCCGCCGGCCCGGTGGAGCCACGCGCTTGGACACCGGACCGGCTTCGGCCGCCGCGCCCGGCCCCCTCACCCGCCGCCCGCGGGGTGGTGGTCGGACCGTGTCATTGTCGAACGGGTGTTCGACGGGGGGCAAGATCTCTATCGGGTGGTGATGTCAGCCCCGCAGCGACCGCAGGTGCCCGGCCTGCGCCAGGACCCCGTCCAGCGCGCCCAGGAACGCGGGGAACCGGTGCGCGAAACGCCCCAGGTCACCGCCCTGCTCCGCCTCGCCGAACCAGTACAGCCCGGGACGGGTCCCGGCGAACGCCGCCAACCACCGCTCCGTCTCCCCCAGCACCACCGCGTACGGCAGCGACCGCGAGAACACCATCTCCCGGTCCGCCTCGGGGATGTCCTGGGGCGTCGCCGTGTGCAGGTACCCGCGCAACCCCCGCACGTGCTCCAGCAGGGCGCTGCCCCGCTTCGTCCGCGCGGGCATCGAGCGCGCGCCCAGCGCCAGCGCCACACCCGCCGCGATCACCACCAGACCGACCAGCGCACCGGTCCCGACCAGCGCCAACACCGCGGTCAGCGCCGCGCCGAGCACGCCGACCCCGACCCCGGCCCACCACCACAGGTTCCGCTCGGCGTCCGGCCGTCGCGCGAACCAGTTCTTCGCCACCACGTCGGCGTAGAGCGCGTCCCGCACGCGTGACAGGTCGATCCGCCGACCGCGCAGCTCGGACAGCAGCACCGCGTCCACGCCGTCGGGCAGCAGCGCCTCGTAGACCGCGCGCTCGTACCCCGACAGCGACGGGTCGGCCGGGTTGCGGCGGACGAACCGCCAGTCCAGGCCGCCGACCTCCTCGATCCACACGTAGTTGCGCACCGCGAGGTCGACGATCGTCGCGGTCACGTCGACCACGTCCACGTGCTCGTCGACCACGGTGCCGACCTGACCGGGCAGCACGCCGTCCGGCGAGGCGAACGCCACGCGCCCGGCCGGGTCGGCGACCAGCACGGCCACCGGTCCGACGTCACCGGCCAGGGCGCGCGCGTCGCGACCGCGGAGGTACCACAGCAGCACCGCCCCGCCGAGCAGCAGCAGGACCAGGGCGCCGAGCCCGACGCCGGTCGCGGGGGTCAGCGCGAACGCCGCGGCCAGGCCGGAGGACTCCACCACGCGCGCGTTGGCCGGCGCCGCGCCGTCCTGGAGACCGACCGCCACGTCGACCCGCTCGCCGGGCGCCAGGCCGATCTCCGTCGCCCGCACGCCGCGCCCGTCGCCCAGCTCCGCCGTGGTGCACGGTGTCGCCGTGCCCGGCTCGCCGGCCAGGCAGTTCACCGACCGCGGCGCGTCCGGCGCGATCACCGAGACGGTGACGGAGTCCAGCGCGGTGTCCCAGCCGCTCGCGGGCTGCCAGCGCAGTTCCAGGGTGTCGCCGATCTGCGCGACGACGCCGACGACCGCGTAGGTGACGGTGGACGTGCCCGCCCGGAGTGCGATCGCCAGTTCGTCGGCCGATGCTGTAGTCGTGCCCTCGCCGTTCACTCGCGCGTCGACGACCTCGTACACGCGGTCGCGGTTGCCGCCGACCGCGATGCGTAGCGGGACCACACGATTGGCTGATTTTCCTTCGGGGACGGTCACCACCTCGGTCACGGTCAACCGGCCGTCGCGCTCCAGTTTCAGGCGCACGTCGGCGCTGACCGTCCCGGGCAGACCGGACGGGCTGCCCGGTTGCGCCACCGCGACACCCGCGCCCATGCCCAGCGCGATCACGCAGATCGCGGCAGCTCCCCAGTTTCTCAACACGGCCGCGCAGAATAGCGGAGTTCCCCTAAGCTCCAATGCTGATTCGGGCATCCGCGACATGGGGGACCACCAGCGATGACGCAACCACCACCGCCGGGTGGCTGGCCGCCGCCACGACCGGTTGGGCCTCCTCCGGTGCCCGCGCCGCTGCACCACCAGCAGCCCCCGCCGACCCTCCAGTGGCCCGTCCAGCAGCCCCCGCCGACGGGTCCCCCACCCGGTGGGCGGCAGCCCCCGGGACCTCACCCCGGTGGTCATCCCCCGATGGGACCGGGGCCCCAGCAGGTCGGACCGCCACCGCCCTGGCCCGGACCGAACGCCGGGCCGCCGATGGCCGCGCCGCAGCCGCCGCCCGTCAGTTGGGGTCCACCGCCCGGACCGCCGCCGGGGTGGGGTCCGCCGCCGATGCCCTACCCGCCGATGCCGCGCCCCAGGAGCAAGGGACCGCTGGTGGCGGTGCTGCTGATCGGTTTCGTGGTGCTCGGCATCGCGACCATCGGCGTCGTCGCGGCGACCCGCGACTCCAGCCAGGCCGGCGACTCCGGTTACTCCGGGTATTCGAGTTACACCTATTCGCCTGAACCCACGACCACGACCAGTGATTCTCCGACCACCGCGGACAGCACGACCAGGCCGCCCACCAGCACGACGCAGGCCGGCCCGAAGGCCGTGATCGCGCTGGGCGACAACCCGATCCACTCGGCGGACCTGGGCGCGTTCGACATCGCGGGCTGCCCGCTGCCCGCGATGGACTACTCGCCGGCGGGGCAGGACCAGTTCCTGCGCGCCGCGCTGCCGTGCGTCGAGGCGATGTGGAAGCCGTCGTTCACCAAGGCCAACCTGCCCTACCAGCCGGTCGAGCTGGTCATGGTGACCTCGCAGATCACCAACACGTGCGGCTCCATGGGACCCGACCGCACCGCCATGTACTGCGACGGCACCATCTACTGGACGCCCAACCACTACGCGAACGAACAGGGCACGGCCAACCCCAACCACCCGGGCAAGTACCTGGGCCAACTCGCCCACGAGTACGGCCACCACGTCCAGTGGCTCTCCGGCATCCTGCGGGCGTCCGGCGAGGCGCAGTACGAGCAGGGCGGCTGGGACACCCCCGCGGGCCTGGAGCTGAACCGGCGCAAGGAGCTCCAGGCGACCTGCTTCGGCGGGATGACGCTGGCCCCGCTGTCGCACGGCGCGGTGCCCGGTGACGTCATCTCGGTCGCGCTGACCGACGCGGGCAACCGCGGCGACTACCCCATCTACCCCAACCGGGACCACGGCGCGCCCGAGCGGAACTCGGCCTGGGTGAACCACGGGTTCAAGAACAACAACACCGGCGCGTGCAACACTTGGGTGGCCGGCGCGGCGGAAGTCAGCTGACCCGACTGGAGGACCGTGCGCACACCCGACCAGCCCAAGAACAACCCGATCGTGCTCATCGGTGTGTTCTCGTTGATCGTGTCCTGCGTGCTGGGCCTCGGTGCGGTGACCCAGGTGGAGTCCTCCCGGCGGATCGGCGGGCGACCGGTGGCCGCGCCGGACGTGACGCCCGATCCCGCGAGGGGCACGGAGGAGCCGCGGCCGCGGGCCGTGCACCGGCTCGCCGACCACCCGTTGCTGGTCACGCCCACCAAGCTGCCCGCCGTGGCGTGCGCGCTGCCGGGGTTCGGGCTGTCGGACGGCCAGCTGTCGACGTACTACGAGGCCGGCACGGCGTGCCTCGACCAGGCGTGGCGACCCGTGCTGGAGCAGGCGAACCTGCCGTTCTCGCCGCCCGCGCTGGACACGACCCCGGAACTGGCGGAAGGTCCGTGCGGCTCCGCGCCGGCGGAGAGCGAGGCCGTGGCCTACTACTGCGGTCGCAACCGGACCATCTACATGCCCACGCGGCGGCTGCGCGACAACGGCGGCGGCGAGCGCGCCGGGTCGCACCTGGCGACGTTGGCTCACGAGTACGGGCACCACGTGCAGGCGCTGAGCGGGATGCTGCGCGCGGCGGACGGCAAGATCGTGGCCGCGGGTGAGCGGACGCCGGCGGGCCTGGAGATGTCTCGGCGGCTGGAGTTGCAGGCGAACTGCTTCGCCGGGATGTTCCTGTCGGCGGCGGCCGGGTCGATCGGGCCCGCGCTGGCCGCCGAGGCGGCGGAGGACTTCCGGTACGCGGTGGAGCAGCCCGCCGAGGAGAACGCGCACGGCAACCCCGCGAACCAGGCCGAGTGGGCCTCGAACGGGTTCAGCACGGGGATGACGACGTCGTGCAACACCTACGCCGCGACGACGGCGGCCGTGGGCTGAGAACGCCTGGTCAGCAGGTGGGCGTACAGGCCGCCGGCGAGGCCGCTCAGGCACAGCAGCGTCGCGGCCAGCCTGATCTCCAGCGGCATGCCGGCGGGGGCGCTGGCGGCCGCCTGGACGGTGAACTCGCCGCCGGTGTCGGCGGGGAGGACGATGTCGACGACCTCGTTCTCCTGGTGGCCGCAGCCGTCGAGCCTGGCGGTGCGCACCTCGCCGTCGAGTTCGAACTCGACGCGGTCGTAGGCGTCCGCGCTGCCGCAGGAGGCCGGTTCGACGACGGTGGCGGAGGCCGGGCGGGTTCCGGCCGGCGCGCCCGGCCACCACAGGGCGATCGCCGCCGCGATGCCCACCAGTCCCGTGACCAGCAGGATCAGCGCCCACCTCGCCGGGCTTCGCGGAACCACCACAGCGTGGATGGTCGCAGACGGGAGGGGCGGTTGTCGTGGGGCCCGACGGGTGTTCCCGCCCGCCTCAAGTCACTCGATCGTGATCTTGCCAGTCGTCGAACGCCTGTTCGAAAATAGACCCATGAACAACCCGTCGAAAGTCATCGGACAGGTCGGGCCCCTGGTGGGGAACGGGATTCGCTCCCGGGGTCGGGCGGCTGATCGCCCGGGTCGAGGTGGTCCGCCGGGGCGAGGAGTCGCGTCACGCGCCGGGGGCCGCCGTGCTCGACGGTGGCCTGATCGATCGCGGTCGCCGAGTGCCGGTTTCGGGGCTTGGGGTCGGGTCCGAGCAGGCCCGGGTTCGGCTTCGGACTCGGGCTCGGGCTCGGGATAGGTCCGGGTTCGAGCTCAGGTGCGGCCGGCTCGACACGCGAGGACGTGCCGCCCGTGCGGCCTCGCGCGCCGATCCGCTCCTCGGACCCGCCGGCTCATAGCGGTTCGCCATGGTTTCTTTCGGTCTCGGTGGACAAGGTTGGTCATCGGGTGCGACCCGTGCTGGTTCCGGGGTGGAGCGTCGGGGAATCGCGGCCGGGGCGTCGCAGAATGAGGAGGTGTCGACTGCTGCCAGGGTGCTGGTGATCGAGGACGCGGAAGCGATCGGTGCGGCGGTGAGCTCCGCCCTCCGGGACGCGGGTTACCAGGTGCAGGTCCGGCCGGACGGCCGGGACCTGGAAGGCGAGCTGAGCCGGTTCCGCCCGGACCTGGTGGTGCTCGACGTGATGCTGCCCGGTCGGGACGGCTTCACGTTGCTGGAGGTGATCCGGCGGACCAGCGGGGCCGGGGTGGTGATGCTGACCGCCCGGGACGGCGTGTCCGACCGGCTGCGGGGGCTGGACCGGGGCGCGGACGACTACGTGGTGAAGCCGTTCGTGCTGGCGGAGCTGGTCGCGCGGGTCAGTGCGGTGCTGCGGCGGCTGGGGCGCACGCCGTCCACCGTGCAGATCGGTGACCTCGTGGTCGACGCGGACTCGGCGGTGGTGTTGCGCGGGAGCAGACCGGTCGAGCTGACCGCCACCGAGTTGCGGCTGCTGCGGTACCTGGCGGCGCAGCGCGGGCGGGTGATGGGCAAGACGCAGATCCTCACGGCGGTGTGGGGTTACGAGGACTACGACCCCAACCTCGTGGAGGTGCACGTCAGCGCCCTTCGCCGGAAGTTGGAGGAGCACGGTCCCCGCCTGCTCCACACCGTGCGGGGTCTGGGCTACGTGCTCAGGGCCGACGAGACGTGAGCCTGCGGACCGTCTCGCTGCGACGTCGGGTCACGCTGTACGCGCTCGGCGTGCTCGGGGTGGTTCTGCTCGGGGTCGTGCTGCTGGTGGACGGGTTGTTCGCGGCCCAGTCCAAGCGGGACGTCGAGACCGCGTTGCTGGAGAAGGCGCGGGTGGCGCAGCAGTTGGCCAAGCAGGACGTGCGCGGGGCGGAGCTGGCCGGCCGGTTGGAGGGCCGGGGTGTGGAGGTCCGGCTGGTCATGCCGGACGGGACGGTGTTCGGGAAAGCTCCTGTGGAGGGGGTGGCCAACCAGGTCGACCGGGAACTGGTGGACGGATCGGCGATCACGCTCTACGCCGAGGCGGCGGTGATCACGGCCGCGCAGGTGCGGCTGCGGCGTTTGCTGCTGCTGGTCGGGTTCGGCGCGTTGGCGGTGACGGCGGCGGCACTGGTGTGGACGGTGCGGCGGGCGTTGGCGCCGTTGGACGCGATGGCCACGCTGGCCCGCTCGATCGCCAGGGGCAAGCGCGGGTACCGGCTCCACCCCTCGTCGGTGGAGAACGAGCTCGGTCGGGCGGCGGCCGCGTTCGACGACATGTTGGACTCGTTGGAGGGATCGGAGGAGAGGACCAAGAGGTTCGTGGCCGACGCGGCGCACGAGCTGCGGACACCCATCGCGGGGGTGCAGGCGGTGGCCGAGGCGTTGATGCAGACCTCGGACGCCGAGGAGCGGGAGCGGTTGACCCTGCTGCTGGTCCGGGAGTCGCGGCGGGCCGGGCGGTTGGTGGACGACCTGCTGGCGCTGGCCAGGATCGACGTCGGGCTCGAACTGCACCGTGAACGCGTGGACCTGCTGGCGCTGTCCGAGGCCGAGGTGGGGCGGACGCGACTGCTCGCGCCTGACTTCGACATCGTGGTCGAGGGCGTGCCGGTGTTCGTCTCCGGCGACCCGCAGCGGTTGGCGCAGGTGCTGGCCAACCTCGCCGACAACGCCCGGCAGGCCACCGGCCCCTCGGGGCAGGTGAGGCTGTCCGTGTCGACGGCGGGTGGGTTCGCGCTGCTCGTGGTGTCCGACAACGGGCCCGGGGTGCCCCCTGACGAGCGGGAACGCATCTTCGACCGGCTGGTCCGGCTCGACGAGGCGCGTGATCGGCGGTCGGGCGGCTCGGGGCTCGGGCTGGCCATCGCGCGTGGGGTGGTGCGGGCACATGGTGGGGAGCTGACCTGCACGGATGCCTACCGGGTCGATGCGTTGATGCTGGACGAGGTCGACGAGCCGACGCTGAGGATGAAGGGGGTTGTGGACGCTGTTCAGGGCATGACCGGTGCCGGGACGAACAGGGACAGGACGAACGGGGAGGAGACCAACGGGAAGGGTAGGCACGGGGAGGGGAGGAACGGAGACGAAGGCGGGGACGGGACGAGCAGGGAGGGGACGATCGGGGACCGAGCGCATGGGCGCGGGGCGCATGAGGACCGAGCGCACGGGGACGGGGCGGCGTTCGTGGTGCGGTTGCCGCTTGCGGAGTGACGGTGGGTGCGTGGGCTGAGGCGGGGTGGACCGGTCCGGGCGCTGCGGGGAGTGCTGTGTGGGTGATGGCCGCAGCGGTCCGGGTGGTGACCGGGTCCGGTTCGGGTGGTGGCTGCCTGCTGCCCGCGGCTCCCCGCTACCGCCCTGGCTCCTTCTCCTTCGGCATGGTGACCTTCTTGACGTAGAGGAGGCGGTCGCCGGCTTCCACGGCGTCGGCTTCCGGGGCGTCGATGCGGTAGAGGGTGCCTTCGCGGACCACGCCCAGCACGATGTCCGGGAGGTGTCGTGGGGAGCCGCCGACCTCGGAGGGTTCCACGTCCCGCTCGGCGATGGCCAGGCCGGCGTCGGGGGTGAGCAGGTCCTCGACCATGTCGACCACCGACGGGGTGGCCGTCGCCATGCCGAGGAGGCGGCCCGCCGTCTCGCTGGAGACGACGACGGAGTCGGCTCCGGACTGGCGCAGGAGGTGTTCGTTCTCGCGTTCGCGCACCGAGGCGACCACCTGGGCCTTCGGCGCCAGTTCACGGGCGGTGAGGGTGACCAGGACCGCCGTGTCGTCGCGGTTGGCGGCCACCACCACGGCCCTGGCCCTGGGCACGCCCGCCACGCGCAGCACGTCGTTGCTGGTGCCCGAGCCGTGGACGGTGACCAGGCCGATGGCCGAGGCGGCGTCGAGGGCTTCCTGGGAGGTGTCCACGATGACGATCTGACCGGGGTCCATGCCGTCGCCCATGAGGGCGCTCACCGCGGACCTGCCCTTCGTCCCGTAACCGATGACCACCACGTGGTCCCGCACCTTGGTCCTCCACTTCTGGATGCGCAACGCCTGGCGCGAACGCTCGGTGAGCACTTCTAGGGTCGTGCCGACCAGCACGATCAGGAACAGCACCCGCAGGGGCGTGATCACCAGGACGTTGACCAGGCGGGCGTGGGAGGTGACGGGCGTGATGTCGCCGTACCCGGTGGTGGACAGCGACACCGTCGCGTAGTAGACCGCGTCCAGCAGGGACAGGCCGTCCTCGTTGACGTCGCGGTAGCCGTCCCGGCCGAGGTAGACGATCAGGACCGCGGCCGTGAGGGCGGCGGTGGCGCCGATGACCCGCTTGACGATCGCGCGGACCGGGCTCTGCGACGAGTCCGGCATCCTGATCACGCCGACGAGCGAGTGGCCGGGTCGCTCGGCCAGCGGCTCGCCGTGGTGGGTCCGGCGGATCATGACAACCTCTCCGGAAGTAGCCGCCACAGCCTGGCGGCGGCCTCGGCGCCGCGGAGCAACTGGGGCACGACGACGCGCTCGTTCGGCGCGTGGATGCGATCATCCGGCAACGTCGCCCCCAGGTACACGACCGGCACGCCGAGCCGCCCGTGCAGCAGCGCCGCCGGGCCGGAGCCGCCCGTGCGGCTGAACCTCACGGGCTGCTCGAACGCGGCCTCCAGGGCGTCGCGCACCGCGCCGACCGCCGGGTGCGCCACGTCCACCGCGTAGGGCGGGGCGCCGTCGCCGGCCGCGATCACCTCGGAGCGCAGGCCGGGCGGGGTGTGGGCCCGCACGAACTCGCGCAGCGCGTCGGCGACCCGCTCGGGCCGCTGGTCGGGCACGAGCCGGAACGAGAGCTTCACCGACGCCTCGGCGGGCACGATGGTCTTCAGGCCGGGGCCGGTGTAGCCGCCGCGGATGCCGTTGACCTCGGCGGTCGGGCGCACCCACACGCGTTCCAGGGTGGACCAGCCGGACTCGCCGGACGGGGCCTGCGCGCCGCCGGCGTGGGCGAGCCACTCGGCCTCGTCGAACGGCAGGGCGGCGTAGTCGGCGCGCTCGGACTCGGTGGGCTCCACCACGTCGGTGTAGAAGTCGCGCAGGCGGACGCGCCCGTCGTCGTCGTGGAGGGCGGCGACGAGCCTGGCGACGGCGGTGGCCGGGTTGGGCACGCCGCCGCCGGCGCGGCCGGAGTGCACGTCGGACTCACCGCCGGTGAACACGACCTCCGCGCCGTAGACGCCGCGCTGGCCGGTGCAGACGGTGGGGGCGTCCCGCGCGTACAGCGGGGTGTCGGTGAACACCACCAGGTCGCACGCGAGGTCGTCGCGGTGGTCGTCGAGCAGGCGGGTCAGGTGGGGCGAGCCGGACTCCTCCTCGCCCTCCACGAACAGCTTCAGCGTCACCGCCGGCCGGGTGGCGCCGGTGGCGGCGAGGTGGGCCCGGACGCCGAGCAGGTGCATCGCGACCTGCCCCTTGTCGTCGCTCGCGCCGCGCCCGAACAGCTCCTCGCCGACGAGGGTCGGCTCGAACGGCGGGTGGTGCCACCGCGAGACCGGGTCGACCGGCTGCACGTCGTGGTGGCCGTAGACCAGCACGGTCGGCGCGTCGGGGTCGTCGGCGGGCAGGCAGGCGTACACGGCGGGCAGGGCGGGGCCCGCGTCCCAGACCCGGACGTCGGGCCAGCCGTCGCGGCGCAGCGCCGCGGCGAGCCAGTGGGCGGAGGCGAGCACGTCGCCGCGGTGCGCCGGGTTGGCGCCGATCGACGGGATGGCCAGCCACTCGCGCAGCCCGGCCACGAAGTCGTCGGCGAACGCGGCCACGGCCGCCCGCTCGGGATGTTCCGGTTTTTCGGGATCACCGCTCACGTTGCGGGAGGATAACCCCGGGAGCGCAGTTCGCGGGTCGACGTGACAGGGTGGTCCCATGGAACCCACTCGTTCCCGATCGTGGTCGGCGCTCGCGCTGGCGGGTCTGCTCGGCGCGGCCGGCGCCACGCACTTCGCCAAGCCGCGTCCGTACGACTCGATCGTGCCGCGTTCGCTGCCCGGCGAGCCGCGGACCTGGACCTACGCCTCCGGGGTCGCGGAGGTGGCGCTGGCCGCGGCGGTCGCCCTGCCTCGCACGCGCCGGCTGGGCGCGAGGCTGGCGGCGGTGTTCTTCGCGGCCGTGTTCCCGGCGAACGTGAAGATGGCCCTCGACTACCGCGCGAAGGCGAAGTCGCCGAAGGCCAGGGCGATCGCGTACGG
The DNA here is from genome assembly GCF_042658445.1 of Saccharothrix lopnurensis. Classification (NCBI taxonomy): domain Bacteria; kingdom Bacillati; phylum Actinomycetota; class Actinomycetes; order Pseudonocardiales; family Pseudonocardiaceae; genus Saccharothrix; species Saccharothrix lopnurensis. Next base: position 1,669 of record NZ_JBHSQO010000047.1, on the reverse strand, counting down.
GCGGCTGCCCCTCCAGGTCCCGCTGGTCCTGTGGGCCTTGCGCGTGGGTCGATCGGCTCCCTGATCACCCTCGGCGTCCGGGTCGACACCCACCGCGCCGACAGGTCTGTCATTGAAACCGCAACCAGTTCTAGGATGCCCGAGTGCAACCGCTCCTCCACCGTGCCGCCTCGGCGTTGGGTTGGCGCGGCGTCGTCGTCCCAGACGTCGCCGTGCTGGGTCACCAGGTCTCGGCCGTCGTGCGGGTCCGCGCCGACGTGCACGAGTGGCGCAGTGCGAACGGCTGGCCGCCGCAGGCCGATCCCTCGTGGTTCCGCTCGTGGTTCGAGCCCGCCGCCCACGACCAGCTGCCCGTGCCCGCGGTGGAGCTGGTGGGCGTCCTCGTGGGCGAGTCGACGGTGGACCGCGCGTTGCAGTCGTGCGGGACGCTGATGACGCTCGCGCCGTGCTCGGTGGTGCTGCCGGCGCCGCAGGGCGGCCAGTCGTGGCCGCTGATCGAGCTGGACTACTACGGCATCGGGGTCGTCGCGGTGGACCCGTCCGGCGTGGCCGAGCTGGTGGTGCCGCCGGAGGACCGGTCGACCGAGTTCGGGCCGTCGCTGTTCGGGCGGTGGCTGCTGGAGGTGCTCTACGAGCGGGTGCTCAAGGAGGTGCCCGCGGACGCGCGGGTGCTGGGCTGAGCCCACCCGGGCCACCGGCCCACCGGGGAAGCCTCCCACCGGACCGAACCGGCTAGTCCGGCACCGAGCGGACCAGGTCGCGCAGGCCCTCGGCGTCCAGCAGGTCGGCCGGGCGCAGCGTGCGGTCGTGGCGGACGTAGTGGAACGCCGCGCGCACCTTCGCCACGGGCGTGCCGGTGAGCGCCGCCCAGGCCAGCCGGTAGGCCGCCAGCTGCACCGACAGCGCGGGCAGGCGCTCCTCCTCGGGCACCGAGCCGGTCTTCCAGTCGACCACGGTCCAGCCGCCGTCCTCGTCGGCGAACACCGCGTCCATCCGGCCGCGCACGGACATGCCCTCGATCTCCGCCTCGAACGGCACCTCCACGTCGTAGGGGGTGCGCCGGGCCCAGTCGCTGGCCAGGAACGCCTCCTGGAGGCGCCCGAAGTCCGAGTCGGGGGCGGCGCCCTCGTCGGCCGCGCCGGGCAGCTCGTCCAGCTCGAACAGCCGGCTCGCGCCGAACCGCTGCTCCAGCCACGTGTGGAACGCCGTGCCGCGGCGGGTCAGCGGGTTCGGCGGGAACGGCAGCGGGCGGCGCAGGCGGCGGGCCAGCCGGTCGGGGTCGTCGGCCAGCTCGACCAGCTGGCTGACGGTGAGGTGCTCGGGCAGCAGGACGCGTTCCCGGCGGTCGGCCGCGGCGGCGCGTTCGGCCAGGAGCACGTCGACGTCGCGGGACCAGCCCTCGGGGTCGTCCTCGGGGGTGTCGGGGGCCGCCTCCGGGGGCGCCGACCCGTCCTGCGCCTCGACGACGTCGGTGGACGGCTCGAAGTCGGACGGCGACGCGAGGTCCGGCGGTGACGCGTGGTCGGCCGCCGGTCCGACGTCGGTGGACGGCTCGAAGTCGGACGGCGACGCGAGGTCCGGCGGTGACGCGTGGTCGGCCGCCGGTCCGGGGTCGGCCGCCGGTCCGGGGTCGGCCGCCGGTCCGGGGTCGGCCGCCGGTCCGGGGTCG
>NZ_JBHSQO010000046.1:0-67714 GCF_042658445.1 Saccharothrix lopnurensis | reverse complement strand
CTCGCGGGGTCTGAACGTGTAACTCGGGGGGTCTGGACGTACGACACGCGAGGTCTGGACGTACGACTCGCGCGGGGTCTAGGGGGTGGGGGCGGGGGGAGTGGGAGGGGGAGGGGCGGGAGTGGGGGTGGTGGAGGACTTGGCTGGCTCGACGTTTTTGCTGGCTAGGATGATGCCCTCGAACTCGCGCAGCAGGTCGTCGTAGATCGGCGTGAGTGACACTTGGTAACCCCCATTGGCTGGTTCGTCCCCCGATCGGGCCAATGCAGCCTACTTCGCGGGGGTGGGTGACTTCATGCGGTATTCACGAAGTCGATGTCACTTTGGTCGGCTGGTGGTTGGGCACACTGGTTACCGGTGAGTTGTGTCGGCTGCTCACATGGGCGCTGCACCCCAGGTCACCTAGCGTTTCGGGCCATGACTCGTGTCCCCGGTCACAGCACCGACCTGTCCGGCCGCACCGCCCTGGTCACCGGCGCGGGCAGCGGCATCGGCCGGGCGTGCGCGGTGGCGCTGGCCCGCGCGGGGGCCGAGGTGCACCTGGTCGACCGCGACCGCGACGCCGTGGCGGGGGCCGCCCGCGAGACCGGCGGCACGCAGCACGTGGTCGACCTCGCCGGGCCCGACCTGGACCGGCTGCCCGCCGAGGTCGACGTCCTGGTCAACAACGCGGGCCTCCAGCACGTCGCCCCGGTGCACGAGTTCCCACCCGACCGGTTCGACCTGCTCCAGCGCGTCATGGTCACCGCGCCGTTCCTGCTCGCCCGGCACGTCCTGCCGCACATGTACCGGCACGGCTGGGGCCGGGTGGTCAACATCTCCAGCGTGCACGGCGTGCGCGCCAGCGCCTTCAAGTCCGCCTACGTCGCCGCCAAGCACGGGCTGGAGGGCCTGAGCAAGGTCGTCGCCCTCGAAGGCGCCCCGCACGGCGTCACCAGCAACTGCGTCAGCCCCGGCTACGTGCGCACCCCGCTGGTGGAGAACCAGGTCGCCGACCAGGCCCGCGCCCACGGCATCGAGCCCGACCGCGTGCTGTCCGAGGTGCTGCTCACCCGGCACGCCATCAAGCAGCTCGTCGAACCGGCCGAGGTCGCCTCCGTCGTGCTGTGGCTGTGCGGTCCGCACTCCGGTCGCGTCACCGGCTCCACCTTCACGATCGACGGCGGTTGGACCGCCCAGTGAGCGCCAGGCAAGGCCCCTCCCCAATGAAGTGGTGAGCACCCATGACCCAAGCCGCCCAACCCAAGCGCCCCTTCACCAAGGTCGTCATAGCCAGCCTGATCGGCACGACCGTCGAGTGGTACGACTTCTTCCTGTACGGATCAGCGGCCGCGCTGGTGTTCAACAAGCTGTTCTTCCCGAACTCCGACCCGCTCACCGGCACCCTGCTCGCCTTCACCACCTACGCGATCGGCTTCCTGGCCCGCCCGCTGGGCGGCCTGGTCTTCGGCCACTACGGCGACAAGCTCGGCCGCAAGAAGCTGCTCGTGCTCAGCCTGCTGCTGATGGGCGGCGCGACGTTCGCCATGGGCCTGCTGCCCACCTACGCCGCGATCGGCGTGGCCGCGCCGCTGCTGCTGACGTTCCTGCGCCTGGTGCAGGGCTTCGCCCTCGGCGGCGAGTGGGGCGGCGCGGTGCTCATCGTGTCCGAGCACGGCTCGCCGGAGCGCCGCGGCTTCTGGGCGTCCTGGCCCCAGGCCGGTGTGCCGATGGGCAACCTGCTGGCCACGGCGGTGCTCGCGGTGCTGGCCGCGGTGCAGAGCGACGAGGCGTTCCTGTCCTGGGGCTGGCGGGTGCCCTTCCTGCTGTCCGGCGTGCTCGTGGTGATCGGCCTGTGGATCCGGCTCAGCGTGACCGAGTCCCCGGTGTTCCTGGAGGCGCAGCGCAAGGCCGCCGCCCGCGGCGAGCTGGTCGAGAAGCCCCCGATCGTGGCGGTGGTGAAGCACCACTGGCGCGAGGTGCTGATCGCGATGGGCGCCCGCATGGCGGAGAACGTGTCCTACTACGTGATCACCGCGTTCATCCTGGTCTACCTCACCACGGAGCTGGGGCTGTCCCGGTCGGTGGGCCTGAACGCCGTGCTCATCGGCTCCTTCGTGCACCTGGTGACGATCCCGCTGTGGGGCGCGCTGTCCGACCGCATCGGCCGCCGCACCACCTACCTGATCGGCGCGGTCGGCATCGGGCTGTGGATGTTCGCCTTCTTCGCCCTGCTCGACACGAGGTCGTTCCTGCCGATCACGCTGGCCGTCACGGTCGGCCTGGTCCTGCACGGCGCGATGTACGGCCCGCAGGCGGCGTTCTTCTCCGAGCTGTTCGGCACGGAGGTGCGCTACTCGGGCGCGTCCATCGGCTACCAGCTGGCGTCGATCGCGGCGGGCGCGGTGGCGCCGCTCATCGCCACCGCCCTGCTCAGGGAGTACGACAGCACGTTCCCGATCGTGCTCTACGTGCTGGGCATGTGCGTGCTGACCGTCATCGCCGTGGTGGCGGCCCGGGAGACCCGCGGCAGCTCCCTCAGCCGCACGGGAACCGAGCGCGCTCATGCGAAAGCGTGACGGTGGAAGCATGACGGCATGACCGACGGGGCGGACGCGGTGGAGCACCTGCTGGAGCTGTTCGGGCTGCTGGCGGGCGACGCGGGCAGCGAGCGGCTGGCGGCGGTGCTCCCCGCGGCCCGCGCGGCCGGCCTGCCGGACGCCGAGCTGGACCGCATCGCCCGCGCCACCGGGTGGGCGCTGCGCATCCGCCGCACGCTCACCGCGCACCGCCGCCGCGAGGCCGAGCTGGAGGCCCTGTTCGACACGGCCAACGACCTGGCGGGCGCGCGCGACCCGGACGCGGTGCTGCGGTCGATCGTGCGCCGCGCCCGGCTGCTGCTGGGCGCGGACACCGCCTACCTGAGCATGAACGACGCGGGCGAGCGCGGCACCTACATGCGGGTCACCGACGGGTCGGTCTCCGCGCTGTTCCAGCAGGTCAGGCTCGGTATGGGCGAGGGACTGGGCGGGCTGGTCGCGCAGACCGCCCAGCCCTACGTCACCGCCGACTACTTCGCCGACGACCGCTTCGACCACACCGGTCCCATCGACGCGGCCGTCCGCGACGAGGGGCTGGTCGCGATCCTGGGCGTGCCGCTCAAGCTCGACCGGCGGGTCATCGGCGTGCTCTACGCGGCCAACCGCTCGCCCCGCCGGTTCCCGCCCGACGAGGTGGCGCTGCTGTCCTCGCTGGCCGACCACGCGGCCATCGCCCTGGACACCGCGAACCTGCTGGAGGGCACGCGCGCCGCGGGCGAGGTGATCCGCGCCCACAACGAGGCCCTGCGGCGCGCCGAGGAGGCCCACGACCGGCTCACCGACCTGGTGCTGCGCGGCGCGGACGTGCCCGAGGTGGCCGCCGCCGTGGCGGAGGTGCTCGGCGGCGGCCTCGGGGTGCTCGACAGCGACGGCGCGGAGCTGGCCCGCATCGGCACCGCGCCGGCCCCCGCGCCGCGCGCCGCCGTGCACGCCTCCCGCGCCGGCGGCCGGGCCGTCCCGAGGGAGGGCGCGTGGGTGTGCGCGGTGCTGGCGGGCCGCGAGCTGCTCGGCAGCCTCACCCTGACCGACCGGCCGGACCTGGGCGACGCCGACCGCCGCCTGTTCGAGCGCGCGGGCGTGGTCACCGCCCTGCTGCTGCTCCTGCGCCGCACGGTCGCCGAGGCCGAGAACAAGGTCCGCGGTGAACTCATCAACGACCTGCTGACCAGCGCGGACCTCGACCCGGTCGCGTTGCGCGCCAGGGCCCGCCGGATCGGGGTGGAGCTGGCCGCGCCGCACGTGGTGCTGGTCGCGGACGGCCCGCGCGACCGGCTGCTGCCCGCCGCCGCCCACCACGCGTCGGGCTGCCGCGGCCTGGCGGGCGCGCACGGCGAGCACGTTGTGCTGGTGCTGCCCGGCACGGACCCGGCGTGCTCGGCGCGGGACGCGGCGCGCGTGCTCGGCAAGGCCGTCGGCGCGCTGGTGACCGTGGGGTCCGGGGGACCGGCCGGGGGCCCCGGCCAGGTGGCCGCCGCGCACGCCGAGGCGGTGCGGTGCGTGCGGGCGCTGCTGCGGCTCGACCGGCGCGGCACCGGCGGCACGCTCGCCGACCTGGGGTTCGTCGGCGTGCTGCTGGGCGACCGCGCCGATGTGGCCGGGTACGTGCGCTCGACGTTGGGCCCGCTGCTGGACTACGACGCGAGCCGCGGCACCGAGCTGGTGCGCACGGTGACGGCCTACTTCGCGTGCGGCGCGAACCTCAGCCGCGCCAAGGACGAGCTGCACGTGCACGTGAACACCGTGGTGCAGCGGCTGGACCGGGTGGGCAGCCTGCTCGGCGAGGACTGGCAGTCGCCGGAACGCGTGCTGGAGGTGCAGCTGGCGCTCAAGCTGATGAAGGTGCTCGGCTAGCCGCCGCGGCCCGGGAGGACCGCGGCGGCGTGGCGCGCCGGGTCACCCCAGGGCGCACTCCGTCGAGCTGACCGCGGCCGGGCGGGGGACGGTGGCCGAGGCGGGCGGCCGCTCGCCCGAGAGCCACCCCTCCAGCGCGGCGAACGCGGTGCGGTGGCACGGCGTCAGCGGCCGCACCCGGTCCGGGAACGCGTCGAACAGCGAGTCCACGTGCGTGCCGCCCTCGATCCGGTAGTAGCGGAACAGCGCCCCGCGCCCGGCCCGGCGCACCATGTCCGCGTACACGTCGGACGCCCGGGAGATGGGCAGCAGGACGTCCAGCGTGCCGTGCAGGGTGAGCAGCGGTCGGCCGATGCGCCCGGTGAGCGCGATGCGCTCGACGGCCTCCCGCGCCTGCGGGCGGGCGGCGTAGTCGTAGTCGGCGTCGCAGGCGGGGGTACCGGGCGCGCAGAACGGCGTGCCCGCCTCCCGGTCGCCGTCCCAGCCGGGATCCAGCTCCTCGCGGTAGATCCGCTGGGTCAGGTCCCAGTAGTACGAGTGGTGGAAGTCCCACAGGAACTGGGACTCGGCGGGGAAACCGGCGTCGACGACCTTCGCGTGGTCGCCGGTCCGGTAGCCGGTGAGCGCGGGCGGCAGGAACGTGAGCAGGTTCGGGCCCCGCGCGGACCACAGGGTGCCCTCCCAGTCGACGCCCCCGTCGTACAGCTCGGGGTGGTTCTCCAGCTGCCAGCGCACCAGGTAGCCGCCGTTGGACAGGCCGGTGGCGATGGTCCGCGCCGGCGGCCGGCAGTAGCGCTGCGCCACGACCGCCCTGGCCGCCCTGGTCAGCTGGGTGACCCGGGAGTTCCACTCGGCGATCGCGTCGCCGGGGCGGCGGCCGTCGCGGTGGAAGTCCACGCCGGTGTTGCCCTTGTCGGTGGCCGCGAAGGCGTAGCCGCGGGCCAGCACGAAATCGCTGATGGCGCGGTCGTTGGCGTACTGCTCGCGGACGCCGGGGGAGCCGGTGACGACGAGGCCGCCGTTCCAGCGCTCGGGCAGGCGGATGACGAACTGCGAGTCGTGCGCCCAGCCGTGGTTGGTGTTGCCGGTGGAGGTGTCGGGGAAGTAGCCGTCGAGCTGGGCGCCCGCCACGGGGGTGGGCGCGGGGAGGTCGGCCGGGGTGAGCCCGGCCCAGTCGGCGGGGTCGGTGCGCCCGCCCGCGGTGGACAGGTCGTCCAGGCGGGTCAGCTCCTGGCGCTCGGCGCCGGGGACGCGCAGGGGACCGCACCCCGTCGCGTGCGCGGGGACCGCCTGCACCGTGGTGGCGAGGAGCGCTGCGATCAGCGGAACGGCGATGGTCACCCGAGGCACCGTAAGGCGGTTCACGGTGCGCGGTAATGGTTCGCACCGCCATGCTGCGGTCTCCCGCTGTGGTGAGAGCCGCCACCCGGGTGGGGTGGGTGCGGTGACGGCGAGTCAGAACGGTCCGCGTCACCGTTGTGGGTCACGCCCGAGCGGCTGATGCCGGCGGTGCACTTCGGTCCGAAGCCGGTTGTGCTGGGCCGGGATGGGGCGCACAAGCGTCCTGAGTGGGCTTCTGTCGCACGATCGTGGCGTTTTGGGCGTGCCGGTCGGGGTAGCTGACTTGACGCAGTGAAGTTCGCACCTCCAGGTGATTTACGTTCACCCGGCGTGAGGTGTCTGCTTCCGGGGTGACAGAGCAACGGCGCTCGAAGCGCACAGACCAGGAGTGGGACCTGATCCAGCGCATCCAGAACCTCGTCAGGCGGGCTGAGCGCACCGCGTACGACCACTCCAACCTCGTGGGACCGCCACCCTCCCAGCAGCACCTGGACATCCTGGCGGAGATCCGCGTGCTCACCGAGCAGGCGGTGGCGCAGCGGATGCCGAGATCGGCCAAGGTGCCCCGCCAGGCCGAGCCGGTCCACAACCCGAAGGTGACCGCACCGCTCAACTAGGTCGCCGCGGGCTGGGGAGGCTCCCCAGCCCGCACCGAACCCCGTGCCGGGGTGCCTCGCGAGTCCCGCCCGCAGCGGGCTCGCCGGGTCGGTCCACCGGCCGCGGGACCGGGAAGTGGGAAGCGGGAAGGCTGGGCCGGGGAAGTGGGAGGCGGGAGGCGAGATCGGGTAAGCAGGAGGCGCGAGCCCCGCGGCGGTGTGCCCACCGCGGAACCCGCGCCCTGTCGGTTCCCGCGCCTGTCAGTCCCGTGCCCTGTCGGTTCCCGCGCCGCCCCTCAGCGGCGGCGGACCATCTTCACCAGGCTCTTGAACGTCTCCTCCAGCCCGGACGAGAACGGGTTGTCGTTGACCAGGTAGGTCCACGTCGTGTTCGGCCGGTGCACACCCGCCGCCTCCAGGTGCGCCCCCTCCTCGTCGATCTCGACCTTGGCGAAGGTCTCCTCCGCCTCCTCCCACGCGTCCGGCACGATCTTGTGGTAGGCCGGGATCGCCTCGCGGTGGAACTCGTCCAGCGGGTTCTGCCGGGCCAGCGCCCGCAGGTGGATGCCCTCCCGCAGGTCGGTCAGGAACACCAGGTGGTCGCTCCACCGCTGGTCGAGGTGGTGCAGCGCGATCAGCCGCGCCGCCTTCACCTTGATCTCCTCGTCCAGCTCCGCCAGCTCCTCGGCGCGCTCCGGGCCGCGCTTGGCCAGCTCGTGCCACGCGGCGTCGGTGCGCAGCAGGTTGTCCCGGAACTCCAGGACCAGCTGGCGCTGGTGCTCGATCAGCTTGTTGTACCGCCACGTGTTGCGGTGGATCTCCAGGTGCACGCCCTCGGCCACGCGCTGGCCGTGCTCCACGGTGTGCAGCGTGCCCTCGTCGGCCACCCGGCCGTCCTCGGCCACCTCGGCGGGCTCCTCGTGGTCGGGCACGTACTGCGTGACCAGTTCGTCCTGGAGGGAGGAGAAGAACACCGAGCCGCCCGGGTCGCCCTGCCGGCCGGCGCGGCCGCGCAGCTGGTCGTCCAGCCGGCTGCTGGAGTGCCGCCCGGTGCCGATGACGTACAGGCCGCCCAGCTCGGCGATGCGCTCGTGGTCGGTCGAGTCGTGCCCGCCCAGCCGGATGTCGGTGCCGCGGCCCGCCATCTGGGTCGACACGGTGATCCGCTCGAACGAGCCCGCGTCGGCGATGATCGCCGCCTCCTCGGCGTCGTTCTTGGCGTTGAGGACCACGCACTCCAGACCGGCCTCGGACAGCTTGCGGGACAGCCGCTCGGACTCGGCCACGTCCAGCGTGCCGACGAGGATCGGGCGGCCCGTGGTGTGGACCTCCTCGATCTCCGCGACGATCGCCGCTTCCTTCTGCTCCACCGTCGCGTACAGGCGGGGCGCCTCGTCCTCGCGGATCGTCGGCACGTTCGGCGGGATGACCAGCACTTCCAGCTGGTAGAAGTCGCGCAGCTGCTCGGCCACGGCCACCGCGGTGCCGGTCATGCCGCACACCGTCGGGTAGCGGTTGAGCAGGGCCTGGACGGTGATGGAGTCCAGCACCTCGCCCGCGTCCGTGGTCGCCACGTTCTCCTTGGCCTCGACCGCCGCCTGGAGGCCGTCGGGCCAGCGCTGGAGCTTCGCGATCCGGCCGCGGGTGTCGTTGATCAGGTGCACCTTGCCGTCGCGGACGATGTAGTCCACGTCGCGGTGCAGCAGGACCTGCGCGTGCAGGGCCACGTTGACCTTGGACAGCGTGGTGGAGACGTGCTCGTCGGAGTACAGGTCGATGCCGCCGAGGGCGCGCTCGACCAGCTCGCTGCCCGCGCCGGTCAGGTAGACGTTGCGCTCCTCGTCGTCGATCTCGAAGTGCAGGTCGCGGCGCAGGCGCTTGACCAGGTCGGCCAGCGCCGGGTCGACCGCCGGGCCGGCCGTGGAGCCCGCCAGCACCAGCGGCACGCGCGCCTCGTCGACCAGCACCGAGTCGGCCTCGTCGACCAGCGCGACGCGTGGCTGGGGCACGACCAGGTCGGCCACGTCGGTGGCCAGCCGGTCGCGCAGCACGTCGAAGCCGATCTCGCTGACCGAGGCGTAGGTGACCTCGGCCTGGTAGGCGGCGCGGCGCTCCTCGGGCTTGGAGCTCTGGTCGATCCAGCCGACGCTCACGCCCAGCAGCCGGTAGAGCGGACCCATCCACTCGGCGTCGCGCTGGGCGAGGTAGTCGTTGACCGAGACGACGTGCACGTGGTCGCCGCGCAGCGCGAAGCCGGCGGCGGCGATGGCGCCGGAGAGCGTCTTGCCCTCACCCGTCGCCATCTCCACGACGTGCCCTTCGAGCAGCCCGAGCGCGCCGAGGACCTGCACGTCGAACGGCCGCAGGCCCAGTGCCCGGTCCGCGGCCTCGCGCCCGAGCGCGCAGACCTCGACCAGCTCGGGACGGCCGAACTCGGACTTCCCGCGCAGCTCGGCGGCCGCCGCGGTCAACTCCTCGTCGCTCAGCTCTTTCACGCGCGCCGCCCGCTCGTTCACCTCGTCGAGGAGCTTGCGGTAGGGCGTGAGGTCGGCGGAGCCGGGCTTCTGCGCGAACCGGCGCAGCCGCTGCTTGAACCGTCCCAGGAGAGTGGTCACGGCACGGCAACGTACGGCAAGCGCGCAACGTTCCGCACGTCACCCGGTTGACCGTTCACTCGGGTGAGCTGCGTTGATCTTGGTCCGGTTGGGCGCACAGGCATCACCGAACGGACCCGTCCGGCCTGCGAACGACCCGCCACGGCGGTGCGGTGATCGTCGACGGACGTCCCCCGGCACACCGCACCCGGGTGCGCACCGCGACCGGGGGGCGCCCCCGTGCGAGGACACCCCTCCGCGCGCCCTCGTTCAGGCTTCGACCCCGGGCCGGTGCGTTTCCGGCAACCCCAGCACCGAGGCCAACGTCACCAGCCCCATCACCAGCAGGAACGCCGACACCGACAGGGAGGTCCCGGTCGCCACCAGCAGCGCCGTCATGATGAACGGCGTCCCACCGCTCACCAGGATCGACGCCAGCTGGTACGCCAGCGACGCCCCCGAGTACCGCACGTGCGGCTCGAACAGCTCCGCCAGGTACGCCGCCACCGGCCCGTACACCAGGCTCGACCCGATCCCCGACACCGTCAGCGCCACGAACAGCATCCCCAGCGACGCCGTGTCGACCAGCCAGAAGTAGGGGAACGCCCACACCACCATCGCCACCGCCCCGACCACGATCAGCGGCCGCCGGCCGTGGCGGTCCGACCAGCGCCCGGCCAGCAGGATCACCGGCACGGACAGCAGCGACGACAGCAGCGTCACCACCAGCACCGGGTTGCGCGCCAGCCCCAGCTCCCGGGTCGCGTAGTCGAGCACGCCGGCGATGCTCACGTAGAACACCGCGTTCGACGCGAACATCAGCCCCGCCCCCAGCAGCACCGGCCGCCGGTGGGTGCGCAGCACCTCCGACAGCGGCGCGACCGGCGCCTCCCCGCGCCGCTCCTTGATCTCCCGGAACACCGGGCTGTCCTCGACCTTCAGCTGGATGAACAGCACCACCGGGAACAGCAGCGCGCTCGCCAGGAACGGCACCCGCCACCCCCACGAGGCGAACGACGCGGCCGGCAGCAGGGCCCCGGTCAGCAGGAACGACACGTTGCCCAGGATGACCCCCAGCGGCACCCCGGCCTGCCCGAACGTCCCGGCGAACCCCCGCCGCCCGGGTCCGGCGCTCTCGGTCAGCAGCAGCACCACCCCGCCCCACTGCCCGCCGACCGCGATGCCCTGGAGGAACCGCAGCGCCACCAGCAGCACGGGCGCCGCCACGCCGATGGACGCGCTGGTCGGCAGCAGCCCGATCAGGAACGTCGCGCCCGCCATCAGCGCCAGGCACGTCACCAGCGCGGGCTTGCGGCCGTACCGGTCGCCGACGTGCCCGAACACCAGCCCGCCGAGCGGCCGGGCGACGAAGCCGGCCCAGAACGTGCTGAACGACAGCAGCAGCCCGACCAGCGGCGTCGCCCCCGGGAAGAACAGCTTCGGGAACACCAGCGCGGCGGCGGTGGCGTAGATGAAGAAGTCGTACCACTCCAGCGAGGAGCCGACGAGCCCGGCGGCCATGAGCTTGCGCAGCGTGCGGCGCTGGTCGGGCGGGGCGGTCGTGACCATGGTTTTCCCTTCACCAGGTGTCCAGGAACGGACGCTTCTTGCCGGTACGGGCGGGCCTGGGCCCGCAGGTGAGCTGCGAGGTGACCCAGTGCCGGGTGTCGGCCGGGTCGATGACGTCGTCGATCTCGAACGCGGAGGCCACGTTGAGCGCCTTGCCGTGCTCGTGGGCGGCGGCGACCATCGCCTCGAACGCCTCGCGGCGCTGCTCCGGGTCGTCGATGGCGTCCAGCTCCCGCCGGTAGCCCAGGCGCACCGCGCCCTCCAGCCCCATCGGGCCGAACTCGCCGCTGGGCCACGCCACGGCGAACCGGGGCGCCTTGAGGCTGCCCGCCGCCATCGCCTGCGCGCCCAGCCCGTACGCCTTGCGCAGCGCCACGAACCCGAACGGCACGTCCAGGTTCGCGCCCGCCACGAGCAGCCGGGTCAGGTGCCGCACGGTGGCCGTGCGCTCGGCGTCCGGTCCGACCATGAACCCCGGCGTGTCGCACAGCGACAGCACCGGCAGGTCGAACGCGTCGCACAGCCGCAGGAACCGGGCGGCCTTGTCCGCCGCGTCGGAGTCGATGGCGCCGCCCAGCACCGCCGGGTCGTTGGCGAGGATCCCCAGCGGCTCGCCCTCGACGCGCGCCAGGGCGGTGACGACCCCGCGCCCGAACGACGGCCGCAGCTCCAGCACGGACCCGGTGTCCGCCAGCGCCTCCACCACGGTCCGCACGTCGTAGGCGCGCACCCGGTTTTCCGGCACGGCGTGCCGCAGCACCCGCTGGTCGGCGCACTCCCACGCCCCCACCGGCCCCCGGAAGTACGACAGGTACTTCCGCGCCACCGCGACGGCCTCGGCGTCGTCGGCCACCAGCACGTCGACCACGCCGTTGGGCACCTGCACGTCGACCGGCCCGACCTCCTCGGGCCGGAACACGCCGAGGCCGCCGCCCTCGATCATGGCCGGCCCGCCCATGCCGATGGTGGCGTCGCGGGTCGCGATGACCACGTCGCAGGTGCCCAGCAGCACCGCGTTGCCCGCGAAGCACCGCCCCGAGGCCACGCCCACCAGCGGCACCAGCCCGGACAGCCTGGCGAACAGGTGGAACGCCGCGCAGTCCAGCCTGCTGACGCCGCCGTGGTCGGTGTCGCCCGGACGCCCGCCGCCGCCCTCGGCGAACAGCACCACGGGCAGCCCCTGGCGCCCGGCCAGCTCGAACATCCGGTCCTTCTTGGCGTGGTTGCGGATGCCCTGCGTGCCGGCGAGCACCGTGTAGTCGTAGGACAGGGCCACGACCCGCTCGCCGTTCACCCGCCCGACGCCCGCCACCAGCCCGTCCGCGGGGGTGCGCTCGACCAGTTCGTCCAGCGACCGCCGCCCGCGCTGCGCGGCGATGGCCAGCCCGCCGTACTCGACGAAGTCGGCGCACAGGTCGGCGATGTTCTCCCGGGCCGTGCGCCGCCCGGCCGCGTGCCGCCGCGCCTCCGCCCCGGGCCGGGCGAAGTCGTGCCGCGCCAACGCCTCCGCCAGGTCCGGGCGCACCTCGTCCAGGTCGACCTCGACGGCCTTCTCCTCGACCGCCACGTCCACGCCCTCGGCCAGCAGCGCGCCCTCGGCGACGGTGTCCCCGACCGACACCAGCACGCGCCCGTCCCCGACCGGCACGACGTGCTGCATCTTCATCGCCTCGACGACGACCGCGCCGTCCTCGACGGCCACCACCGTGCCCCGCACGGGAGCGCGCGCCCCGGTGTCCTCGCGCGGCAGCGAGTCCACCAGGCCGGTGGTCGCCCGCCACACGTCCGGGTGGTCCAGGAGCCCGCGCAGGAACGGGAGGTTGGTCCTCGCCCCGTCCACGGTGAACTCGTCCAGCGCCCGCCGCGCCCGCTTGAGCAGCGTGCCCGGGTCGTCGGCGTGCACCACGACCTTGGCCAGCAGCGGGTCGAAGCCCAGGCCCGCGCGGTAGCCGGTCGACGCGTGCGTGTCCACCCGCACGCCCGGTCCGGTCGGCGGGACGAACACCGACAGCCGGCCGGTCGAGGTCAGGCTCACCCGCAGCTGCGCCGCCCAGCCGCGCGGGGTGTGCGCCAGGTCCGGTTCGACCTCGGTGGCCAGCAGCAGCTGGGCGCGCACCAGGTCCAGGCCGGTGACCTGCTCGGTGACCGTGTGCTCGACCTGGAGCCGGGGGTTGGCCTCCAGGAACGCGAACCGCCCGTCCGGCGGGACCAGGAACTCCACCGTGCCCAGGCCGGTGTAGCGGACGGCGCGGGCGATCGCGGCCGCCGCGCCGTGCAGCGCCGCCCGCAGGTCGGGGGACAGGTGCGGCGCGGGCGCGATCTCGACCAGCTTCTGGTGCCGGGACTGGAGCGAGCAGTCGCGGTCCCCGAGCACGGTGGTGCCGACCAGCTGCACCTCGACGTGCCGGGCGGGCTCCACCAGCTCCTCGACGTACACCGCGTCGTCGCCGAACGCCGCCAGCGCCTCGGACCGGCACCGCCGCACGGCGGCCGCGAGGTCCGCGAGGTGCCGTACCACCCGTATGCCCTTGCCGCCGCCACCCGCCGCGGCCTTGACCACCACGGCGCCGTGCGCGCGGAAGAACTCCTCGAACCCGTCCTCGGCGCCCGCCAGGACCGGCACGCCCACCCCGGCGGCCAGCTCGCGCGCCCGTCGCTTGTCGCCGAGCAGCTCCAGCACCTCGGGCGGCGGCCCGACGAAGGTCAGCCCGGCCTCGGCGCACCGCCGCGCGAAGCGCGCGTCCTCGGCCAGGAACCCGTAGCCGGGGTGCACCAGGTCGCACCCGCCCGCGGCGGCGAGCACCGCGTCCACGTCCAGGTAGGACCGCGCGTCGGGCAGCCGCACCGCGCGGTCGGCGAATCGGGCGTGCGCGTCGTCGGCGTCGGTGACGAGCGCGACCGAGCCCCACCCCAGGTCGGCGGCGGCGCGCAGGACGCGGACGGCGACCTCCCCCCGGTTGGCGACGAGCAGCGTGGGCACGACAACCTCCTGAGCGACCGCTTAGTATGTGACGCCGGTCGCATACTGGCACCTGGCTTGGCGTTCGTCCAGGGGCAACCGATTCACCCGGCGACGCGTCATTACGACATTCGGGTCCCAGGGCGTGATCGCCGGAGCTGTTCAGGAGGCACCACCGTGGTTTTCAAGAGGATGTTGCGCGCGTTCGGGGTCGGCGGTCCCACGGTCGACACGGTGCTGACCAACCCGAACGTCCGGCCGGGTGAGGTGCTGACCGGCGAGGTCCGCATCGCCGGCGGCGACCACGCCGTCGACATCGACCACGTCAAGCTGTCGCTGGTCACCAAGGTCGAGGTGGAGAGCGGCGACAACGAGTACCGCCGCGACGTCGAGTTCGCCCAGGTCGTCGTCGGGCGGGGCATCGGCGTCGGACCCGGTCAGAACCTGTCGCTGCCCTTCCGGTTCCCGGTGCCGCTGGAGACGCCGCTGACCGTGGTCCACGGGCAGGTCCTGCACGGGATGACCATGGGCCTGCGCACCGAGCTGGAGGTCCGCGGCGCGGTCGACCCCGGCGACCTCGACCTGTTCAACGTGCACCCCATCCGCTCGCAGGAGCACGTGCTCAACGCGTTCGGCGCGCTCGGCTTCCGCTTCCAGCGGGCCGACTCCGAGCAGGGGCGCATCCACGGCGTGCCGCAGCAGCTGCCGTTCTACCAGGAGATCGAGTTCCTGCCCCCGCAGCAGTTCCTGGCCAAGATCAGCCAGCTGGAGCTGACCTTCGTCACCGACCCGCACCACCTGTACGTGGTGCTGGAGGCCGACCGCCGCGGCGGCCTGCTGCGCGCGGGCGGCGACACGTTCGGGCACTTCGCGATGTCCCACGACGAGGTGCTGCGCTCCGACTGGGCGGCGCTGCTGCACCAGTGGATGGAGAAGGTGGCGGGCCGGCGCTCCTTCGGCGGTTACGGCCTGTAGGGCGGTCATCCCGGAGGTTCACCGAGTCGGGTGAATCGAACTCGGTGACGTGGGTTGAGCGAGCGGCCGCCGGGGTGTTCGGTGGGAGGATGGACGTCGGGGCCCCGGTGGTGCGCGGGCCCCGACGAGGTGGACGGACCGCGGGAGGCGTCATGGGCATCGGCGGTGTGATCAGCGCCCTGGTGGTGGGGCTCGTCATCGGGCTGCTCGGCAAGCTCGTCGCGCCGGGCAGGCAGGCCATCCCGCTGTGGCTGACCCTTGTGGTCGGCATCGTGGCCGCGTTCCTGGGCACGTTCGTGGCCAGGGCGTTCGGCGTCGAGGACACGCGGGGCATCGACTGGATCGAGATCATCGTGCAGGTGCTCATCGCGGCGGTCGGCGTGAGCCTCGTGGCCGGCTTCTACGGCAAGAGGTCGGTCCGCTAGCGCGCCGACCGGCGGATCGGACCGGTTCGGACAGGTTCTGACCGGACCGGATTGGGCCGGTTCGCCGGCCGGCGAACCGGCCCGAGCACGTCGAGGGGTCCCCCGCGCAGGGGGACCCCTGCTTTCACGTTACCGGCGGGGTACGACAATTCCCGGATGGCCGATGAGTCGTCAGCCGAGTCGAGGGGCATCCTCGACGGCTTCGGCGCCTACCGCACCGCCCGTCCCGACCACCACCGCGACCTGCTCGCGCGCGGTCTGGTCGTGCTCGACACCGACACCCTGCTCAGCCTCTACCGCTGCACCCCGCAGGCCCGGTCCGACCTCCTGGGCGCCCTCCGGCGCACCCGCGGCCGGCTGTGGGTGCCGCACCAGGTGCTGGCCGACTTCTGGTGCCGCCGCGAGGCGGCCCTGAGCGAGGCGGAGCAGGTGACCGCGCGGGCCGCGAGGGCGCTGCGCAAGGCCGAGGAGCAGGCGGTGCGCGGCCTGCGGTCCTGGGCGGACCGGGTGTCGCTCGGGCCCGAGGAGCTGCCGGTGCTGGAGCGGGTCCTCCGGGACGCCCACGAGCACGTGGTGGCGCGCCTGACCGAGGCCACCCGCCAGGAGGCGGCGGTGGACACCGAGGAGGACCCGGTGGTCGCCGACCTCGACGGGCTGCTCTTCGGCCGCGTCGGCGACCCGCTGCCCCCGGAGGAGCACCGCGCGGCGCTGACGGAGGCCGCCGGGCGCGACCGCGACCGGGTCCCGCCCGGCGGGGAGGGCGACTACCTGGTGTGGCGGCAGGTCCTCGCGGAGGCCGCGCGCCGCGGGCGGGACGTCCTGCTCGTCACCGGCGAGGCCGCCGAGGGCTGGTGGCGCCTCGACGAGCACGGCAACGCCCGGGGACCCCGGCCCGAGCTGTACGAGGAGCTGCGCGAGGTGGCCGGGGTGCGGCTGTTCACCATGCGGCCGGACGCCTTCCTGCGGCACGCGCACGAGCTGCTCGGCCCGGTGGTGCGGGAGGAGTCGGTCGACGACGTCGAGCGCGCGCTCCGGCAGGCGAACACCTCGGCGCTCCAGGTGCTCGCGTTCAACTTCGTCGAGGTGTTCCTGACCCGCGACCTCATCCCGGACTACCACTCCGGCGACGGCCACGTGGTCCTGCGGGCCGGGGACGCGGGCGGTCGGCGGCGGGCGTTCCTGGTCGACCCGCCGTTCGCGGAGCCGAACGCCTCGGTGAAGTGGGTGGCCCGGCTGGTGCGCACGCACACCGAGACCGGGGGCGACGACGTGGTGGTGTTCCCGGACCGGCCCGGTGACCGGGTGCTCGACGGCCTGGCGAACCTGGGCATCCCGGTGATGTGGCCGGTGGGGGACCACTGGGCGGGCTCGGACCCGGCCCGGGAGCGGGGCTGGGTGACGACCTGAGCGACCGGGCCGAGCGACCGGGCCGAGCGCCCCACCCGGGCACCCGGGCCGGGCGGTGCGCTTCAGCGCGCGGTCTCGGCGCCGACCATCCGCAGCACCAGGTCGGCGTACAGGTCCCCGATCCGCGCCGGCGTCCGCCCCCGGTCCGGGTGGAACCACCGGGCCACGTCGATGCACAGCGACAGCACCGCCAGCGTCGCGCCCCGCACGTCGGGCACGTCGAACACCCCCGCCGCCACGCCGGCCTCGACCATGTCCCGCACCGCGCCCTCGATGCGCCGCCGCACCTCGACGACCTCGGCCAGGTGCTCGGGCGTCAACGCGCTCAGCTCGTACTGCACCACCCGCGCGGTCACGTGGTACTCCGCGTGCCACGACGCGAACGCCCGCACCGCCGACGCCAGCCGCGTCGCGGGGTCGTCCCCGGCGACCGAGGTCAGCAGCGCCAGCGAGGTGGTGTGCCCGATCCGGGAGATCTGGAACAGCAGTTCCTCTTTGGACCGGTAGTGGATGTAGACGGCGGCGGGCGACATGCCGGCCTGCGCCGCGATGTCCCGGGTGGTGGTGGCGTGGTACCCGCGCACCGAGAACGCGGCGGCGGCCGCGATGAGCATCCGGCGCGCGGCCGGCGGGGTCACCGACGACCAGGTCGCATCCAGCCGGTCGAACTCGTCGCGCCTTGACACGAGCACGGACGATACCGCAGTCTGGTGACTAAGCAACCGCTTAGTATGGAGGCTGGAGAGGTGCGTCGCTCGCTGTTGGGACCCGACCACGAAGCGTTCCGCGAGAGCGTGCGGGCGTTCGTCGACCGCACCCTCAAGCCCCACCACGACCGGTTCATCGAGCAGCGCCACATCGACCGCGAGGTGTGGCTCGAAGCGGGCCGCCAGGGGCTGCTGGGCCTGGAGGTCCCCGAGGAGCACGGCGGCGGCGGCGCGGGCGACTACCGCTTCAACGCCGTCCTCGGCGAGGAGCTGTCCAAGGTCAGCGCGGCCATGTCCTCGTGCCTGGGCATCCACTACGACGTCGTGGCCCCCTACCTGGTCGACCTGTGCACCGAGGAGCAGAAGCGGCGCTGGCTGCCGCGCTTCTGCTCGGGCGAGCTGGTCACCGCCATCGGCATGACCGAGCCGTCCGGCGGCTCCGACCTCGCCGCGCTCAGGAGCACCGCCGTGCGGCGGGACGGCGACTGGGTCCTCAACGGCTCCAAGACCTTCATCACCAACGGCTTCTCCGCCGACCTCGTCGTGGTCGCCGCCCGCACCGGCCCGGAGAAGAAGGCCCGCGGCATCACCCTGTTCGCCGTCGAGACCGGCATGGCGGGCTTCGAGCGCGGGCGCAAGCTGGACAAGGTCGGCCAGCCCGAGTCCGACACCGCCGAGCTGTTCTTCACCGACGTCCGCGTCCCGGACGGGAACGTGATCGGCGAGGTCGACCAGGGCTTCGTCCACATGATGCAGCGCCTGCCGCAGGAGCGCCTGGGCTCCTCGATCGCGAACCTGGCCCACGCCGGGCAGATCCTGGAGGAGACGATCGCCTACGTCAAGGAGCGCAAGGCGTTCGGCCAGGCCATCGGTTCCTTCCAGCACAACAAGTTCCTGCTGGCCGAGCTGGTCACCAAGATCGACGTGACCCAGGCGTTCGTGGACCGGTGCACCGAGGCGCACACCCGCGGCGAGCTGACGGCCACCGACGCGGCCAAGGCGAAGTACTGGAGCGCCGAGGTCCAGAACGACGTGCTCGACGCCTGCGTGCAGCTGCACGGCGGCTACGGCTACATGACCGAGTACCGCGTGGCCCGCGCCTGGATGGACGCCCGCGTCACCAAGATCTGGGCCGGTTCCAACGAGATCATGAAGGAACTCATCGGCCGCGACCTGGAGCTGTGAGGGCCCGCGGACCGCAGAGCGGAGGAGAGCAGATGCCCGAGGCCGTCGTCGTGGCCACCGCGCGTTCCCCCATCGGCCGCGCCCGCAAGGGGTCGCTGGTCGACCTGCGCCCGGACGACCTGGCCGCCCAGGTGGTCCGGGCGGCCCTGGACCAGGTCCCCGGGCTCGACCCGGCCGGGATCACCGACCTGCACCTGGGCTGCGCCGAACCCCAGGACGAGCACGGCCAGAACGTGGCCCGCCGCGTCGCCGTCCAGCTCGGCCTGGACACCGTGCCCGGCACCACGGTCAACCGGTTCTGCGCCTCGTCGGTGCAGACCGCGCGGATGGCCTTCCACGCGATCAAGGCGGGCGAGGGGCACGCGTTCGTCAGCGCGGGCGTGGAGTGCGTCTCGCGCTACCGCCACGGCGACCCGCACCTCAACCCCCTGTTCGACGCCGCCCGCGCCCGCACCGAGCGCACCGCGGCGGACAACGCGACCTGGCGCGACCCGCGCGAGGACGGCGAACCGCCCGACTACTACATCGCCATGGGGCAGACCGCCGAGAACGTCGCCACGCTGCTCGGCATCGGCCGCCGCGAGCAGGACGAGTTCGCCGTGCGCTCGCAGAACCTGGCGGAGAAGGCCATCGCCGACGGCTTCTACGCGCGCGAGATCACCCCGGTGACCCTGCCCGACGGCACGGTGGTCGACACCGACGACGGCCCGCGCGCCGGCGTCACCCACGACGCGGTCGCCGCGCTCAAGCCCTCGTTCCGTCCACAGGGGACGGTCACGCCCGGCAACTGCTGCCCCCTCAACGACGGCGCGGCCGCCGTGGTCGTCCTGAGCGACACCAGGGCGGCCGAGCTCGGCCTGACCCCGCTGGCGCGCGTCGTCGCCACCGGCGTCTCCGGCCTGAGCCCGGAGGTGATGGGCCTCGGCCCGGTCGACGCCACCCGGCAGGCCCTGGCCCACGCGGGCCTGTCGATCGGCGACATCGACCTGGTCGAGATCAACGAGGCGTTCGCCGTGCAGGTGCTGGCCAGCCAACGCGCGCTCGGCATCGACCCGGACCGGCTCAACGTGCACGGCGGGGCGATCGCGCTCGGCCACCCGTTCGGCGCCACCGGCGCCCGCATCATGACCACCCTGATCAACGGGATGCGCGCCCGTGACGCGCAGTTCGGCCTGGAGACCATGTGCGTCGGCGGCGGGCAGGGCATGGCGATCATCCTGGAAAGGCTCTCCTGATGGGCATCCTCGACCGGTTCCGGCTCGACGGGCAGGTCGCGATCGTCACCGGCGCGTCCTCCGGGCTCGGCGTGGCCTTCGCCAAGGGCCTGGCCGAGGCGGGCGCCGACGTCGTGCTCGCCGCGCGCCGCGCCGACCGGCTCCGGGACACCGCCGCGCTGGTCGAGGGTGCGGGCCGCCGCGCCCTGGTCGTGCCGGCCGACGTGGCGCGGCCCGAGGACTGCCGCGAGGTCGCCCGCGCCGCCGCCGCGTTCGGGCGGGTGTCGGTGCTGGTGAACAACGCGGGCGTCGCCTCGGCCGTGCCCGCCTCGCGCGAGACGCCCGAGCAGTTCCGCGGCGTGGTGGAGGTCAACCTCAACGGCGCGTACTGGATGGCGCAGGCCGCGGCCGCGGTGATGACCGGCGGCGGCTCGATCGTCAACGTCTCCAGCGTGCTGGGCCTGGTCTCCGGCGGCCTGCCGCAGGCGGCCTACTCGGCGTCCAAGGCCGGCCTGCTCGGCCTGACCCGCGACCTGGCCGCGCAGTGGACCGGCCGCAAGGGCATCCGGGTCAACGCGATCGCGCCCGGCTACTTCGCCTCCGAGATGACCGACGACTACCCGGAGGGCTACCTGGACGCGCACCTCGCCCGGCTGCCGCTGGGCCGGATCGGCGACCCGGAGGAGCTGGCCGCGGCCGTGGTGTTCCTGGCCTCGCCGGCGGGCGGCTACACCACCGGCGCGACGTTCGTCGTCGACGGTGGCGTGGCGCTGGGCGGCTGAGCGGTGCCGGCGGCGGGGTCCGGGCGGCCCGGGAGGAGCGCCCGTCCCGCCCATCGCGGTGTTCGGCCGAGCCCCGCGTGCGATGCTTGGACCATGGCATCGGTACCGGAGCGGCTGGTGGAGGCCGCGACGCGGTTGTTCGCCGCCAAGGGTTACGACCGGGTCGCGGTGCAGGAGGTCGTGGACCTGGCCGGCGTCACCAAGGGCGCCATGTACCACTACTTCGGCTCCAAGGACGACCTGCTCTACGAGATCTACGGCAGGCTGCTGCGGATGCAGACCGAGCGGCTGGAGCGGATCGCGGCCGGCCCGGCCCCGGTCGCGGAGCGGCTGCGCGCCGCCGCGGTGGACGTGGTGGTCACCTCGGTGGACAACTTCGACCAGGCGCGCGTGTACTTCCGCTCGGCCGACCACCTGGCCGAGGACAAGCGGCGCGAGATGCGGGTGGAGCGCCGCCGCTACCACGAGCGGTTCCGGGCGCTGGTGGAGGAGGGGCAGCGGACCGGGGTGTTCCGCGCCGACGTGCCAGCGGACCTGATCGTGCACTACTTCTTCGGCTCGGTGCACCACCTGGGACAGTGGTACAGCGCCGACGGACCGCTGTCGGCCGAGCAGGTCGGCCGGCACTTCGCGGACCTGCTGCTCACATCCCTGCGACCCGTCGAGGAGAGCCGGTGACCGACCCCCGGGCCGACCTGCTGCACTACCTGCGCACCGCCCGCGAGACCGTGCTGTGGAAGCTGGAGGGGCTGTCGGAGTACGACGTGCGGCGCCCGCTCACGCCGACCGGCACCAACCTGCTCGGCGTGGTCAAGCACCTGGCGATCGTCGAGACCGGGTACTTCGGCGAGGTGTTCGACCGCCCGTTCCCCGACCCCCTGTCCTACGACGACGACGAGCCCGACTCCGACATGTGGGCGACGGCCGACGAGTCCCGCGAGGACGTGGTCGCCTTCTACCGGCGGGCCTGGGCGCACGCGGACGCCACCGTCGAGGGGCTGGACCTCGACGCGCGGGCCGACGTCCCGTGGTGGGGCGAGGAGCGGCGGCACCCGACGCTGCACCTGGTCCTCGTGCACGTGATCGCCGAGACCAACCGCCACCTCGGCCAGTTCGACGTCCTGCGCGAGCAGCTCGACGGCGCGGTCGGCCACCGCCGCGAGCGGGACAACATGTCGCCCGGCGACGAGGCGGCGCGGGCGGGGTACCGGGCCAGGTTGGAGGACCTGGCCCGGCGGTTCCGCTAGGGGATCGGGCGGGTCAGCGCCGGGTGGTCAGCGCCGGGTGGTCAGCGCCGGGTGGTCAGCGCCGGGTGGTCCGCGTCGGGCGGTCGGCGGCTAGGCGATCAGCAGCGTCACGGTCTCGGCCACGCAGGCGGGTTTGGGGTTGCCGTCGATCTCGACGGTCACCCGCGCCACGGACTGGCTGCCCTGCGCCGCCGCGGTCACCTCGACCAGCTCCACGCCCGCGCGCACCCGCGAGCCGACGACCACGGGGGTGGGGAAGCGGACCTTGTTCAGGCCGTAGTTGACGGCCATCCGCAGGCCCCGCACGGTGTAGACGTCGCGCACCAGCAGGGGGATCAGCGACAGCGTCAGGTACCCGTGCGCGACGGGCGCGCCGAACGGGCCCGCGGCCGCCTTCTCCAGGTCGAGGTGGATCCACTGGTGGTCGCCGGTGGCGTCGGCGAACAGGCCGATCTCCTCCTGGGTGATCTCGTGCCACCCGCCGAAGCCGAGGTGCTCGCCCGCGGCGGCGGCGAACTCGTCGAGGTTCTCGAAGGTCCGCATGGTCCTCAGTCCCTCGGTCCGCCGGCGACGTAGACGACCTGACCGGACACGAACCCGGCCCCCTCGCTCACCAGGAACGAGGCCGTGTGCGCGATGTCCTCGGGCGTGCCCACGCGGTTGACCGGGATGGCGGCCGCCGCGCCCTTCTTGAAGTCCTCGAAGTCGACGCCCACGCGGGCGGCGGTGGCGGCGGTCATGTCGGTGGCGATGAAGCCCGGCGCGATCGCGTTGACCGTGACGCCGAACTTGCCCAGCTCGATCGCCAGCGTCTTGGTGAAGCCCTGGAGGCCGGCCTTGGCGGCGGAGTAGTTCGCCTGGCCCCGGTTGCCCAGCGCGGAGGTGCTCGACAGGTTCACGATCCGGCCCCAGCCCGCCTTGGTCTGGTGCGCCTGCACGGCCCGGCTCATCAGGAACGACCCGCGCAGGTGGACGTTCATCACGACGTCCCAGTCCTCGTCGGTCATCTTGAACAGCAGGTTGTCCCGCAGCACGCCCGCGTTGTTGACCAGCACGGTCGGCGCGCCCAGCTCGTCGGTCACCCGCCGGACCGCCGCCTCGACCCCGGCGCTGTCGCCGACGTCCACGCCCACCGCGAGGGCCGTGCCGCCGGCCGCCCGGATCTTCTCGACGGTCTCGGCGCAGGTGCCCTCGTCGAGGTCCAGCACCGCGACGGCGAGGCCGTCCTCGGCGAGCCGCGTGGCCACGGCGGCGCCGATGCCCCGCGCGGCCCCGGTGACGATCGCCACCCGCTTGTCGGTCTCGGCCACGTCAGTCCTCCTTGATCTGCGATGTACGAGCTTCGTCCCTGGCCCGCCCCGCGAGCACGAGCCGCGGACCCGGGTCGCGGACGCCGCCAACGACCTAAGCAACCGCTTAGTAACCTACCCGGCGGCGTTCCCTTGACGCCAGGGCGGGGCGAGGGAAGCATACCGACTGGTCGGAATGCCAACCAGGGGAGGCGCTGTGGAGTTCGCCGGCAAGGTCGCGCTGGTCACCGGGGGTGCGAACGGGATCGGGGCGGGACTCGCGCGCCGGCTGGCCGCCGGCGGCGCGTCCGTCGTGGTCGCCGACGTGGACGACGAGCGCGGCGCGGCCGTGGCCGACGAGGTCGGCGGCGCGTACACCCGCTGCGACGTCCGCGACCCCGCGGCGTCCGCGGCCGCCGTGGAGCTGGCCGTGTCGCGGTTCGGCGGCCTGGACCTCGCCGTGCTGAACGCGGGCATCGGCACCGGCTTCGGCCTCGGCGACGACTTCGACCCCGGGCGGTACCGCGACGTCATGGGCATCAACCTCGACGGTGTGGTGTACGGCGTCCACGCCGCCCTGCCCGCGCTGCGCGAGCGCGGCGGGCGGATCGTGGCCACCGCCAGCATGGCAGGGCTCATGCCCATGCCGATGGACCCCCTCTACGGGGCCAACAAAGCCGCCGTCGTCGGCCTGGTGCGCGGGCTGGGCCCGCTGCTCGCCGCCGAGGGCGTCACGGTCAACGCGGTCTGCCCGTCGTTCGCCGACACCGGCATCATCTCCGGCTTCAGGGACACCCTGGAGTCGGCCGGGATGCCCGTGCTGGGCGTGGACGACGTGGTCGACGCCTTCGTGTCCGTGTTGCGCTCCGGGCAGCCGGGTGAATGCTGGTTCGTGCAGGCCGGCAGGCCCAGCGCGCCGTTCCGGTTCCCCAACCCGCCCGGTCCGCGCACCGCCTCCGGCGAGCGCGTCACCCTCCGCCACGACGCCCTGACCAACGAGGAGAGCTGAACCACCGTGCGAGCCATCCAGATCACCGAGTTCGGCGGCCCCGAGGTGCTGACCGAGGTCGAGCTGCCCGACCCCGTCGCCGGTCCGGGCGAACTCCTCGTCGAGGTCGACCGCGCGGGCCTGAACTACGCCGACACCCACCAGGCCGAGAACTCGTACCTGGCGAAGATGGAGCTGCCGCTCGTGCCCGGCGGCGAGGTCGTCGGTCGGGTGGGCCCGCGGCGCGTCGTCGCCCTGACCGCCGGCGGCGGCGGGTACGCGCAGAAGGCGGTGGTGCCCGGCGCGACCTCGTTCGACGTGCCGGACGGGGTGGACGACCTGACCGCGCTGAGCATGGTCGTGCAGGGCGCCACGGCGTGGCTGCTGCTGCGCCGGAGCGCCCACCTGGAGCCGGGGGAGAGCGTCGTCGTGCACGCCGCCGCCGGCGGGGTCGGGACGCTGGCCGTGCAGCTGGCCAAGCGGTGGGGCGCGGGGCGGGTCATCGCCACCGCGAGCAGCGAGGAGAAGCGCGAACTGGCGCTGGAGCTGGGCGCGGACGTCGCGGTCGACTCCACCGCGCCGGACATGACCGAGGCGCTGCGCGCGGCCAACGACGGGCGCCGGGTGGACGTCGTGCTGGACATGACCGGCGGCGCGGTGACAGACCAGAGCCTGGCCGCGCTGGCGCCGTTCGGGCGGCTCGCGTTCTACGGCATGGCGAGCAGGCAGCAGCCGACGCCCGTGCCGCCCGGCACGCTGCTGGCGCGCTCCGCGGCGGTGGCGGGCATGTGGCTGCCGCACGCGTTCAGGCTGCCCGGCCGGGTCGTGCACCGGGCCATGACCGAGCTGTTCGACCTGGTCCTGGCCGGTGACCTGCGCGCCGTGCCGGGCGGCGAGTACGGGCTGTCCGAGGTGCGCCGGGCGCACGAGGACCTGCGGGCCCGCCGCACCACCGGCAAGCTGGTGCTGGACCCGTCGCGCTGAGGTCCCGGTCCCGGCGGGGGCCGGCCGGTCGGACCGGCCCCGTCGGTACGTCAGTCCTCGTCGCTGAGCTCGGCCAGGGCCGCCTTGACCTTGGCCAGCTCGGCCTCCAGCTCCTCCATGCGGGTGCGGTGCTGGGCGCGGGCCGTCTCGATGACCTCCTCGATGCCGCCCGCGATGTCGTCGTGCAGCTCCTTGGCCGCCCGCGCCACGGCGGCGGCCGAGATGGACAGGCCCTGCACGACCCGCTTGGTGCCGTGCACCAGGTCGGCCTGCCACTCGCCGTCCGCGGTGCCCGTCACGGTCAGCGTCAGCTCGACCGTGCGGGTCTTCTTCGCGGTCGACTTCGGCCGCTTCGCGGGCTTGGCCTCGGTCTCCTCACCCCTGACCTCGGGCTCCCTGACCTCGGGCTGCTCCTTGGCCTCGGGCTGCTGCTCCTGCGGCACGGGTGCGACCTCCTGCTCCTGCACGGGCGCGGCGGCGGGCGCCGCTGCGTCCACCTTCACTTCCTGTTCTGCGAGCGTGTCCGCCTGCACGATCCTGTGGTTCCTCTCTGCGCATCCGGCTCGACCCGGCGTGATCTTAGAACACCTGTTCGACTTTGGGTCGAGTGCCCCGCACAGCGTAGGGTGTCCGCCTTGTGAGCGTGTGGAGGGACTTCTCCGCTCGTCGGTTCCTGGACCGGTTGAGCGACGAACTCGGTCTCGCGACCGCGCCGGTGCCGGGGGTGCTGGCCGTCGTCGACCAGCACGGCGCGGCGGTGCGCGACATCCTGGCGCACGGCGTGTCGGCCGTGGCGCACGAGGCGGTGCTGCTGGCCGGGTACGCCAGGGGCGTGCTGGACGGCGCGGCGTCGCACGGCTGGCGGCAGCCCGCCCGGGTGGACTGGCCCAACGCGGACTGGACGACGCTGAGGCTGGCGGCGGTGTGCCACCTGGCGCGCCGGGAGCAGCCGGTGCCGGGGGCGTAGCGCCGGCCGGGCGGGTCGGCCGGCGGCCCCTCGCCGGGACCGCCCGCCTTTCCCGTGCCGCGTTCCCGCGCCCGGGACCGCCGCTCACTCACCGGGCGGCAGGCCGACCTCGCGCTCCAGCTCCACCGAGGCCACCCCGGGCACGGCGCCCAGCGCGCCGCCCGCCCCGGCCGCCGGGCCGGGCACCGACCCGGTGACCACGCCCAGCGACTCCAGCACGTCGTCGACCTCCATGCCGGCCTCGCGCAGGGCCGAGACGACGGCCGGCAGGTCCGCCAGCCCGTCGTCGGCGACCGAGACGACCACCCTGTGCCGAAAACCTGCCACGGTCGCCTCCGTCGGTGCCGTCAGGGAGCCTGCACCAATCCTCCACCCACATCCGTGGAAGGCAACCCCAGTCGGCGACCGGACTGCACCAGCCTCGCCCACAGCTCCCAACCGCGGGCGCCGTACCTCTCCGCGATGAGCGCGGCCACGCCCGCCACGTGCGGCGTGGCCATGCTGGTGCCCTGGATGCGCTTGTACATGCCGGCGCCGTCGTCCTTGTTCCACGACGAGTAGACGTCGACACCCGGTCCGACCAGGTCGACCTGGCCGATGGTGTCGACCGTGCCGCAGGAGAACGGCGCGATGGCGCGGTCCACGTCGACGGCGCCGACCGACAGGATCGACGGGCAGTTGGCCGGGTGGCCGACCGGGTTGACCGAACCCGGCCGCCGGCTCTCGTTGCCCGCGGCGGCGATGATGAGCGCGCCCCGGGCCAGGGCGCGGGTGGCGGCCTGCTCGAAGACCTGCGAGTACGGCGTGCCCGGCCGCACGGCCGCGCCCAGCGACATCGAGATGACCGCGCACCCGTTGGAGATGGCCCACTCGATGCCCGCCAGGATGCCGCTGTCCGAGCCGAAGCCCGCGTTGGACAGCACCTTGCCCGCGTAGATCTCGACCTCGTGGGCGACGCCGTAGCCGGGGCCGGCGGCGGGCTTGCGCGGGCCCGCCGCGCTGCCGACGCAGTGCGTGCCGTGGCCGTGCGCGTCGTCGACGGTCTCGCCCTTGATGAACGACTGGGTGACCACCGTGCGGCTCGCGTAGTCGGCGTGCGCGGTGGTGAACCCGGTGTCGAGCACGGCCAGCCGGACTCCCCTGCCGGTGGCCGCGCAGAGGTTGGCGCCCACCGCCTGGAGGCCCCAGGTGAACACGCCCTCGTCGACCGCGGCGGCGGGTTCCCCGGTGGTCGTGTAAGCCTGCACGACGCGCTCGGCCTCGACCACGCTGATCGGGCCGGACGACTCGGCGGCCCGGGAGAGCCGCGCGACCTGCTCCGGCGTCGCGTCGACCACCGCGACGCCCAGGTCCTGGAAGATCATGCCGTCCGCGGCGGCGAGGTCCGCCGCCGTGGGGTGGTCCGCGGTGCTGGCCGCGGAGATGCCGGCGACCCGGTTCATCTCGACCGCGCCGGCCGCGACCGACCTGTCCTCCAGGAGCACCAGGTAGCGCCCCGTGGTCTCGGTACCCGTTGGCTGTGACATGACGACCCCCTCCGGGGTGTGGCGGCTGTCAGGTGTAACCCCGGACCACGCCCGCGCTCAAGCACCCGTACGGGTTGGACCTGCGCGGGCGTGGTCCGCACGCCGTGGTGGAGGGGCCGGCCGGCCGGTGGATACAGGTCAGGCCGGGGTCGGTTCAGCCTCACGCTTTCGGGTGAAGTTCGCCAGGGGCTCGACCACGCGGGCCGCCACCGGGCCCAGCACCGCCATGAGCAGCACGTACGCCGTGGCCAGCGCCGCCAGCCGCCCGTCCACGGCGCCGGAGGCCACCGTGAGCGAGGCGATGACGATGGAGAACTCGCCGCGCGCCACCAGCGCCGCGCCCGCCCGCGCCCGGCCCATCCGGCCGATGCCCTGCCACCTCGCGGCCCACCAGCCGGTCGCGACCTTGGTCGCCGTGGTCACCACCGCCAGCGCCACCGCCAGCCCCAGCACCGGCGGGATCGACGCCGGGTCGGTGTTGAGGCCGAACACCACGAAGAACATCGCCGCGAACAGGTCCCGCAGCGGCTCCAGCATCCGGGTGGCGTTCTCCGCCGTGGACCCGGAGATCGCGATGCCCAGCAGGAACGCGCCGACCGCCGCCGACACCTGGAGCTGCGAGGCCAGGCCCGCCACCAGCAGCGCCGCGCCCAGCACCTTGAGCAGGAACACCTCGGGGTCGGGGCTGTCCACCAGCGCCGACACGTACCGGCCGAACTTCAGCGCGATCACCAGCACCACCGTGATCGCGGCCAGCGAGATGCCCACCGCGGTCATCCCGCCCACGAAGCTGACGCCCGCCAGCACCGCGGTCAGGATCGGCAGGTAGACCGCCATCGCCAGGTCCTCGAACACCAGCACGGACAGCACCACCGGGGTCTCCCGGTTGCCCAGCCGGCCGAGGTCCCCGAGCACCTTGGCGATGATCCCGGACGAGGAGATGTAGGTGACGCCGCCCATCGCGAGCGCGCCGACCGGGCCCCAGCCCAGCACCAGCGCGGCGATCACGCCGGGCGTCGCGTTGAGCACGATGTCCAGGACGCCGGCCATCCACGACCGCTTCAGGCCGGTCATCAGCTCGGCCGCCGAGTACTCCAGGCCGAGCAGGAGCAGCAGGAGGACCACGCCGATCTCGCTGGAGAGGTGCGCGAACTCCTCGATGCCGTGCAGGGGGATCAGACCGCCCTCGCCGAACGCGAGGCCGCCGATCAGGTAGAGCGGGATCGGTGAGATGCCGATCCGCCACGCCATCTTGCCGAGCAGGCCCAGCCCGAAGAAGACCGCGCCGAGCTGGATGAGCGCGATTGCTGTGCTGTGCAAGGTGCTCAGCCACCGCCCAGCAGTTCGCCGGCGGCCGCCAGGCCCTCCGCGGTGCCCACGACCACGACCTGGTCGCCGCCCGCGAAGACGAAGTCCGGGCGCGGCGAGGGGTGCACGCCGTTCGCGCGCACCACGGCCACGATCGACGCGCCGGTGCGGGTGCGCAGCTCGGTCTCGGACAGCGGGCTGCCGTCGAACCGGGAGCCGGGCACGACCGGGAACTGCTGCGTGGAGATGCCCGCGACGTCGCGGTGCTGCTCCTGGAGGTGCGCGACCAGCTGCGGACCGCCGAGCAGGCCCGCCAGGGTGGCGGCCTCCGCGGAGGTCATCGCTATGGACGCCATGCAGTCGTCCGGGTCGTCCTTCCGGGAGACGATCAGCTCGAACTTGCCGTCGCGGTGGGTGATGACACCCATGCGTCGGCCGGCGCGGATCATGAAGTCCTGCCGGGTGCCGATCCCCGGAAGCGGCGTCACCTCGACGTTCACGAGCGGGAGTCTAGTCGGATGGTCGTACGGGTTGGTCCGGTTCGCCGGGGTTGGGTGGTGCGGGACCGGGTGCCGGGTCCCGACGTGGACGAGTTCGCCGAACCCGAGCGGGTCGTCGCGGCGCTGGCCCGCGCCCGTCCCGGCACCCTGCTGGCCGTGCAGCACCCGCACCGCACCCCCCGGGCGCTGGCTGAGGGGCTGTCGCTGGTGGACGCGCTGCCGCGGGCGCTGGCCGACCTGGCGCGCCTGCGCGCCACCGCCTACCGCGAGGTGCGCGACGTGGTGGCCCCCTACCGGGTGGACGGCCCGGACGGCACCGCCTACGGCCTGCTGTGCGTGGCGGACCCGGCCGCGGTCGGCCACACCGAGGACGTCTACCCCGAGGTGGTCGCCGAGCGGGCCCGCGTGCTGGCCGGCCTGGGGTGCGCGACCAGCGCGGCGCTGCTGGTGCCCGTGGGGCGGGAGGTGTCGCTGACCCGGCTGGTGGCCGAGGTGGACGACGAGCCCGCCGCCTCGGTGGTCGACCCGGGCGGGCGGCGGCACCGGCTGTGGCTCGTCGGGCCGGGCGAGCGGCAGGACGCGCTGCTGGCCGCCGCGGGCGAACACCCGCTGATGGTCGCCGACGGCAACCACCGGGTGGCCGCCGCGGCCGGCACGCCCGGCCTGCTGGCGCTGGTCACGGCGGGACCGGACCTGCGCGTGGGCCCCATCCACCGGGCCGTGGCGGAGGCCGTGCTGGCGGTGGCCGCCGCGGCGGCGGCGCGGCGGGCGCGCGGGCTGGCCGTGGCGCCGGCGCCACGGGACGCCCGCCCGTCGCCGGGGGTGGTGGTCGCGGTCGGCCGGGACGGCGCGGTGGCCGTGTCGCTGCCGCCCGGCGGGGTGGACCACGCGGCCGTGGAGTCGGTGCTGCTGGCCGGGGCGCTGGGGCTCGGCGCCCCGCGCGTGCGGCCGGTCACCGACGAGGTCGTGCCGGGCGCGGACTTCGTCGTGCTGATCGCCCCGGTGCCGCTGGGCGACGTGCTCGCCGTGCACGCGGCCGGGGGGCGGATGCCGCGCAAGAGCACCTACTTCACGCCGAAGCCGCGCAGCGGCCTGCTGCTGGCGGACCTGGGACGACCCGGGTTCGGGTGTGACCGCCCGCACCGGGCACAATTGCGGGGTTGACGACCGCAGTCGCGTTGAGGAGGACAACCCGTGGCACACGGTGAGCTGCGTGGCGTGGTGGCCCTCGACGGGCCGTCCGGCACCGGCAAATCCTCCGTCGCGCGCCGGCTCGCGGCCGGCCTCGGCGCGCGCTACCTGGACACCGGCGCGATGTACCGCGCGGTGACCCTGGCCGTGCTGCGCGCCGGCGTCGA
This sequence comes from Saccharothrix lopnurensis, assembly GCF_042658445.1. Lineage (NCBI taxonomy): Bacteria > Bacillati > Actinomycetota > Actinomycetes > Pseudonocardiales > Pseudonocardiaceae > Saccharothrix > Saccharothrix lopnurensis. The sequence goes on along the minus strand of NZ_JBHSQO010000046.1, from coordinate 37,363 downwards.
CCCGGCCGACACCGACCGCGCCACCGAGGTCGCCCGCGCCGCCGGGGTGGTCCAGGGCACCGGCCCCGACCGCTCCACCACGCACCTGGACGGCGAGGACGTCGGCGCCGAGATCCGCGGCCCCGAGGTCACCCTCGCGGTGTCGGCGGTCTCGGCCGTCCCCGAGGTGCGCGCGCTCGTGGTCGCCCAGCAGCAGCGGATCATCGCCGACGCCCTCGACGAGGTCGGCGGCATCGTGGTCGAGGGCCGCGACATCGGCACCGTCGTCGCGCCCGACGCCCCGCTCAAGGTCTACATCACCGCCGACGCCGAGGCCCGCGCCCGCCGCCGCGCCAAGCAGGACGCCGCGTCCGGCCGCCAGGTCGACCTGGGCGCCACGCTGGCCGACGTCCAGCGCCGCGACGCCCACGACTCCTCGCGCGCGGTGTCGCCGCTGCGCGCCGCCGCGGACGCGGTCGTGCTCGACACCACCGACCTCGACCTGCCGGGCGTGCTCGCGGCGCTGCTGGAGCTGGTGTCCGACCGCGGCCTGCTCGCCCAGCCGAGCGGACGGGTGCGCGGGTGACCGACCAGCTCCCCGACGGGGCGCTGCCCCGGCTGCACGACCTCGGCCGGTGGATCGCGCGCGGGCCGTTCCGCACCCCGTTCCGGGTGCGCGTGCACGGCGGCGGGCGGGTGCCGACCAGCGGGCCGGTGGTCGTGGTGGCCAACCACAGCTCCATGGTCGACGGGCCGATCCTGTTCGGCGTGGTGCCCCGCCGCATGGTGTTCCTGATCAAGCAGGAGATGTTCAAGGGCGTGGCGGGCACGCTGCTGCGGTGGATCGGCCAGCTGCCGGTGCGCCGCGGCGAACCCGACCGGGCGCCGCTGCTGGCGGCGCAGGGGGTGCTGCGGGACGGCGGCCTGGTGGCCGTGTTCCCCGAGGGCACCCGCGGCGCGGGCGACGTGGCCGAGGCCCAGCGGGGCGCGGCCTGGCTCGCCCGCTCGACCGGCGCGGTCGTCGTGCCCGTCGCGGTCCGCGGCACCCTGCGCCCGCCCGGGACCCGCAGGAGGTTCCGGCCCCTGGTGGACGTGCTCGTGGGCGAGCCGTTCGAGCTGCCCGACGACCGCGGTCGGCAGGCGCTCGTGAAGGCCACCGAGCAGGTCCGCGACCGCTTGGCCACCCTGGTGGCCGAGCTCGACAGCCAACGAGGAGAAGCACGATGACGGACTTGGACGGCACCTGGGCGGACGAGTCCGACTGGACCGCGTTCGACGACGAGACCGGCGAGGAGGGCTCCGCGGCGCCGCCGCAGCCCGTGCTGGCCGTGGTCGGCCGGCCGAACGTCGGCAAGTCCACCCTGGTCAACCGCATCATCGGCCGCCGCGAGGCGGTCGTGCAGGACGTGCCGGGCGTGACCCGAGACCGGGTCGCCTACGACGCGCTGTGGAACGGCCGCAAGTTCACCGTGGTCGACACCGGCGGCTGGGAGCCCGACGCCACCGGCATGATGGCCTCGGTCGCGGCCCAGGCCGAGCTGGCCATGTCCACCGCCGACGCGATCCTGTTCGTGGTCGACGCGACGGTGGGCGCGACCACCAACGACGAGGCCGCGGTCAAGCTGCTGCGCCGCTCCAAGCGGCCCGTGCTGCTGGTCGCGAACAAGGTCGACGACGAGCGCGTCATGGGCGACGTGGCCGCGCTGTGGTCGCTGGGGCTCGGCGAGCCGATCCCGGTGTCCGGCCTGCACGGCCGCGGCTCCGGCGACATGCTCGACCGGATCCTGGGCGCCCTGCCCGAGACGCCGCGCGACACGTTCGAGGCCCAGCGCGGCGGCCCCCGCCGGGTGGCGCTGGTCGGCCGGCCCAACGTCGGCAAGTCGTCCCTGCTCAACCGCCTCACCGGCGAGAACAGGTCGGTCGTCGACGCCACCGCCGGCACCACCGTCGACCCGGTCGACTCCCTGGTCGAGCTCGACGGCGACGTGTGGCGGTTCGTCGACACCGCCGGGCTGCGCAAGAGGGTGAACTTCGCCTCCGGCGCCGAGTACTACGCGTCGCTGCGCACCAAGGCCGCGATCGAGTCCGCCGAGGTGGCGGTCGTGCTGCTCGACGCGGCCGAGCCGCTGAGCGAGCAGGACCTGCGGGTGCTGAGCATGGTGGTCGACTCGGGGCGCGCGTGCGTGCTGGCGTTCAACAAGTGGGACCTCGTCGACGAGGACCGGCGCAACGCAATGGTGCGCGAGCTGGAGCGGGGCCTGGTCCGGGTGCCGTGGGCGGAGCGCGTGAACATCTCGGCCCTGACCGGCCGCTCCGTGCAGAAGCTCGCGCCGGCCCTGCGCACGGCGCTGGACTCGTGGGACACCCGGGTGTCCACCGGGCGGCTGAACGCCTGGCTGAACGACCTCATCGCGGCCACCCCGCCGCCCGTGCGCAGCGGCAAGCAGCCCAAGGTCCTGTTCGCCACCCAGGCGGCCACCCGCCCGCCCACGTTCGTGCTGTTCACGAGCGGTTTCCTGGAGGCCGGGTACCGGCGGTTCATCGAGCGCAAGCTGCGCGAGGAGTTCGGGTTCCGGGGCAGCCCGGTCCGCGTGTCGGTGCGGGTGCGGGAGAAGCGCGCCAGGAAGTGACCTGTTGCCCCGGCGGGCCGGATGCGGTTGCCTGGCGACGTGCCGGTGCGACTGGTCCTCGCCGATGACGAAGCGCTGCTGCGCCGGGGCCTCAGGGTGCTGCTCGAAGCGGACGGCCGCGTCGAGGTGGTGGCGGAGGCCGCGGACGGCGCGGAACTGCTGGACGTCGTCCGGCGGCACCGACCGGACGTGGCCCTGGTCGACGTCCAGATGCCGGGCGTCGACGGCCTGGCCGCGCTGCGCGAACTGCTGACCTGGTCCGACCCGCCCGCGCTGGCCGTGCTCACCACGTTCGACCTGGACGACTACGTGGCCGAGGCGCTGGAGCTCGGCGCGCAGGGCTTCCTGCTCAAGGACGCGGAACCCGACGCCCTGGTGCGCGCGGTGCTCGACCTGGCCGCCGGGGGAGCCGTGCTGGACCCCCGGATCACCGTCCGCCTGCTGCCCAGGCTCAGGGGAAGACCGCGCGAGAACCCCCAGCTCGACGGCCTGAGCGCCCGTGAGCGCCAGGTCCTGGCGCTGGTGGCCGGTGGCCGACCCAACAGCGCCATCGCGGCCGGGCTGGGCCTCAGCGAGGCCACCGTCAAGAGCTACGTCTCCACGATCCTGACCAAGCTCGGCGTGGAGAACCGCGTGCAGGCGGCGCTGGTGGCCCACCAGGTGAACGCGTGGTGATCCTGCTGGAGCTGCTGGTGGTGGTCGTGCCCGCCGCCATGGTCCTGATGGCCGGCGAGGTGCCCTTCACCTGGTCCGTCCCCGCCGCCCTGCTCGCCTGCCTGGCCCTGCCCCTGCGCCGCCTCAACCCGTCCCTGGCCGCCCTGCCCTGCCTGCCCGCGCTGGTCGGCGGCCTGGGCTGGCCGCCCACCGTGGTCGCGCTGTACCGGGTGGGCAGCAGGTCCAGCCCGCCGGTCATGATCGCCTGGGTGGCCGCGGCCACCGCCGTCCCCGCCACGTTCGTCGTGGCGCACGAGTCCCTGGCCCCCAACCAGGCGTTCCTGACCTTCGCCTTCGCCCTGTTCATGGCCGGGGCCCCCACCGCACTCGGCGCCCTGATCACCACCAGGAGGCGCCTGACCGCCAGCCTCGCCGAGGCATCCCGGGCGAGGACGGCGGAGCTGGAGGCGCGCGAGGAGGGCGCCAAGGCGTCCGAACGAGCGCGGATAGCGAGGGAGATCCACGACGCGGTGGGCCACCACGCCACCCTGATCGCCGTCGAGTCCGCGGCCCTGGCCGCCACGACGGACGACCGGGGGACCCGGGACACGGCCCTGCGCCTGCGGGCCCTGGCCAAGGAGTCGCTGGCCGAGATGCGGGCGGCACTCGGCCTGTTGAACACCGAACCGATCCCCGGCTACGACGGCATACCCCACCTGGTCGACAGAGCACGGGCGGCGGGCCTGACCGTTGCCTACGAGGACCGGACCACCGGCGCCCCACCACCCGCCACCGGCCGAGCGGCCTACCGGGTAGTCCAGGAGGCCCTCACCAACGTCACCAAGCACGCCCCGGGAGCCCCCACCGAGGTGAACCTCACCCCGCGCGGCAACCACCTGACCGTCACCGTGACCAACGGGCCGCCGACCAGCGCCCCGTCCCAGCCCTCGTCCCCCGGCGGCCACGGCCTCCACGGCCTGGAGGAACGCGTGGCGCTGGCCGGGGGCACCCTGATCACGAGACGCGCGAGCGGCGGCTTCACGGTGGAGGCGACCCTGCCCGTGGGTCCACCCGCCGGCACGAACGACTCGACTTTTGGCGGTGGTGCGCACAAGCGGGCGACCGCATAGTGAGGGACGTCGACTCCCGGGGGAGCGGCTGGATCGAGGGGACACGGGGCCTGCCTGGTTGCGGGTCTCCGTCATAACCGCAGCTAGACGCCTTACGCGACCGTGGTCGGGGGGTCGTGTCGGGTGCCCGTTGGGGGTGCGCTAAGCTATGCGCGCACCCCACAGCGGGGGTGTGGCCGGGACGTGGCGCAGTTTGGTAGCGCACTTGACTGGGGGTCAAGGGGTCGCAGGTTCAAATCCTGTCGTCCCGACGGTCGAGAGAAGCCCCGTTGATCTAGGCGTCAAGCCTGGTCAACGGGGCTTCTTCGTGCACTCGATTCGATCTTGAAGGGATTGTTCGCAGTGGTCGAGTGCATGAACCTCATATCGAGTGCGGCCCTCGGGTGCCGACTCTCGCGTCGCTGACGGACCTGCGTGAGCGAATCCGCGCAGGCTTGCACATTGTTCCGAACGGGTGTTCGATTTCAGGGCTTGGGTGCGGTTCCGCGGATCGTGGCTGGAACCTGGTACCTGAGGTGGGCAAGCGTCGGCGTGCTAAGGAAGGATCATGCCGTGCAGACTGCTCCCCGCGTCGCCTCGACCCTCCTGAAGAGGGTTGAACGATGACCTACCCAGCGCACACGACGGGAGCGACGTCAGGCACCGCGTTCACCCTGCCCGACAGGGATACGAAGTCGACGAAGGTGCGGATCTTCGGCACCTCGGCGACGATCGTCCACCGCACTGATCACGCCGAACATGGTCGTCGACGCAGTCACGGGCTTGGCTGTCTCGACTCGATGGAGTTGCTCGACGTTCTCATGGGGTTGCCTTCTGGGGAAGCGGTGCCCCTTTCCGTGGTTGGTCCGTCGAGTCTTCGCGTGCTCCGGCGGGCGCCTAGCGGAGTGGTGAACTTCACGCGCCGCTCGGTGACCCGGCTTGTCGTTCCCGCCATGGTCCCCCTGCTCGCCGTCGTGTACGCCTCACACTGGCGTGACGGTTTGGTGCGTGCGTCCGAGTTCGCGGCCTACTGTCCACGGATGTTCGTCGCCCGAGAGCTTCCCGAGAATGCTGACGAGGTTCTCGCCGAGGCATCGTGGTACGGCGTCGGCGTCGCGGTAGGCCCGCGGTCCGCGCCGATGGTGGTGCTGGAACCGGAAGCTCTGTCCGAGTGGCGTCCGACCGTGGCGTGGTGGCGCTTCTGCGAGCGCGTCTACCGTCACTCGCTCGACCGCTGACACTCACGGTTGGTCGGTCGGCCAGAGCGGCAGCTCGGCCCAGACCTCCAAGGGCTTTTGCGGCTTGAGCGGCTTCGCCAGTTTCAGCTGGGTGGGGATGAGCTTGTGGTTGCCGAGCGCGTTGCGGCAGACGTTCTGCCAGTACTGGGCGCGCTGACGCAGCGTCGGCGCGTCCAGCATGTCCGCCGCATACCCCGACCAGACGGCCACGGCGTGCGCCATGGCCTCGTTCTTGTCGGTCCGCCGGAGGAACCTCGTCAGACGCCGCCCGGCGCAGACTTCGCAAGGGCAGCGTGGAGCCAGGTGCTCCTTCGCGCCGAACAGCTCAGCCAGCTTGTTGCCCTTCCACCAACACATGAGCTCGGGGATCAGGACGCTCGGTGAAGGATCCTGTTTGAACGCCATGGACTTCTGCGGCGGCTCGACGGTGTGCCGGACGGATCCGCCGGTGCCGATGGCGCCGGCGAAGGCACCGTGGGCGACCAGGTCGAACGCGTTGAAGTCCGTTCGCATCGGCATGAGCTCGATCGTCGCGGCGAGCATCCTGAGGTTCGGGATGATGCGTGCCGCGGCGTGCGCGAGCGGGTCGAACTGCTTGCCGAGCACGAGCGCGACCGGGCAGCCGATGTCGGCCAGGATCGCTGTCGTCTGGCGGATGAATTTCCGGTCGAGGAAGGATATGTCCAGTGGTGCCACGAAGATCACGTCGTTGCGCCGCAGGAGTTTCACCTGCCGTGCCGCTGCCTTGAGCGAGTCGGTGTCGCCTGCGGTGATGAACTTGGTGGGGGTGAGCGCCGTCGGTGCACCCGCCATCAACTGCTGGTCGAGCATGTCCTCGAGGCTCGTCGGGAGCAGTTGGTCCTCGGGGGACCAGAAAGGCGCGTCCACTGTCGCGACGTGCTTCTCGTATGCGGCGGGATCGGCCAGGACGATGCCTTCGAATCCGTCTTCGGCGAGCAACTTCATGCGGCCGTTCGTCTTGGCGCCGGCGATGACGAACCCGCTGCGTTCCAGGTTGACGTGCGGCCGCAGCGCGGGTACCTGATCCGGGCGCGCGTAGATCAGCAGGCGATTGAGCAGTACCCCGACACTGCCGGCCGGGCGCTTCGGCGAGGGGAAATCGGCGAGCTGCGCGAGCGGGCTCGCCGGGCCGTCCTTCGACGGGGAGGCGCTCCCGTCGTGGAGATCAGTCATCGTCTGCCCCCAACACATCGTCGCCGAGCATTGCCCGAAGGCTCTCGGTGGTCGTTCCCGCCTTCGCGGCCGCGGCGTCAACGCCGCCGGTTGACCGGACTGCGGCGGCCACGAGGGCGGGCACCACCGCCGGCACCTCGTCCGGCAGCGGCTCAGGTTCTCCGGTCTTCCAGCCGAGCGCGGACATCTGGGTGTTGAGCGTGCGGTACCGAGAGTCAGTGATCACGGCCAAGTCGACCGCGCGGCGCAGCAGCGCGGCCGCTGACATGCGCCACTGCGCCTTCAGTTGCAACAACCGGGCTGGAGTGATAGGCATGGCGCGGAGATCGCCTCGCACCTGGGCTGCCGGTGCGAGCAGTTCGCTGGCGAACGCCTGAGCCATCTCCTCGACGTCCAAATCCGGCGTAGGAGCGCACGCGATGTGACCCAACTCGTGAGCCAGGGTGAACCGTTGACGCTCGGCGGGCGCGTCGGTATTGACAACGAACACCGGCGCCTCCCCCGGAGGATGCAGGCTGGTCGCGTCCACCTCGCGTCCGCCCAGTGACATCGGCACCACCAGCGCACCCACCTGCTCGGCGACCGCGGTCACGGAGTCGATTGGTCCGTCCGGCAGGTCGAGCGTGCGCCTCAGTGCGCGTGCCGCGTCCTCCGGGCCGTCGATGCCGCCGACGCGCATCGGAACGAGCGTGAACTCCCGCAGGGGCACGGTGGAGTCGACCGCGAGTCTCCGAAGGTGGAGGCGCAGCAGGTTGATCCGGGCATGCAGCCGCCGCAGTGCCGATGCCTTCGTCGACGCGCGGTTGCGGTGGTAGAGGCACCCTTCGCCCAGCGACCACAGCTTCGCATCGCTGACAAGGAAGTCAGGGGTCACATCCAAGGCTTTCGCGAACAACTCGAGCCGCTCGCCGGCGACCGTCAGCGAACCCCTCTCAGCGCGGGAGACGTAGCCCTGGCTGATCTCCGGCTCAGCCTTCGCCAGCCGGGTCAACTCCTCAGCCAGCCGCTTCTGCGTCCACCCAAGTGCCTCACGTGCAGCGATCAGCAGATCGGGGTTGGCGTCACCGGCCACGAAGCCGTTCATGCAAGCAAAGATACGTTGGATTATTCCGACTGTCCACAGGCTGTTCGTGGCGGGTGCCGCCAAGCCGTGGTTCTCCGACTGTGGGGTGAGTCGATGTCGCGCGGCATGCGTCGCCGATCGGTGCGCTACCTGAAGTAGTCAATGTTATACGCAAAGTAGCATTACCTCGGTCGGGTCCTGTGGAGAAGCAAAGGCTGGTACCGGGCTTCCGGCCTGCTGCGGCCACCTGGGATCGCCTTGTTTTGTCGGACCCTCGGCGTAGTGTGCAGCGTCATGGCGAAGGGAGTCGCGCCAATGAGCGGTCACACTGGCGTACGAGTGGATCCGCCGTGTCTGCATATGTGGCTATACGCCTAGGGTACGGTTCCGCCTTCGTCGGTGCCCTCATGGATCGGTGTAGCTCGTTCCACTCCTTCCGCCCCTGAGAAAGGGAGATCAGCAGTTGGCAGCCCACCGTCGTCGCGGGAAGACGGAATCGTCTGAGCGGGAAGTTCAGGGTGGCACCCCCCTGGGTGGCGCCGAGGTCGTCTCCAACTCCGTGCGCAACGTCATGGGCAATGTCCTTCAGGCCAGGGATGTCACCGTTCACGGTGACCTGATCATGTCCGAAGGGCTGGAGGGTAAGCGGCGTTCCTCCCTGAACGAGTGGGAAGCGCTTGGAAGGACCGTCGAGCGGCATCGTCGTCGCAACAGGGCAACCCGACCGCGGTTCATGGCTGTGCACCCAGCGGTGCAGAACCTCGTAGGGTGGCTGGCCACGGACTCGCGCCAGGTGCTTGTTGTTCACGGGAGGGCAGGTTCGGGTAAGAGCAGCATCTTGGCCGATGCCGTGACGGAACTTATCGAAGCTGGGTGGACGGCCGCAGTGGTCCGCATGGACGCGATCAAGCAAGTCTCCTCCTCAGCCGAGGAACTGGGCGGCTCCTGTGGCCTGCCGGATTCTCCGGTCGTGGTGGTTGACGAAACCGCCGGTGATGCCCGGCGCGTGGTCGTGGTCGACCAGTTGGACGCGGTCAGTACCTACAGCGGTCGGATGCCGGACAGCTATGACGCGGTAGCCGAAATGCTGGAGGAGGCGGAGCGGCATCCGCGTGTGAAGCTCGTGCTCGTGGTCAGAACGGTCGACCTCGAAGCCGATCCACGCATGCGGTGGCTGTTGTCTGATGAGTCGCGGGTCGGCAGCATGGAGATCGTCGGCCTTGAAACGACCGCTGTGAAGGACGCCCTTCAAGCCGGTGGTGTCGATGTGGCGTCGATCCAGCCTTCTACCTTGGAACTGTTGCGTCTGCCGCTGCACCTCGCCGTGTTCAGCAGGCTGTCGTCCGAATCCCAGCGTTTGACGTATCGGACGTTGCCTGACCTGTACGAGCAGTTCACCACCCAGACCCGGCAAGCGGTCGAGATGGAGCTGGGCAGCTTGAACTGGGCTGCGATCACCAGCACGCTCATGTCGTACATGAGCGACAACGAAGTCCTTCAAGTACCTACAGCGGTACTCGACGAGGTGCCTCGCCGGCAGGTATCGGCGCTGGCGTCCGCAGGCGTTCTTCTGGACGACACGGTCACCATCAGCTTCTGCCACGAGACCTACTTCGACTTCGTGTTCGCCAGGGCCTTCGTCGCTCAGGGCGAGAACCTGCACCGGTTCCTGGTGCGGTCCGGCCAGCACCTGTTCCGCCGAGCGCAGACTCGCCAGGTGCTGGAACACCTCGCCGGTACCGACCGGCGAGCCTTTCGCGCGACGGTCGGCGAGCTGCTGACCAGCACCACCGTCCGGTCGCACCTCTTGGACGTGGTCGTCGGCGTGCTGGGTGGGCTCGATGCCGATAGTGACGATTGGTCGGAGCTGGAACCACTGGCGTTCGGTGATTGCCGGCGGAACGGGAAGCTGACCGCGCTGTTGTCCTCCGCGCGGTGGTTCGACGCGGCGGACCGGGCAGATCGCTGGGAGATGATGCTCCGCGATCCCGACAAGGTCGGTGCGGCCAACCAGTTGGTCATCGCGGCCAGGGAACGGCCGGAGCGCGTCGCCGAACTCGTCCGTCCTCACATCGGTACCTCGCCGGAGTGGAACAACCGGCTGAGGTCGATGGTCGAATGGTCCCTCACCCCTGGACTGGTGGACCTCACGGTGGAACTGGTCGAGCACGGCTTGCTCGACCACGCCCGTGGGCCCATCGCGACCAACAGCGACTTCTGGAGCATCCTCTACGGCCTCAAGGACGACGAGCCGTGTGGAGCCGCGCGTATCATCGGTGCGTACCTGCGCCGTGCACAGGTGCGAGCCCAGGAGGACGGCAGCCACGACCCGTTCGCCTCGGGACATCTCAATGACAGCTCTAGTGGCGGCGGGGAATCCACGATAGCCGAGATCGCCGAGGCCGCACCGGAGCAGTTCCTTATCGAAGTCCTTCCGTTCCTGGTCGACGTCATCAAGGCCACCGGCTTCCGGGACGATCCGGAAGCCTTGTTCACCAGCCCTCGATGGAGCTATCGCGTCATCGAGGTCAACCCGCAGATCGACGACGCCCTGTTCACCGGTGTCGAAAAAGCGTTGCGCGCCACCGCCTCCCGCATGGTGACCGCAGACGACAACGTGATCAGGGCACTCGCCGGCAGCAACCTGGAGGCGTTGCGCTTCCTGGCCTGCCGGGCATACACCGCCGGTGCGGAACAATCCGCCGACGAGGCAGTCGACTGGCTGCTGTCCGACCCTCGCAACCTTCGCCTGGGCTGGAGCGACAGTCCTCGATGGGCCACCCGTCAGCTCATCGAAGCCGCTTCACGCCACTGCGACGACGACCACTTGACCGCATTGTGCCGGATGCTGCTCCAGTACTACCCGCCGTGGGAGACCGCGGTACAGGGCCGCTCCGCGCACGGCTACAGCCAGTACCAGTTGCTCACCGCGATCGCCGGAGAGCGACTGCTCCCGGACTGCGCACGCCGCATCGCGGAACTCGAACGCCGCTTCCCCCAGGACCCACCCGCAGCGCCCACGCCGCTGATGGCGCACTTCGTCGGACCGCCCGTGCCCGAGAAGGCATCCCGGTTCATGACCGACCAGGACTGGCTGCGGGCCATCGAGAAGTACCGCGACAACACCAGGAACTACTCCACGACTGCGCCGGTCGGCGGAGTTCTGGAGCTGGCCCGGATGCTCGGTCGCACGGCTCAGACTGAGCCGGAGCGCTTCGCCCGCCTGTCCCTGACCTTCGACGCCGACGTCCCCGCCCACCACATCGTCCACGTCGTCGAAGCGGTCGCCGGCAAGATCCCCACCCCGCTGCTGTCCGAACTCTGCGCCCACGCCCATCAGGTTGCGGGCCCGGCGGCAGGCCGTGCCGTATGCCGTGCGGTCCGAGCAAATCTGGGCGACATCGACGAAGTTTTGCTGGGCCTTCTGGAGCGCTACTCCCAGGACGGCGATCCTGAGCACGAGACAGCACGTACCGCGTCGCAATCCGGCCAGTGGTACTACAACGGTGATCTCCACAGCGCGGGCATGAACTGCACTAGAGGCGCAGTCGCCGAAGCGATCGGCCAGGTGCTCTTCGCCCGACCCGAGTTCTGTGACCGCCTGCTGCCCACAGTGGCCCGATTGGCCAACGACCCGATCATGGCCGTCCGCACGCAGACCACCGGGGCTGTTCTAGCCCTGTTCAACACCCACATCGATGAAGCATTGGACCTTGCAGACCAACTGCTCAGCGAACCAAAGATCGACATTTTCGATTCCCACCCGGCTACCAGGCTGCTGACCTACGCGACACTCCGCGACCCACAGCGGTTCGCCGGACACCTCGCGCGCGCACTGGCGGGACCGGACACAGTCGCCGAACGGGCGGGCCACGTCTGGGCCAACGCACTCGGTAGGAATCGTCTCGACTCCTCCATCCCCACAGATCCGGACATGCTCGCCGTCGCCGCCCGACGAGGTGCTGCGACCACCATGGCCAGCGCTCCCGAGATCAGACCCGATCTCGTGACACGCTTCTTCAACGACAGTGACCCAACCGTCCGCGAGGCCGCAGCTGCTGCCGTCACCTCACTCGACCGAACCGACGCAGCCACCACGCAGGCCCTGGTCTCGGCATTCACCACGAGCCCGGCTTTCGCCGAGCACTTCGACAACCTTTTCCGCGCCTTGGAAGACAGCCTGGCGCTACTCCCCGAAGCGATCCTCGATGCCTGCGACCGAGCTATCGGCATCGCCGGAGGAGATCTGGGCGACATGCGGACCGCAACCGCCGCAGTCAGCCATGACATGGTCACCATCGTGCTCAGGCTCTACCGCCAGAGCCGTGACGATATCCGCAGCCGATGTCTGGACGTCATCGACCGGATGTCCGACCTCAACGCCTCCGGGCTGTCCGGAGACTTCGTCTGGGAGCGCTAGCTTCCAGAAACTGGTCCTGATGACCCTCATCTGTGACCGCTTGGACGAAACAGTTCATCTGCGCCGTGACCAGTGGGTTCCAGAAGCTGGCCACACCTCTTGACCTGCACTTCAGGCCGCCGCAGGATCGTTGATCATGCTGACGGGGAAGTCTGGCGTCGCACCGGCCTAGTTCACCCCGCATCGATGGCGATTCGAGACCTCAAGGAGAATGTGGGAGCGAACTGCGGGAGCAAGACGGGAGGCGTTGCATGCGGTTCAACAGTGTTGAACCGCATGCAACGCCTCCCGGTAGCCGCGTTTCCTGTGCGATTCTGTTTCTGCGGTGGCGGGATCGACGCGTTCGCGTTCCGGGAAGATGCGATGAGTACGATCGGCCGAGTCGGGATCATGCCGTCCATGTCGGTCCCGAGGCGGGTCGATGAAGATCTGCGTGACCTCTTCCCGGCAGTCCACCCTGGACCTCTGGGCCAGGCTGCTCCCCGCGTCGACGGCAATCGGGTTCGTCAATGGGGGCGGCCGGTCGGTCCGGGCCGACGTGCTCGTGATGTCCGGTGTCTGGGCCTTTGACCGCTACGGCGGCCGCCCGGACAGGGAGGCGGCGCACATCCTGCCGAACGCGCGGGGCGACGGTTTGCCGGAGTGGATCGTCGTCCCACCGTTCCGCCCGGTCGTCGAACGGGACGGGGAGTTCGTCACCAGGGAGGACTTCGCAGAGGTCAGTCCTGCCCACTATGCGGTCCTCCGGTCCCTCCAGGCGGTGAGGGAGGAGTTCGGGGACTCGGTCACCGTGGTGCTCGACCTGTCGTTGCTCGGGATGGACGATCCGAACGACGAGTCGACCCCGGCCTCGGTAGCCCGGGCGATCGAGGATTTCCTGGCCGGGTGAGGTCTCGCATCACGCCGGAACGCCCCACGCCTGCGGCTCGGCCAACGTGTGAGGTGTCAAAGTCGGTCGAACCCAGGGGACGACTCGAAGGAGCTGCGCAGGCTACGCGCAGCACCGACCGACCGGGGTCGTGAGCACGCGGCACATCCGGGTCGACACGGGGCTCGCCGAGGCACAGCGCCTCCTCACGCCACACGGAGACCGCCGACCGCTGGCGGGTGCCGCCCGGCGAACCGAGCTACAAGCACGTCACCACCCACCCTTCCATCCTCCGTTCGGAGGATGGAAGGGGTCTACCGCGTCCGCGCCGATCCCCGCCCTCGCGGTCGATCCGGCGCGCCCCCGCGCCCGGCACGCTTTCGGCATGGCGATCATCGAGGTTGACGGCCTCGTCAAGCGCTACGGCGACCACACCGCGGTGAACGGGGTCGGCTTCGCCGTCGAGCAGGGCGAGATCTTCGGCATCCTGGGCCCCAACGGGGCCGGCAAGACCACCACCGTCGAGTGCGTCGAGGGGTTGCGCACCCCGGATGGCGGGACCATCCGCGTCTGCGGCCTCGACCCGCGACACGACACCGGCGAGCTGCGGCAACTGCTCGGCGCGCAGCTCCAGGAGAGCGAACTGCCCGACAAGCTCAAGGTCCGCGAGGCGCTGGAGCTCTACAGCTCCTTCTACCGCGGGCCCGCCGACTGGCGGAAGCTGGTCGACGTCCTGCGCCTGACCGACCGGCTCGACACGCAGTTCCGGCGGCTGTCCGGCGGGCAGAAGCAGCGGCTGTCGATCGCGCTCGCGCTGATCGGCGATCCGCGGGTGGCGGTGCTCGACGAGCTGACCACCGGCCTGGACCCGCAGGCCCGCCGCGACGCGTGGGACCTCATCGCGGGCGTCCGCGACCGCGGCGTGACGATCCTGCTGGTCACGCACTTCATGGAGGAGGCGGAACGCCTCTGCGACCGGCTGGCCGTGATCGACTCCGGCCGGGTCGTCGCCCTCGACTCCCCGGCCGGGCTGGTCTCCCGGATCGGTGACCGGCAGCGCCTCCGCTTCCGCCCGTCCGCGCCGCTGGACCACGCCGTGCTGACGGCGCTGCCCGAGGTCGCCTCCGTCCAGCAGGCCGGGGACCGGCTGGTCGTGACCGGCACGGGGGACCTGCTGCTCGCGGTGACCACCGTGCTGGCCCGCCACCGGATCACCGCGGCCGAGCTGCGGGTCGAGCAGACCTCGCTGGACGACGCGTTCGTCGCGCTCACCGGCCGCCCCGCCACCCCCTGAGGAGACCGCCGTGTCCGCCCTGTCCCGACTCACCGCCACCGAGACCAGGCTGTTCTTCCGCGAGCCGGTGCTCGTGTTCTTCACGCTGGCCTTCCCGCCGCTCCTGCTGGTCGTCTTCGGTTCCATCCCCGCGATGCGCGAACCCTCCGACGACGCCGCCGGCCTGAGGGCGATCGACCTGTACGTGCCGATCACCGTCGCGCTGGGCCTGGCCATGTTCGCGCTCAACTGCCTGCCCCTGCTGTTCGCCACCTACCGGGAGAAGGGCGTGCTGCGGCGCATGCGGACCACACCGGTCGAGCCGCGGGTCCTGCTCGGCGCGCAGCTGCTGATGGCCCTGGTCCTGTCCGCGGCGACCGCGCTGGTCGTGCTCGCCATCGGCCGGCTGGCGTTCGGCGTGGGCCTGCCCCGGCACCTGCCCGCCTACCTGGTGGGCTACCTGCCGACGGCGCTGGCGATGTTCACGGTCGGCCTGCTCGTCGCGTCCCTGGCGTCGACCGGCAAGAGCGCCGGTGCGATCGGGACGCTGGTGTTCTTCCCGCTCGTGTTCTTCGCCGGCCTCTGGTTGCCGCGCGACAGCATGCCCGACGTCCTGCGCGTGATCAGCGATTTCACCCCGCTGGGCGCGGGCGTGCAATCATTGCAGGACGCCACGGCCGGTCACTGGCCGCAGCCGCTGCACCTGGCCGTGGTGGTGGGGTGGGCGGTCCTGGCCGGGATTCCGGCCGCGCGGTACTTCCGCTGGGAGTAGGTCGTGGGCGTCGAGGCGGAGCTGCGCGAGGAGTTCGACCGCTGGGAGCGCAGGGAGAGCGCGATCCTGAAGGCGCTCCCGTACCCGCTGCTGGTCATCAGCCTGCTGTTCACGCTGCTGCAACCGCTCTGGGCCGCACAGGCGCACCTCCCCTCGGTGCTCGGGCTCTCGACCGTGCTCACCGCGTGGGTGCTGTGGTTCCACACGCTCCACCCGGAGTCGCACGGCAACCGCCCGCTGATGGGCCTGTACTACGCGGGGCTCGTGGCGCTGACCGCCTGCCTGGTGCTGCTCACGCCCTGGTTCGGCTTCTTCGCCTTCATCGGCTACGTGCACGCCTTCCAGCACCTGCGGGGCCGGTGGCGGTACGTCGGCGTGGCCGTCACGTCCGCGGTCGCGGCGATCTCGTACGTGGGCGGGGCGGCCGGCATCACCGCCGACGAGTGGTGGAAGTGGCCCGCCGTCAGCACCATCACCGCGGTGCTGGCCACGGCGGCCTTCCACGCCGACGTGATGTCCGACCGGCGCAACCACCGGCAGAAGCGGGCGCTGGTCGAGTTGCACAGGACCAACGCCGAGCTGGAGAACGCGCTGGCGGAGAACGCGGGCCTGCACGCCCAGTTGCTGGTGCAGGCCCGCGAGGCCGGGGTGCTCGACGAGCGGCAGCGGATGGCGGGGGAGATCCACGACACCCTCGCCCAGGGCCTGGCCGGCATCCTCACCCAGCTCCAGGCCGCCGAGCAGGCGTCGGACGACCCGGCGACGTCGCGGCGGCACGTGGCGAACGCGGTGGGCCTGGCCCGCGAGAGCCTCGCCGAGGCCCGCCGGACGGTGCACGCGGTGGGGCCGTCCGCGCTGGCGGAGGCCCGCCTGCCGGACGCGATCGGCGACGTGGCCAGGCGCTGGTCGGAGGTGAACCGCGTCGAGGCCGTGCTGACCACGACCGGCGACGCCCGGCCGATGCACACCGACGTCGAGGTGGCGCTGCTGCGGACCGCGCAGGAGGCGCTCGCCAACGTCGCCAAGCACGCACGAGCCGGTCGGGTCGCCCTGACCCTGTCGTACATGGAGGACCTGGTGACGCTCGACGTCCTGGACGACGGAGTGGGCTTCGCGCCCGACGCCCAGCGCGCCGGCGGTTCCCCGGACGGGGGCTTCGGGCTCGCCGGCATGCGGCAGCGGGTGCACCGCCTCGCGGGGCGGCTGGACGTCGAGTCCGAGCCGGGTGGGGGCACGGCGATCACGGTGACGGTGCCGGCGATCCCCGCCGGGAGCGGAACTTGATCTCGCTGCTGATCGTCGACGACCACCCGGTGGTGCGGGACGGGCTGCGGGGCATGTTCGGCGCCGATCCCCGCTTCGAGGTGCTGGGCGAAGCCGGTGACGGCGCGGAGGCGGTCGCGGCCGGGGAACGGCTCCGCCCCGACGTGATCCTCATGGACCTGCGGATGCCCGGGACCGACGGGGTCGCCGCCATCAGGGAGTTGGCGAAGCGCGGCGTGCCGTCACGGGTGCTGGTGCTCACCACGTACGACACGGACAGCCACGTGCTGACGGCCATCGAGGCCGGTGCCACCGGCTACCTGCTCAAGGACGCGCCGAGGGAGGAACTGGTCCGCGCGGTGGAGGCGGCGGCACGGGGGCAGGCGGTGCTCTCCCCCACCGTCGCGACCCGGCTCGTGGGCCAGGTGCGCAGACCCGCGCCGGCGCCGCTGTCGCGGCGCGAGCTGGAGGTGCTGGAGCTGATCGCCCGGGGCTCGACGAACCGCGAGGCGGCGAAGCGGCTGTTCATCAGCGAGACGACGGTCAAGACGCACCTGCTGCACGTCTACGCGAAGCTGGGCGTCAACGACCGGGCCGCCGCCGTGGCCGCCGCCTTCTCCCGCGGCTACCTGGCACCGCGGGACTGACGACCGGCCGACCGGGGGCGGGCGGGTGGTAGGAGACCTGCGATCAAGGGATCTCGGTCGTCGAGGGTGCGTGGAACACCTGGGCTTGCGGATGGTGTGTCTCGCCGTCCTCCGGCTCGTCGGGCGGCATCGCGGTCGTGGTCGCGCTTCCTCCTGCCGGTCGTGCACGATCGGCACGGCATGACGCCGTGGTCCCCGAGCATGGGGACCACGGCCGTCGGCGTCTGCGAGGTGCCGGTGTCGGCATCCTGGACCCGCTCTGTTGGTCTGGCCGTCGTCGCTCGATTTGCCGTACGACTCGGTCGTCCAGCAGTCACGGGTGCCCTCTTGCTCTACCTGGTTACGCCAGGCCACGCACCTCCGACCTCAGGTGCAACCGAACGCGGAGACGCCTTGTCCGCAGAAGTGCGTGATCAGCACGGCTGGAATCGGCTATGCCTTGGTCTTGCACGTGATGGCGTCGAGGCGCCAAGGGGGGCCGTCATGGGCGAAGGTTCCCAGGCTGACGATGGTGACGGATCGGACGCCGCCGCGCGGCGGAACTCTCTCGGGACGTCGGATCGTCGTGGTCGTGCTGTCCGGCAGCGAGGTCGGGCTTCGTCCTCCGGTGCCGTCGTCCAGGCCGGTCGGGACGCGGTGGTCACGTTCGAGCAGCACGTCCACCACCGGGCGTCGGTGATCCGATCGGCATCGTTGGGGATCACCGTGGTGGTCGTCGTGTGCAGCGTGGTCGTGGTCGTTGGCGGCGTCATCGTCATCCGCAGCGGTGTGCTGCTCGAGCCGGTGCCCGCGTGGACGATGCCGGCGGTGACGTCGTTCGTGGCCGTTCCGCTTCTGCTGCGCCGGCGGAGGCGGAGTGCGGGCGCGCGCCAGGCGTTCCTCGTCACCTCGGCTTTCAGCCAGAAGTACTGGGTCGCCGAGTTCGTGCAACGTCTGCACCGGGCGTTGGACCGAAAGGGCATCAACCTGGTGTTGAAGGTGCCCGACCGGGACTACGACGCCGCGTCGCAGGGTCATGACCTGCGGAGGGTGCTCAACACCAAGGACAGCTACCTGGGCGGGTTCGTCGTCCCGACCGAACTGCACCGGATGCGCTCGCTGCTGGTGGAGTTCTGTGCCGAACTGGCGCTGCCCGTGGTGTTCACCGACGTCGACCCGTTCGACGACGAGAACGAGTACCCCGCCAACACCGCGTTCGTCGGCTACGTCAGCGCCGACCTCGGGGCGGAAGCGGGTCATTGGCTGGTGAACCACCTTCGGCGACGTGGTGTGCGGCGGCCACACGTGCTGATTGTCGCCAGCCGTGAGCACGCCGACCGCCAGAATTCCTGCGCGGCCGTTCTGCGACGAGGTCTGGGCAACGTGTCGATCAGCATCGACGACACCTGCGCGTTCAACCGCTCACGTGCCTATGACGCGGTCCAGGCCCATATCCGGTCCCAAGCCGTGCGGTCACCCCGTCTGGACGCGGTGTTCTGCACCAATGACGAGATGGCGCTGGGAGCGGTCGACGCACTGCGCGCGACGGAATCACCGCTCACCAAAGAGACCACTGTCATCGGCATCGACGGGATCCCCGAAGCCCGACACCTCATCGCAACCGCCGCAAGCCCGCTGCGAGCCACGGTGGTCCAGGATCCTCACCGCCTCACCGAGAGCGCCGCTGAGGTGTTGCAGAGGATGCTCGATGGTCGCCAGACGGCGACACGAACCATTCTCAAGCCTGAGGTGTATCAGGTCCGGTGAACATGTCCGGGCTCGGTTGGCTTCTTCGGGTGGGTGGAGGTTGCTTCGGTGACTCTGGTTCGCGAGTTTCCCCAACGCTGCTTCCGGCCCGCGACGTGGTTTCACCAGGGCCTTGCTGGTGGTCTCTGCTTCAGCGGTCGGGTGTTGGCGTCGCTGACGTGCCGTGTGGCCGAGGGGTGATCTTCTGCTTGCCCGTGGTGTGGATCACCCCTGGTGGGGCATATGTGATCGTTCGTCACCCATTTGGTGCTAGGGCCGGGTGTGGGCGGTTCGGCATGCTTCAACGGCTGATGGGTTGCGTGTCGTCGGGGGGCGCGCGCTGACCTTGGGGGGAACCACCTGTGCACGCTCGCCGTTCGGCGGCGCGCGGTTTTGTGCTGCGCGCTGTGATTCCTGCCCTGTCGCTGATGTCCACTGTGGTGGTGCCGTCTGCGGTGGCCCAGTCGCCTCCGTGCACCACTGTCGAGTTCGACGCGCGTGCGGCGGTGGAGATGGCGCGTCGGTGTGGCACCAGGGTGGAGATCCTGAGCGCGCGTACCGAGACCGCGCAGACCTTCGCCCGCCCGGCTGGTGGGTACACGACGGAGGAGTCGGCCGACCCGCGCTGGGCCCGCGACGCGGACGGGACGTGGACGCCGGTCGACCTGACGCTGCGGGAGTCGGGGGAGGACTCGGTGGCGCCGAGGGCGTCGGTGTTGCCCGTGGTGTTCTCCGGCGGCGGGGTGGGGCCGGTGGCGCGGGTGCGTGACGGTGCTCGCGAGCTGGCGTTGACCTGGTCGGTCGGCGCGTTGCCCGAGCCGGTGTTGTCGGGGCCGAGCGTCACCTACCCGGAGGTGCTGCCGGGGGTTGACCTGCGGTTCACCGCCTCGGCGTTGGGTTTCTCCCAGGTGCTGGTGGTCAAGACGCGGGCGGCTGCGGAACACCCGGAGTTGGACGCGGTGACGTTCGGCATCACCACCAGCGGTGTCGAGATCGAGCAGTCCGGCGAGGGTGGGCTGGTGGCCCGGGGGCCCGGAGGGGAGGTCGTGTTCACCTCGCCGGTTCCGGTGATGTGGGACTCCGCCCCGACCCAGGTGTCGGCGCGGGCGGCGGTCGCGGAACCGGGGGAGCCGCGTCGGGTGGCGATGCCGGTCAGCGTGGAGGACGGGCAGTTGACCGTGGTGCCCGACAGCGCGATGTTGGCAGACCCGGGGACGAACTTCCCGGTCTTCATCGACCCGTCGTGGACGGGGCACATCCGGGACAACGCGTGGACCACGGTGTTGGAGCGCTCGGACGTGGCGGGCACGTCGTTCTGGCAGAACAACAACGCTTTGACGTACTCCGACCTCAAGGGCGGGGCGGGTTCGGGGCGCACGTGCGACAGCATCAGCGTGTCCAACACCTGTTTGAGCGCGCAGTACCGGGTGCGGTCGTTCTTCCGGATGGACCTGTCCCACGTGCAGGGCAAGGTGATCTACGGGGCGTCGTTGCGGTTGCAGCAGCAGTGGACCTGGACGTGCAACCCCGGCAGCAACGCGGGGGTGTGGCTGACCAACGACATCAGCCCGGCCACGACCTGGAACAACCAGCCGTGGTGGGACGACGCCTGGACCGCCTCGGCCCCGGCCAACCGCCGCGCGGACGCCGCCTACGGCTGCCAGGGCACCGGGGACGTGGAGTTCGACGTCACCCACATGGTGCGGCGCGGCGTGGACAACCAGTGGAGCTTCCTCACCATGGGGCTGCGCGCGTGGGACGAGGGCACGGTCAACCAGTGGAAGCGGTTCAACGCCGCCACCCCCGTGCTGGCCATCGACTACAACAGCCTCGCCAACACCCCGGACTCGCTGACCGCCGACGGTCGGGCGTGCGCGACCGGCGCGGGGCGGCCGTTCGTGCCCACCGCGACGCCCACGCTGCGGGCCCGGGTGAGCGACGACGACGCGGCCGACAGCCTGCTGGCCCGCTTCGACGTGGCACGCGTGCGCGAGGACGGCTCGCACGCCCCGGTCCTGTGGTCGACCGAGCGCTACCCGCTGTCCAACGGCGCGACCGCCGACGCCACCCCGCCCGCCCCGCCGGGGCTGCCCTCGGGTGTGCTCGACGGCTCGGACACGCTGCTGGCGGCGGGTGACTGGGACGACGACGGGCACGCGGACGCGATCGCCCGCGACAGCGCGGGCGTGCTGTACCTGTTCCCCGGTGACGGCACGCGGCTGGGAGCGCGGGTGCGGATCGGCAGCGGCGGCTGGTCGCCCTACACGATCGCGGGCGTCGCCGATTGGGACGGCGATGGCCATCCCGACCTGATCGCCCGCAACCCGGCCGGCGAGCTGCTGCTCTACCCCGGCCAGGGCACGCGGAGCGCCCCGCAGGCGCCGGTGAGGATCGGCTCCGGGTTCGGCGGCTACACCTTCGCCGGCATCGCGGACTGGGACCGTGACGGCAACACCGACCTCGTCGCGCGCTTGGACTCCAGCGGCGCGCTCTACCTGTTCCCCGGCGACGGAACCCGTGCCGACCGCACCACGTGGACCAGGTTCTCCCTGGGGGAGGGGTGGACCGGGTTCCGCTACTACGGTGTGGCCGACCGCACCGGTGACGGCAACCCCGACATCTACGCGGTGACCGACGGTGACGGCAAGCTGTGGCTCTACCCCGGCAGCGGAACCCGTTCCCCCTACACCGGCACGCCCTATCGTCACCTGATCGGCAACGGCGGCTGGCAGAACGCCACCGCCGCGGTCACCCCGACCACCACCGGCGACCCGGCCCCGGACCTGATCGCCCACGTGCCCGGCCAGGGCAACGGCTGGCTGCTCTACCCCGGCGTCGTCGGCACCGGAGAAGGCGGCGCACCCACCCCGACCGCGGGCATCGGCCTGGCCGACGGCGTCTACGCCTACCGTGCCGCCGCCTCCGACGGCACCGCCTGGACCACCCCGACGGGGTGGTGCGAGTTCGCCGTCGACCTCACCAACCCCACCGCACCCACCGTCGCGGCACAGGTCTACAAGCCGACCGGGTGCCCGCCGGAGGGCTGCGGCTCCCTCGGGGTGGCCGACACCTTCACCATCACCAGCTCACCGGACGTCATCTCCTACCGGTGGGGCTTCACCGACCCACCCTCGATGACGGTTCCCGCTGCCTCGATGGGTGCGGCGGTGTCGGTGCGCTGGACCCCGCCCTCGGCGGGAGCCAAGACCCTCTACGTCAAGGCCGTAGACCGCGCCGGACGCACCAGCCAACGCGGTTACCAGTTCACCGTCGCCGGAGCGGCGAAGCACGTCGGGCAGTGGATGTTCGGCGACGACCCCGCGTACGACGTGACCGACAACGGGCATGACCTGGTCCTGTCGGGTGTCACCCCGGGCCTGCCGGGGCAGGCGGTCGGCGGCGAGGCCGCGGCCGGTTTCGCCGGTTCCGGGTTCGGCTCGGCGTCGAAGCTGCTCGACACCACGCGGGGCTTCTCGGTGTCGGCCTGGGTGAAGCCCGCCCCGGGCACCTCCGGGAGCCGCACCGTGATCAGCCAGCAGGGCACGACCACGGCGGCGTTCCGCCTCGGCTACGACGGCGTGGACGGCAAGTGGGTGTTCGCGCGCGCCGAGGCCGACACCGCGAACCCGGTACACCGGACGGCGCGGTCCGACGCCCCGGCGGCAGGTGGTGTCTGGACGCACCTGATCGGCACCTACGACGCGTTCAACGGTGAGGTCCGGCTCTATGTCGACGGCGCGCTCCAACGCGCCACCGACGTGATCACCGCGGGCTTCGACGCTCCGGGAGAGCTGTGGATCGGTCGACGCCTCCTCAACGGCACCCCGGCCGAGGCGTGGACCGGCGAGCTGCTCGACGTGCGGGTGTGGGACCGGACGCTGACGCACCCGGAGGCGGAAACCCTCGTCGACTCCGAGCAGGCGAGCACCGTCGGCAAGTGGGAGTTCAACGAGATGGTGGGCACGACCGCCCACGACACCTCCCGTTACTTCCACGACCTCGCCTTGACGCTCGCTCCCGGGGCGAGCTGGGGGCTGGGTGTCCAGCGGGGTGGCCTGCACCTGGACGGAACGGGCTCGGCCGGCAGCGGCGAGCAGGTCCTCAACACCGACCAGTCCTTCTCGGTCGACGTGTGGGCGCGGCTGGCCGAGGCAGGCGCCCAACGAACGGTCGTGGTGCAGCGGGGCCCGTCGGGCGTCGACCCGTTCGCCCTGCGCTACGACGGCGCGAAATGGGTCGCGGAGATGCCCAACGCGCCGACGAACCCCACCACGTGGTGGCGGGCGTCGTCGACGGCGAACGCGTCGGTCAACACGTGGACCCACCTGACCGCGACCTACGACGCGTCGACGCGCACCCTGCGGTTGTGGGTGAACGACGTGCTCCAGGGCACGACCACCGGAGTGGTCGGCTGGAACTCCACCGGAGTGCTGTCGGTCGGCCGCGGCAGCGCGGGCGCCTACTGGTTCGGTGACATCGACGAGCTGAGGGTGCACCAGGGGGTCCTGGAGGGCGCGCCGCTGACCACCACCGCGCCGACCAGTGCCTCGGTGTCGGGCGACGCCCGCGCGGAGATCATCCGGGTCGACGCCAACGGCGACGTCTGGGCGTTCCAGAACGTCGGCGGCGGCTACCCGGACGCGGCCCAGCACATCGGGTGGGGGTGGACGCCGGAGCGCACCTGGTTCGCCGACCTCGACGGCGACGGCCGCACCGAGATCATCGGCGTGAACACCGACGGCACGCTGCGCGCCTACCCGAACGTCAACGGAATGAACGGCTTCCCCTTCGGCACCGGCGTGCTGGTGGGCACCGCGTCCTCCACCGATCCGGCCCGACTTCGGTTCGCGGACCTCGACGGGGACGGTCGCGCCGAGCGGATCTCGCTGGACTCCGACGGCCGGGTCCGCGCCTACCGGAACCTCTACGGCATGAATGCCCTGGGACGTTCCACCGCGTTCTCGACCACCCCGGTGATCGTCGCGGTGACCTCGCACGCCCCGGACCGGGTCCGCTTCGCCGACGTCGACGGCGACCACCGGGCCGAGTTCATCACCGTCAACGACGACCGCACCGTCTCCGGCTACCGCAACCAGTCCGGCCTGGGCTACCGCACCTTCGACGAACCCCAGGAGATCGGCATCGACTGGGAACCCGCCCGCACCCGCTTCGCCGACCTCACCGGCGACGGCCGCGCCGAGATCATCGCCGTGCGCCCGGACGGCACCGTGTGGTCCCACCTCAACACCAACGGCCTCAACGGCTTCCCCTACGGGGGCAGCACACAGGTCGGTCACGGCTGGCACGAACCCGCCCGAGCGTTCTTCGGCTGATCGACACCGGGAGACACGTGATGCGCACAGCGAACTTCCGCCGCGGATTGGCCGTCATGCTCGTGGCCACCCTCACCTCGACCCTCGTCACCGCGCTGCCCGCCGCGGCGGCGCCCTACCAGCCGCCCCGGCCGCAGCAGGAGAGACCGGTCAAGGGCGCCTGGGCGGCTCCCGTCCCCGACGAACCGGCCCGGACCGGCACGCCGTTCAGCGCGCCGGCGCCGGTGTGGCCCGACGCGGGCACGGTCGAGGTGTCGGGCGTCGGAGCCAGATCAGCGAGCAGACCGTCGATCCGCGTCATCCCCACCGACGAGGGCGGGGGAAAGGCGGGGGTCGAGACGTTCGACCGGGCGAGAACGAACGCGGCCGGTGTCGAGGGGCTGCTGTTCCGGGTGTCCGGTGGCGCGAAGGTCGAGGTCGACTACTCGAAGTTCCGCTGGGCCTACGGCGGTGACTGGGCTTCGCGCCTGGAGCTGGTCCGGCTCCCGGACTGCGCGTTGTCCACGCCCGACAGGCCGGAATGCCGCGGTGAGACCGTCCCGTCGTACAACGACACGGACAGCGGCGTGGTGATGGCGTCGCACGCGACCTCCGAAGCCGGTGCGCTGCTGGCGCTCACCGCTGGCACGTCCAGCGGTTCCGGTACCTACACGGCGACGAGCCTGACGCCCTCGGCGACCTGGGCGACCGGAGGCAACACCGGCGAGTTCACCTGGAGCTACCCGCTGCGGGTGCCGCCGTCGCTGGGTGGTCCCACCCCCTCGCTCGCGCTGTCCTACTCGTCGTCCAGCGTGGACGGCCGGATGGTGGCGTCGAACAACCAGCCTTCATGGATCGGTGAGGGCTTCGAGTTCGCGAGCGGTTTCATCGAGCGCCGGTACAGGTCGTGCTCCGAGGACATGGAGGACGGCGCGCTCAACACCGTGAAGACGGGCGACCGCTGCTGGGCCACCGACAACGCGACGCTGTCGATGGCGGGCCACGCCGGTGAACTGATCAAAGCGGGTCCGGACTCGAACCGCTGGTACCTGCGCAACGACGACGGCACGTTCGTCGAACGCCGCACGGGCACGGGCAACGGCGCGCACAACGGTGAGCACTGGGTAGTGACCACCAGCGGAGGCACGCAGTACTGGTTCGGCCGCGCCGGCCAGTCCACCCTCACCGTCCCGGTGGTGGGCAACCACGCGGGCGAGCCGTGCAAGGCGGGCACCTTCGCCGCGTCCTTCTGCACCCAGGCGTACCGGTGGAACCTGGACCACGTCGTGGACCTCCACGGCAACACGATGACCTACACCTACGGCGAGGAGACGAACAAGTACGCCCGCAACGGCTCCACCACGGACCTGGTGGAGTACGACCGCGCCTCCCACCTCCAGCGGATCGACTACGGCACCCGCACCGACCGCACCGAGGACGCGCCGATGCAGGTCGTGTTCGACACGGCCGACCGGTGCCTGGCCGACTGCGGCGTCCACGACGCCCAGCACTGGCCGGACGTGCCCTGGGACCGGGAGTGCGCCGCGAGCCCCTGCACCACCCGCTCCCCGACGTTCTGGACCACCAAGCGCCTCGCCGCGGTGACCACGAAGGTCGGCGGCAACCCGGTGGAGAAGTGGACGCTGACCCACTCCTTCCCCGACCCCGGTGACGGCACCCGCGCCGGGCTGTGGCTGGAGAAGATCGCGCACGAGGGCCTGGTGGGCGGCTCCGCCGCAGTCCCCGACATCACCTTCGAGGGCGTGCAGCTGTCCAACCGCGTCGACACCCACTCCGACCAGCACGCCGCGATGAAGTGGTGGCGCGTCAAGAGGGTCATCAGCGAGACCGGCGGCCGACTCGACGTGACCTACTCCCAGCCCGACTGCGTGCCCGGATCCCGGATGCCCAACGCGACCGCGCTGCACGACAACGCCCTGCGCTGCTACCCGGTTCGCTGGACCCCGGAGGGCGCGCAGGACCCGATCCTGGACTACTTCCACAAGTACGTCGTCACCGACATCCTCGAAACGGACATGACCGGCGGCAACACCGCCGTACCCACGCACTACGACTACGTCGGTGATCCTGCCTGGCGCCACGCCGACGACGACGGCCTGGCCGAGGTCGAGGACCTGACCTGGTCGGTGTGGCGCGGCTACGGCGCGGTGCGCGTCACCAGGGGCCGCGACGCCGAGCGCACCTCCACCGAGACCCGCTACTTCCGCGGCATGCACGGCGACAAAACCCCGACCGGTACCCGACCCGCCACCATGCCCGCCCTCGCGGTGGGCCCGGTTCCCGAGGCCGTCGACGAGGACGCCTTCGCCGGCATCCCGCGCGAGGAGATCGTCTACAACGGCCCCGGTGGCGCCGAGGTCTCCGCCACCGTCACACAGCCCTGGCAGTCCTCACCCAGGGCCGGCCGTACGATCAACGACAGCACCGTCCACGCCCGGCGCACCGGCACCGCCGCCAAGCACACCCGCACCGCGCTCGACGCCGGTCGCGGTCACCGCACCACCAGCGTCCACACCACCTTCGACGACACCTACGGCGACCCCGTCCGCACCGAGAGCCGAGGCGACGACGCCGTTGGCGGCGACGAGAAGTGCGAGCTGATCGACTACGCCCGCAACACCACGGCGTGGTTGGTCGGCGCGGTGTCGCGCAAGCGCGGCTTCACCGTCGACTGCGCCACCGCCGAGGCCGATGGCGCGCCCGACGCCGACGTCGTCTCCGACGACAGGACCTACTACGACAACCAGGGCCTCGGGGTACCGCCGGTCAAGGGCGACATCACCAAGGTCGAGTCGTTGAAGTCCCACACCGGCGATGTCTCGACGTACCTGACCGACGCCGTCGGCGAGTACGACGCCTACGGCCGCGTCACGAAGATCACCGACGTCAAGGGCACCAGCACGACCGCCTACACCCCTGAGGCGGGCGGTCCGGTCACCGGCAACACCACGACCAACGCGGCCGGTTGGGTCACCACCACGACGCTGCAACCGGCCTGGGGCTCGCCGACCCTGATCGTTGACCAGAACCGGCAACTGACGGAGTTCGACCACGACCCCCTCGGACGGGTGACGGCGGTCTGGAAGCCCGGGTACTTCCGCGCCGGCGGGACGCCCTATGCGAAGCACTCCTACTCGGTCCGCCGCACCGCGCCGTCCGTGACCACCACGCAGACGCTCAACGCCGCCGCGGCCTACACCACGACCTACGAGGTGTTCGACAGCCTGCTGCGGCTGCGCCAGACCCAGCGGCTGGACGCCTCGGGCGGCAGCCAGAACGCCGTCGTGACCGACGTGTTCTACGACAGCGTCGGCCGGGCAGCCCGGGTCAACAACCCCTACCTCGGCACGAAACCGCCGGCGGCCGAGCTGTACGTGCCGTCGACGCAGCCCTCCGAGGTCATCCCGAGCCAGATCACCACCGCCTACGACGGTGCCGGCCGCGTCGTCGAGGAGGCGCTCAAGAAGAACGTCTCGGTCGCCAGCCCCGGCGGTGAGCTCGTGCACCGCACCACCACCGCCTACGCCGGCGACCGCGTCGACGTGACGCCGCCCGCCGGCGGTGTGGTGACCTCAACCCTGACCGACACCCTGGGTCGCACGACCGAACTGCGGCACCACCACACCGGGGTCGCCGCGGGCAGCGCCACCGGATTCGACAAGATCGCCTACACCCACGACCGGCTGGACCGGCTCAAGACCGTGGTCGACCCGGGCGGCAAGCGCTGGGAGTACGACTACGACCTGCGCGGTCGGCAGGTCCGCGCCCTCGACCCCGACAAGGGCACCACGACCTCGGTCTACGACGACGCCGGACAGCTGACCTCCACCACCGACAGCCGCGGCCAGACCCTGGCCCACACCTACGACGTGCTCGGCCGCAGGACCAGCACGCGCGACGACACCACCACCGGACCCCTGCGCGCCGAGTGGACCTACGACACCCTCTCCAGCGGGGAGACGTTCTACGGGCACCAGATCAAGTCCACCCGCTGGATCGGCGCCGACGCCTACACCAAGGAGCACTTCAGCTTCAACCACGACGGCAACCCGATCAGCACCACCTACACCATTCCCGCCGGCGAAGGAGGCCTGGCCGGCAGCTACAACTACGTCAACACTTACGGCGCCGCCGGCGCACCGTCCTCGTCGCGCATCCCCGCTGTTGCCGACCTCAAGCGCGAAACGCTCGGCTACCGCTACGACAGCCTCGGTCAACCCGCGGCCGTGCGCACCGGCTACGGCACCTACGAAACCGACCTCGTCGCCGCCACCACCTATACCGCCTTCGGCGAGCTGGCGGCCTACACCCTGCGCAGCGACCGCGACACCGTCGACATCGTCCGCGACTACGACACCCCCACCCGGCGCCTGAAGCAGATCTGGACCTCGAAACAACTCGCGCCCACCGACGTCGCCAAGGTCAACTACGAGTACGACCCCTACGGCAACCTCGCCAAGGTCTCCGACACCGTCAGCGGGGACACCCAGTGCTTCCGCACCGACCACCTGCAACGCCTGACCGACGCCTGGACCCCGGCGTCCGGGAACTGCGCCCAGAACCCGACCACCACCGGCCTGGGCGGTCCCGCCAAGTACCGGCACTCCTACACCTACAACGCCGCGGGTGACCGGTCGGCGCTGGTCGAGCACGGCACCGGTAGCGGAGACCGGACCACCACCTACACCCCGAAGGCCAGCACCCACGCCGTCGCCGGCACCTCCACCACCGACACCACGGGCACCCGCACCGCCGACTACACCTACGACGCGGCCGGTAACACCACCTCACGCCCCTCGGCCAACGGCACCCAGACCCTCACCTGGGACCGCGAGGGCCGCCTGGCCACCTCCACCGACGCCTCCGGCGAGACCTCGTTCACCTACGACGCCGACGGCCAACGCCTGATCCGCCGCGACCCGGGCGGCCGGACCCTGTACCTGCCCGGCCAGGAACTGCGCGTCTCCACCTCGGGCGTCAAGACCTGCACCCGCTACTACACCCACGCCGGTCAGCCGATCGCGATGCGGGTCTACAGCCAGTCCCCGGTAGGCGGCCTCACCTGGATCTCCGCCGACCGCCACGGCACCGCCGAGATCACCATCGCCAACAACCCCACCCAGACCACCGGCATCCGCCGCACCCTGCCCTTCGGCGAGGTCCGGGGCGGCAACGGCACCTGGCCCCAGAAGCTGGACAAGGGCTTCGTCGGCGGCACCGTCGACAACACCGGCCTCATCCACCTCGGCGCCCGCGAATACGACTCGGCACTGGGCCGGTTCATCTCCGTCGACCCGCTCATGGACCTGACCGATCCGCAGTCCCTGCACGGCTACGCCTACGCCAACAACAACCCGCTCACCTTCACCGACCCCGCCGGCCTGGCGTCCTACATGTGCCCGGACGGGGTGTGCAACGGCAAGCGGACGACCAACGGTCTCGGCCACGACAACACCGGCCCCGCCCCCACCACGGTGTCGGTCACCAACTCGAACGAACCGGCCCCCCAGCGGGGCTGCCACAACAGCAGCTACGCCGCGATGCCCTGTGGTCCCGGAACCAGCAGCGCACCGGACCCCGGCTATGCGGCTTGTCCGGGTTGCAACGGGGGTATGACCCGGGAGAAGTTGCAGCTGCTGATCGATGCCATCGGCACGGTCGTGCCCGGCCTCGGCGACGCGGCCGATGCCGCGAACTGCGGCATCCACGCCGGTCACGGCGAGTACGGCGACGCGGCCATGTCCTGCGCGGCGGCCGTGCCGATCATCGGTGTCGTCGCCGGCCTGGTCAAACTCGCCAAGGGCGGCAAGAAGCTCGGCGACGCCGCCGACGAGGGCAAGACCGCGGTCAAGTGCGTCAACAGCTTCACCGGCGACACCCACGTGCTCATGGCCGACGGCACGACCAAACGCATCGACGAGATCGAGGTCGGCGACGAGGTCGCCAACAACGAACCCGGCGGCGGGGACCTCGAAGCGCACGAGGTCGTCGCCGTCCACATCACCGACGCCGACAAGGACTACGTCGACCTCACCATCGCGACACCGGACGGCCCGAGGACCATCCGCGCCACCGCCCACCACCCCTTCTACAACGCCGGTGAAGGCGTCTGGGAAGACGCGGCCGACCTGACCGCAGACGAACAACTCGCCACACGCGGCAACGGACGGGCCAGCGTGCTCGGCGCGCGCCACTACAGCGCCGACCTGCGGACGTACAACCTCACAGTTGATAACATCCACACGTACTACGTGCTCGCCGGCAACACCCCGGTCCTGGTGCATAATAGTGGATGTGAGACAGTTCTGGGAGATGTCTCGGCTATCTCCGGCTGGATGCCGACCGGCATACCCGAAGAATCCTGGGCTGTAATCGGCGATATTCGGCGTTACGGTGTTGAAGCTCAAGCTGCTGGCGAGCTATTTGTGGGACCTTCTGTGCCGCGCGTATTCAATAATGCGGGGAAAGGTGGCGGACACCAACTTCCAAAATATAGCAGCACCGGCAAACCCGTCGAATACCGAGAATGGGGCACGGTGCAGTCGTCGGCGAACCCGAGACCTGGCGGTGAGCGGATCGTGACAGGCTCAGATGGATCGATCTACTATACTCCGACTCACTATCAGACTTGGATTGTGGCGGTGCCTGGATCATGAAGAACCTTGAACTGTGGGGTCTCGGTGGACCTTCGCTCTTGGTGGTCTCTGTCGAATGCCAATCTTTGTTTGCTGCCATGATGCCGCCATCGGGTTCGGTGGCCGTGGCTCGCTTGGATGGTGCGGCAATGATCGAGACGCATGACGTTTTCGATCAGTTTTCAAGGGCGCTGAGGTTTCCGGTGTACTTCGGCTGGAATTGGGACGCGCTGTCCGACTGCCTGCGTGACCTTTCGTGGTGGCCGGCTGACCGCTACCTAGTTATTATCGATCATGCAGAAAGTATCCTCCTGGGTGGAGCCGAGGAGCGCGGAAGTCTCCTCTCGATTTTGTCGCAAGCTGCACAGGAGTGGGCAAACCCGGTCGGTAAACCTAACGGCGAAGGGATTCCGTTCAAGGTTCTCCTTCTCTGTGTTGAAGATTCGGTTGAAGCGCTTCGTGCTGAAGTGGATTCGTGGTGAGATTTCCGGTGAAATCGATCGACAGTGTGTCCCGGTCGTCAAAGAGGACAAAGTAGGCTGAGACTTCTTCGTCGGCTGTCTGACGATGGTGCTGCTCGTACGATTGCCTTCATCGGCGCGCTCGGAGGTGGTCACCCGGCTGTATGGGCGCTGCGGCCTATGGCCTCTGACTAGTCAGAAAGTCGGTCAAGCGGCTTCGACGTGGGTGTCGCCTTCGACCGTGGGTCAGCCAGGTGTGCGTCGGAAGTTGGTTGGCGCGGTAGTGCGCCGTCTTGCGGGTCGATGGTGATGATCCCGAAGGTCAAGTCGACGCGGTGCTAGAGCGGTTTGGCCAGTTCGCCCCGGGGCAGACCCGTGTAGGTGGCTGCGACGACCAACACGGATCTGCGGTTAGGCTGCTGTGGGTTCGTACTCGTTGATCAGGCCGCCGTGGGCTGGTCGGCGGCGTACCGCTGCCATCGCCGGTCAGTGTTGCGCCTGATTTTGGTGGTCTCGCGATTGCCGCTGTTTCGATATGGGCTTTAATGGCGATGATGCACAACCTCGCCGTCGAAGATTTGCGCACCTGTTGTGTGAGGACGGGTTTGAGTCCGTTCTCGCCCATGACCGGTGGTCGACACGTCATGAGAAGGCTGGTGATATCGCTGGGAACTATACCGAAAGGTAGTCGACTCGGAACCCGGCGTTGCAGTGGTACCACGAAGAGTTGAGCAACGAGGAACTTGTGGGTACGATAAACAACGCTGCGGAGGGGGATGGGATCGTTGTCTCGCGCGGTGGAGTTGTCCTTGGAGGTCATCACCGCTGGGGCGAAATTCACAGAAGAGTCAAGGAGGAGGAGTGTGCGAGCTTATCGATGTCTCCTTCTTTTCTCAACTGTAAACGATAGGGGTGCCGGTGGTGTCACTACAATCGATCTTGACCCGGTGAGGTTCGGTTCTTTGGAGCGAATCGATCGAGACCCGGATGTCAGGAAGGTGCTTGCTCGGTGGCCGACTGTGGTAGCGGGTGTAGTGGTCGGGCGTTGGTGATGCCTTGGTGGGGTCGGTGGATGTTGTGGAGGTGCTCGTGCGTCGGCCCTCGTCCTCGAGGTCCATGACGAGGTCCCTGGCGGCTTGGGTGACACAGGAGGCGGTCGGGTGCGCGGTGGCGCCGAGGATCCTGTCCGGCGGCGTATCGAGGTGCGGCCCGGCTCTGTGATCGGCTGGTCTGGTCGTGGTGGTGTGGGTTGTGGGGCTTGGTGTGATCTGCGGTGGTTGTAGTGGGGTGCGTAGCGGTCGAGTGCCGCCTCGCAGGTGGAATTCATTGATCATGCGTAGGTGGTCGGTGGCTTCGCGTCTGACGGTGCCGATGAACCGTTAGGCGTAGCAGTTGGTTCGGGACCTCCCGAGGGTTGGCCGAGTTGTTGCGGTACAAGGAGATCGCGCTGCGGGCCGGCCGCACGACCCGCCGCAGCCCGCGTCCGGCGTCGGCACCGCGCATCCGCGGGCTCCACTACCTCGACGAACGCCCCGTCGAGGCCGACGACCGGCGCCGTGTCCGGCCACTGGGAAGGGGACCTGGTGACCGGCAAGGGCGACAGGAGTGCGCTGGCCACGGTGGTGGAACGCACCAGCCGCTTCCTGGTCCCGGTCCCGCTGCGCGGACGCGACGCGGTCATCGCCGCCGTCAGCGATCTCCCGGCCTCGATCAAACGCTTCCTGACCTGGGACTGCGGGTCGGAGGTGGCGATGAACGCCGAGGTCGCCGCGGCCGAGCTGCCGGTGTTCTTCGCCCACCCGCACTCGCCCTGGGAACGCGGCAGCAACGAGAAGCTCAACTGCATTGTACGCGATTTCCTGCCCATGGCGTCGACATCCCCTCCGATCCCCGTTACCTCGCCGCCATCGCCGCCGAGATCAACGGCCGACCCCGAAAGATCCACGACTGGAAAAACCAGCGAGGTGTTCACCGAAATCGAAGCAGATGCTTCCACCGCCTGAATTCGCCGTCGTCTCTTCAGACTCGGTTGAAGTCGACTCTCGGGTTGCGCAGATAACCGGGAGCAGAGGTTGCGTGGCAGTGTGCTCCGGTGTCCTGTTCGGTGGGATACCGTTGATGCGTGGACAGGGCTGGTGATGATGCCGCCTTATGGCGCAACGAGGTTGGTGCCGATTCCGTCGGGGTCGTGGTGCAGGCGGGGGCGATCGCGGGTGGCATCCACATCTCGGTCCCCAGGCGCCCGCCGAACAGGCCCGCGCAGTTGCCGAGGGGGCCTTCGCCGTTCGTCGGGCGGTCCGCGGAGTTGCGGTGGTTGGACCAGGCGGTCGCCGACGGGCACGCGCCGTACGTGAGCGGGGTCGGGGGGACGGGGAAGACGGGTCTCCTCCTCCACTGGGCGCACTCGCGTCGGGATCGTTACGAGGACGGCCAGTTGTACGTGGACCTGCGCGGTGCCGACGCGGCGGAGGTCCGACCGGTGGCCGCTGTGGTGCTTCGGCGTTTCCTGGAGGCGCTTGGCGAGCCGGACGAGGCGATTCCCCGCGATCCGGACGAGCTGGTCAAGCACTACCGGACTGTGCTCAGCGTGCGGAGGGTGTTGGTCTTCGCGGACAACGTGGGTTCCCTGGAGCAGGTCCGGGCGCTGCTGCCGGGACCGTCGAACGCCGTGTTGATCGCGGCCGGTCGCGCCCACCTGGACGGCCTCCGGGGCAGCGGGTTCGACCTGCGGCGGCTGGGGGCGCTGAGCGCCGACGAGGCGGGTGCCCTGTTCGGGCGATCGCTGCCCGACGGCGACGACCGGCCGATGGGGGAGCCCGGAGCCGTGGCCGAGATCGCCCGGCGTTGTGGGCGGTGGCCGCTGCCGCTGCTGATCGCCGCCGGGCGTGCGATCGACCGCCCGGCCCTGCCGCTGTCGACGCTCGCCCGGGAATTGGCAGCCCGGGGTCTTGACGCGATGAGGACCAGGGACGGCTCGGGGAGCGTGCGCGATGTGCTCGCGAATTCGGCCGCGGCACTCCGCGACGAGGCGCGCGAGGTTTTCGCGCTGCTGGCCGTGAGCCCGGGTCAGGACCTCCACGTGGACGCCCTGGCGGCCCTCTCCGACCGCCCCGTGGACGACGTCGTCCCGCTGCTGGACAACCTGGAGACGATGAACCTCGTCCAGTGGGCCGACGAGGGTCGTTACCGGATGCACGACCTCGTCCGCCTGTACGCCCGCGAGTTGGCCGGTGACGACGACGCCGCGCTCCGACGGCTCGTCGACCACTACCTGGGCACCGCGCGTGCGGCCGACCTCCTCCTGGCCCCGTACAAGACGGCGGCCGACATCGTCGGACCGGTCGCCCGCATCGAGGCGTCCGACGTGCTGCCGTGGTTCAGCGCGGAACACCGCAACCTGCTGGCCGTCCAACAGGAGGCGCTGAGGCGGAGGTGGTACGACCGGGCCTGGAGCGTTGCCTGGCACCTCGTGGACTTCCAGCGGTGGCGGGGACACCTGCACGACTGCTACGACACCTGGACGACCGCCCTGGAAGCCGCGCACGCCCTGGGCGATCGATGGCGACTGGCGTGGGCGCATCGGCAGATGGGGCAGGCGTGCTCCCGACTGAGCCGGTTCGACGAGGCCGAGGACCACCTCCACGAAGCCGTCGCCCTGGCGCGCGGCGTCGACCTGTCGTGCGAAGCGGCGGCACTGCGCACACTCGCCCGCAACTCCTCTCGCCGTGGCCGGCACCGCCAAGCGGTCGACCACGCCCTGGAAGCCCTGGACCGGTACCGGGGGGTCGGAAACCCGCTGAGAACGGCGCTCGGCCTCACGACCGTGGCGTGGGCGCAGGCGGGAGTGGGGAACTACGCCGAGGCCCGGAGCTCCGGCCTGGAGTCGATGTGGGCGCAGCGGTTGCACGGCAATCATTACGGTGTCGCCGAATCGGCGGCTTGCCTGGGGCACATAGCTCACATGAGCGGTCACCACGACCAGGCCGTAGCGCATTATCGGGAAGCCGTGCGGAAGTTCCGCTACCTGGAGAACACCTACAAGGAAGCCGATGTCATGGCCAGCCTGGGGGATGCTTACGCCGTCGTGGACCTTGCTGCGGCCAGGGTGCAGTGGCGGCGAGCGCTTGATCTTTATGCGAAGCAGAACCGTGCTGCTCAAGTCGAGTCGATCATTACGAAGCTGAAGTATTGAGCGATGCGGTGTGCTGAGGGCTGGTGTTGCAGCTCTGGCATGAGGGGCGACTGGCATGTCGATCGCCTGATTTGCGCATATGTGTTCGACGGTCGCGATGGTCGACACCCCGCCGTCGCGGTTCGGCATTTATCGGCTGAATCCGGCGTGCGTCGATTCTGTTTCGGCCGGCTCCTCCATGTCCGGCTTTGTGCTGCGCGCGATTCGCGTATTGATCGATTTCGGCGTGCAGGGGAGCGGTGGAGGGACGGGGTGCGTGGTGTTGCCGGCGGGGAGCCTGCTGCAACCGGTGACGTGGGTGCATGCGGCGCGGGGCGAGGTGCCCGAGGTGAGTGCGGGAGCGGGACCGGTGGACCGACCGGTGCCCGCGTCGGCCAGGCCGGACGAGGCGGTGCCGCCGGAGCAGTGGCCACCGGCCGTGCTCGTGGGCGTCGAGGCCGCCGGTGAGCCGGTGCGGCTGCGGTCGGCTGCGGTGCGGCGCGGCACTTCTGCCGCACGTTCGGCGCCGCCAAGGGCTGGGTGCTCGACCTGGGCGAGGAGCACTCCGTCACGTTGGTGGCAGTCTTGGACGGCGGTGGCGAGGTCGTGTCCGAGCAGGACCGGACACGCGTCCGCGCACGACGGTCCTGGTACCGGAGATTCCGGTCGAGCGGACATCCGGCTGTGGTTGCGGGACGGCGTTGGGCACGACCGGCGCGCGGCAGGCGTTCCGCGGCGACAACGTGAACACGGCGACCGGCGCGTTCACCCGCGTCGAGCCGGACCTGGCGATGGCGTCGTTCGGTGGGCTTTCCTCCACGCTGACCCGGCCCGAGGTGTTCGAGCCGGGCTGGGCGTGGTCCTGCGGGATGCGCGTGACGCGGACCGATCAGGGCGCGATCGTGCTGGCAGACGACGGCGGGAGCGTGCTGTACCGCTTCATTGACGGCGCCTACCAGCGCCCGCCGGGGAACTGCGCGGGACCGGCACCGGTTGGGGCTGGTCACGGTGAGCCAACTGGTCCACGGCTTCGACGCGCAGGTCCGCGTGGGCGTCGAGGGCGACCTGATCCGCTCGATCACCCTGCCTGGTCACCGCAAGACGCAGTACGAGTACGACCAGGCTGGCCGGTTGGGCATCCACAAGGACGCCCGCGGCGGCCAATGACCCTACGGCTACTCGGCCGAGGGTCGGTTGACCGAGGTGACGGACCCGCAGCCGCACCGCACCAGGTTGCTGCGCAACGAGTACGGCGCGGACGGGCGCATGGCGCGGCAGACCGGCGCGCTGGACAACGCGACCACGTTCGCCTGGAACGCCGGCGAGCAGAGGTCGACCACGACCGTCGCGGACGGCGTGGTCGTCCGCGACGGCTACCGCGGCAACGTGCCGCTCCACACCCGGCGCCGCGCGGGCGACACCCACAACCATCGCTACGACGGCTCGCTCAACCGGAACCTGCTGCTCAACGGCAACCCGACCGACGCGTGGCGCCTCAGGGGTTCGACGAAAAGACCAGGTACGACGAGCGCGGCCTGCGCACCACCACGACCGACCAGCGCGGCAAGGTCACCCGCTACGAGCACATCTCGCCGGGGCAGACCAACTCCGGCCTGCTCGCGGCGGTGGTCTCGCCGGAGGGGCGACGGATCGAGGCCCGCTACGACGCCCGACCGGCCGCTGCACCAGCAACCCTGCCCCAGGGCGCCGGCCTGATCGCCGAGGCCGTCTTCCGCACCGGCAAGGCCGCCGCCGAGAAGGCCGCCGAGGTGAAAGCAAGCGGATCGAACAAGTCGCGCCCGGTGACACCGTGCAAGCCGCCGACCCGGCCACCGGCAAGACCGGGGGGTATCCCTATGTGGTTGTCAAGCCGCAGCCGGGGCGGGAGTTTTCTCGGGATGCCGGTAGTGGGTCTTGTTTCGGAGCAT
>NZ_JBHSQO010000045.1:577-69744 GCF_042658445.1 Saccharothrix lopnurensis | reverse complement strand
ACAACATCTGGCTCGGCGACCGCGACGCGGTGCGCACGCCGATGCAGTGGACCCCCGACCGCAACGCCGGCTTCTCCTCCGCCGACCCGGGCCGGCTCTACCTGCCGACCATCGCCGACGCGGTCTACGGCTACCAGGGCGTGAACGTCGAGGCGCAGGTGGACAACCAGTCCTCGCTGCTCAACTGGACCCGGCGGATGCTCCGGGTGCGCGCGCTGAACCCGGTGTTCGCCCTCGGGACGTTCCGCGAGCTGGGCGCCTCCAACCCGAGCGTGCTGACCTACGTGCGCGGGCTGACCGGAGAGGACGGCCACGAGACCACCGTCGTGCTGTGCGTGAACAACCTCTCGCGCTTCGCGCAGCCGGTGGAGCTGGACCTGTGCGCCTACCGCGGCCGGACACCGGTGGAGATGACCGGCGGCGCCCGGTTCCCGCGCATCGGGGACCAGCCGTACTCGCTCACCCTGGCCGGCTACGGCTTCTACTGGCTGGAGCTGGAACCGGAGTTCGAGCCCGGGTCGGAGGAGGAGGGACGATGACGACGATGAACCCCGCCGCGTTCGCCGAGGCGCTGGGTACCGCGCTGGTCGACTGGCTGCCGGACCGCCGCTGGTTCGCCGGTGGCGGCCGGACCGCCCGGGACGTCGAGGTGGTGTCGCTGGCCCAGGTCGGGGGGAACGGCGTGCTCGCCGTCGTCGCGGTGCGGTTCGCCGACGGCGTCGAGCACTACCACCTGCCGCTGGCCCTGCGCCGGGACGCGCCGGACGCCGAGGTGATCGCCCGGGTGGGCGAGGTCGGGATCACCGACGGGGCCGACGACCCCGATCTCCCGTGCGCGCTGTTCGACGCGATGGCGCGCAACCTGCGGGTGAGCGGGGCGTCGTTCCGGTCCGAGCCGCGCAGCGGCCTGGTGGCCGGGCGGGCGCGCTCCAGCCGGGCGCTCGGGGTGGAGCAGTCCAACACCTCCGTGGTGCTGGGGGAGCGGTACGTCCTCAAGCTGTTCCGCCGCCTGGCCCCGGGCCTCAACCCGGACCTGGAGGTGCACCGCGCCCTGGGCCTGCTGGGCAGCGAGCACGTCGTGCCGGTGCTCGGCGCGATCGAGGGCGAGCTCGACGGCACCCGCACGACGCTCGGCGTGCTCCACCCGTTCCTCGCCCACGCCGAGGAGGGGTGGGACCTGGCCACCAGGTCCGCGGCGCCGTTCGCGGCCCGCGAGCTGGGGGAGGCGGTCGCCGCGGTGCACCGCCGGCTCGTGATCGCCTTCGGCGCCGCCACCCTGGACGCGGGCGAGCTGAGCCGGGAGCTGCTGACCCGCCTGGACGCCGCCGCGCCCCTGCTGCACGGCCGGGGCGCGTGGGCGCGCGAGGTGTTCACCGCGGTCGCCGGGCTGCCACCGGTGCCGGCGCAGCGGGTGCACGGCGACCTGCACCTGGGCCAGGTGCTGCGCGCCGACGGCCGGTGGCTGCTCATCGACTTCGAGGGCGAGCCGTCCGCGCCGGTCGCGCGGCGCCGCGCCGTGCACTCGCCGCTGCGCGACGTGGCCGGGGTCCTGCGCTCCTTCGACTACACCGGCTCGCCGCTCGCCCCGGTGTGGGCGGCGGAGTTCCTGCGCGGGTACGCCGACGAGTCCGGGATCGACCTCGACCGGCACCGGGCCCTGCTCACGGCGTACGAGCTGGACAAGGCGGTGTACGAGGTGGTCTACGAGACCCGCAACCGGCCGGACCGGGTGCACGTCCCGCTGCGGGCGCTGCGCCGCCCCGACGCCGCGTGACCGGGCGGTCCGGCTCAGCCGGGGCCGTGCAGCCAGGCGGTCAGCTCGTCGGGCAGCCGGTGGACCTCCGCGGTGGGCGCGGTGGCCGCCGCGTAGCCGTCCGGCCGGACCAGCACCGCGTCCGACCGGTCCTCGGCCGGCTCGACGGTGATCGGCCGGCCCGCCACCGCGGACCGGGCCGCCGCCACCCCGGCCGCGGTCGGGACCAGCAGCGACCAGCCCAGGCGCGGGGTGGTCGCCGGACCCGGCGCGACGCGGTGGCCCACCGCGCCGTAGCGGACGTCGAGCTGCGCCAACCTCGTCGCCAGCCACCGGGTCAGGCGGGGCGTCGACCCGAACGAGCGCACCAGGTCGTCGCGCAGCTCGTGCGTCCCCGTGGTGACCGCGCGGGTCAGCTGCTCGCTGAACGCCGCCGCCGCCTCGGCGACCGGGCGGCGCTCCTCGTCGTAGGTCCCCAGCAGCCCGGACCCGGCCGTGCCGTCCAGCACGGCGGCCAGCTTCCAGGCCAGGTTCACCGCGTCCTGGATGCCCGAGTTCATGCCCTGCCCGCCCGCCGGGCTGTGCACGTGCGCGGCGTCGCCGGCCAGGAACACCGGGCCGCGGCCGAAGGTCTCCGCCACCCGGTACCGCACCCGCCAGGTGCTGCTGACGTCGAGCGACCGCACCCGCGCGCCACCCGGGCCCCGGTCGTCGAGCAGCCGCCGCACGGCGGCCAGGTCCGGCGCGGGCGCGTCCGGCGGCACGGGCGCGGCCACGCGGAACCGCCCGTCCGGCAGCGGCGACACGAGCAGGGTGCCGCCGGGGGACAGGTAGTAGGTGAAGGCGTCCACCGGCCCGGACCAGTCCATCGCCACCTCGGCGAGCGCGAACACGTGCGGGTCGGTGCGCCCGGTGAACGCGATGCCGGACCGCTCGCGCACCGCGCTGCGCAGGCCGTCGCAGCCGACCAGGTAGCGCGCCCGCACCACCCGCGCCGTGCCGCCGGGATCGGCCACCACCGCGGTGACGCCCTCCTGCCCCTCGTGCACGTCGATCAGCGCGTGCCCCCGGCGCACCGAGCCGCCGAGCTGCCGCAGCCGCGCTCCGAGCACCTGCTCGGTGGTCTCCTGCGGCACGCACAGCGCGAACGGGTAGGGGGTGCCGAGCTCGTGGAACGCGGCGGACAGCAGGACGCCGTCGCGGTTGCGCACGGTGGCGGCCGGGGCGGGCAGGCCGCGGGCGACCAGCTCGTCGGCCGCGCCGACCAGCGCCAGGGTCTCCAGGGTCCGGGCGTGCACGACGGCCGCCCGGGAGTGCCTGGCCGGTTCGTCGGCCTGGTCGAGGACGAGGTGGTCGACCCCCAGTGAGCGGAGCGCGCAGCCGAGCGTGAGACCGGTGGGGCCGGCGCCCACCACGAGCACGTCGACCTGGTGGGGAAGCGGTTCGGGCATGGGTTCCTCGCAGGGGAAGGGGTGGGGAGTTCAGACCATGATGTGATCATCCCGAATTGGCAATGCGCATCACACGAAGTAATTCAACCCGCCACGCGCCTTCGTGGTACTGCCGCTACCACCACCAATTCACGCTGGACCGTTTCCGTTGACCGGGACGAACCTGATCCCAGTCAACCAAGAGAAGGTGACGGCCATGCGCTACTCCACTCAGGTCGAGCGGGTCGTTTTTCGCAGCGGCGGTGATCTCCTGGTCGGGGACCTGCACCGGCCCGTCGGCGCGGACCCCGGCGCGGCGGTGGTGGTGGCCGGGTCCTGGACGACGGTGAAGGAGCAGATGGCGGGCGGGTACGCCCGGGGGCTCGCCGCGCGCGGCCTCGCGGCGCTGGCCTTCGACTTCCGCGGCTTCGGCGAGTCCGGCGGCGAGCCCCGTGACCTCGAATCGCCCGAGCGCAAGGTCGAGGACCTGCGCGAGGCGGTCGGCGCGCTGGTCGCGAGCACCGGGAGCGACGCGGTCGGCCTGCTCGGCGTGTGCGCGGGCGCCGGGTACACCGCGGTCGCCGCGGCCGAGGACGAGCGGGTCCGGTCGCTGGCGCTGGTCGCGCCGTGGCTGCACGACGAGGGGCTGGTCGAGGCGGTGTACGGCGCGGACGGCGTGCGCGCCAGGATTCGCGCGGGCGAGGAGGCGGCCCGCGAGCACGGGCGCACCGGCCGGACCGCCTACGTGCCGGTGGTGAGCGAGACCGGCGAGGCCGCCGCCATGCACGGCCGGTGCGACTACTACGTCGACGCCGACCGCGGCGCGGTCCCGGAGTGGCCCAACCGGTTCGCCGTCATGGCGTGGCCGGGCTGGCTGCGGTTCGACCCCATCTCGTGGGCGAGCCGCATCACCGTGCCCGTGCTGGTGGTGCACAGCGACGACGCGGCCATCCCGGAGGGGGTCCGGAAATTCCGCGCGGGTCTGTCCGGGCCGTCGGAGTTGCGGTGGCTGTCGGGCACCCAATACGACTTCTACGACCGCGAGCCCGTGTTCACCGAGGCGTTGAACGCGGTGGCCGACCACTTCCGCGACGTGCCCTCGCGCATTCTGTGAGGTCCGCGCCCCGACTCAACGGAGTCCCCGGGGCGTTGCCGTCCACACCTGCCGTGAACCGCGCCCGTCGGCAACAGTTCCGACGAGGAAACCGGTTGTTCGGCGAGCATCGGGACAGGAGCCTGTGATGACCACCCAGCAAACACGCCAAGTGGTGGAGAAGTACTTCACCGACCTGGAGAACGGGGACCTCGCCTCGGCGCTGTCCGCGTTGGCGGAGGACGTGGAGTTCGAACTCCCCCGCGACCAGTGGAACGAGGTCATCCCGTACCTCGGGGTGCACCGGGGCGTCGCCGAGGTCACCCGCGCCTTCCAGGTCCGCGGCGAGACCACGGAGGTGCTCGACTACGGGATGCGGGACCTCCGCGTGGAGGGCGACACCGCCTTCGCCGTCATCTACACCAAGGGCGCGCACACGCGGACCCGCCAGGAGTTCGAGATCGAGGACTCCCACCGGCTCGTCGTCGCCGACGGCAAGATCGTGGCCTGGAAGGTCTACTTCGACCCCAACGGCGAGGTCGCCGCCTTCAACGCCGACCGCGAGGACCGCCTCGTCGCCGCGGTGTGGGCCTCCGACCACGCGCTGGTGACCGAGCTGCTCGGCACCGGGGCGCGGGTGGACCACCGCGACCGGTCCAGCGGCCTCACGCCGCTGATGATCGCGGCCGGCCAGGCGGACGCGCCGATGGTGGCGCTGCTGCTGGAGGCGGGCGCCGACGTGTTCACCGCGGACAGCGGCGCGGGCGCCACCGCGCTGCACAAGGCGTGCCAGGGCGGCAGCCTCGACGTGGTGCGCGCGCTGGTCGACGCGGGCGCGTTCATCGACGCCGTCGCGCCGACCACCGGCCACACGCCGCTGATGGACGCCCTGTGGTTCAAGTACCCGGACATCGCCAAGCACCTGCTCGATGCCGGCGCCGGCCTGAACCTGTCGACGCACTACGGGTTCACGCTCAAGGAGCACTTCGAGTACGAGCTCAACGTCAACACGCGCGGCAAGGACCGCCTGCTGCTGGCCGAGCAGTACCTCAAGGCCCGCGTGGCGGGCGACGACGCGCGGATCGAGGGCCACCGCCTGATGGCCGCCGTCAACGCCGGCGACGTCGAGGGCGTGCGCGCGCTGCTGGCCGGGGGCGTCGACGTGGACGAGCTGTACCCGATCGTCAACGGCTTCAACGACGGCCACACCGCGCTGCTGGTCGCCTCCCGCGACGGGCACACCGAGATCGCGCGGCTGCTGCTGGACGCGGGCGCGGACGTCAACGCCACCGAGCCGACCTTCGGCGCCGTGCCGCTGCACAAGGCCGTCTACAACGGCCACGTCGCGCTGACCGCGCTGATCGCCGCGCGACCGGGCGTGGACCTGGACTTCCAGGGCGCCACCAACGGCTACACGCCGCTGCACGACGCGCTGTGGCACGGGTACGACGAGTGCGCCGCGATCCTGCTGGACCAGGGCGCCCGCCTGGACCTGCGCGGCCACGACGGCAAGACCCCGTTGGACCTGGCGACCGAGGTCTTCGGCGCCGAGCACGACCTGACCCGCCGGATCGCAGCCGCTGCCCAGCAGGACGAGAGGTGATGACGTGCTGTTCTACGTCCAGATGAAGTGGAAGCACGAGGGCCGGATCTCCCTGGACGAACTGTGGGAGATCGAGGCCGAGGAGGCCGAGCACGCGAAGGAGACCGTGGACTCCGGTTTCTGCGTGGGGATCTGGAAGGTGGCCGCGCAGAAGCGGGTCATCGCGATCATCGACTCGCCGGACGCGGAGGAGCTCGACCGCACGGCGCTGGGCCGGTTGCCCATGCGCGAGTACCTGGAGTTCGAGGAGGTCTGGCCGCTCCGGGACTACCTGGGGTTCGCCGACGACGTCCTCAAGAAGTACAAGGTCTGACGCCCTCGCGAGGAGAATGCCATGATCCACCAACTGATCTTCGCCTACCCCAAGCCGGGCATGACCGAGCAGGAGTTCCAGCGCTACTGGCTGGACGTGCACGCGGTGCAGTACGCGAGCAAGATCCCGCAGATCAGGAAGTACATGATCGACACCAGGGTCTCCCTCGGCCCCGACGAGGAAGAGCCGAAGTGGA
Source organism: Saccharothrix lopnurensis (assembly GCF_042658445.1). Lineage (NCBI taxonomy): Bacteria > Bacillati > Actinomycetota > Actinomycetes > Pseudonocardiales > Pseudonocardiaceae > Saccharothrix > Saccharothrix lopnurensis. The sequence continues at coordinate 63,356 of NZ_JBHSQO010000045.1, read as the reverse complement.
GCGGCGTCGCGGAGATCTGGCTGGAGAACGAGCAGGATCAGCTCGCGTCGCTCCAGACCGAGGAGTTCCTCCAGGGCGCGCGGCTGGACGAGCCCAAGTGGGCCGCGTTCTGGCGGACGCTGGTGCTCGACACCGACGCGCACGTGCTGCGCGAGGGCACTGAGGACGCGGGCGGCGTCAAGCTCATCGTCCTGGTCAAGCGCAAGGAGGGCCTGCCCCTCCACGAGTTCCGCGAGCACAGCCTCGGCAAGTACGCGGACCTGGTGCTCGACGTCCCGGGCGTGCGCCGCTACCTCCAGGGCCACACCAGGGACGGCGCCTACGGCATCGGCGAGGCCGTGCTCGACGCCGCCCACCAGCTGTGGTTCGACGACCTGGACGCGATGAACGCGGCCCTGGCGTCGCCGGAGTTCCAGCGGGCGCAGGAGGACCTGGAGTCCTTCGTGGAGACCCGCTACGTCCACCGCATGGTGGTCGAGGAGCACTGGGTGATCGGTCCGCGCCCCCGCTAGAGCGCCACGGGAGCCCGCACGCCGAGTGGCGTGCGGGCGCCCGCGCGTCAGGAGGAAGCAGTGCTGTTCCAGGACTTCCGGCTGTTCACCGGGGAGCGGGTGCTCCACCGGGCGGACGTGCTGGTGTCGTCCGGGCGCGTGGTCGCGGTCGGCGCCGGGCTGCGGGGCGGACCCGTCGTCCGCGGCGCCGGCCGCACCCTGCTGCCCGGACTGGTCGACGCCCACGTGCACGTCGTGCCCGGCGCGTCCCGCCAGGCGGTCCGCTTCGGGGTGACCACGCAGCTCGACATGTTCGCCGAGCCCCGCGTGCTGCGGGTCGAGCGCGCGGCCGGCCCGGACGCGGCGGACCTCCGGTCGGCCGGGATCGGCGCCACCGCGCCCGGCGGGCACCCCGGCCAGTACCCGAGGTTCTCGGCCTTCCCCACGGTGTCGGACGCGGCCTCGGCCGACGCGTTCGTGGCCGCGCGGGTCACCGAGGGGTCGGACTACCTGAAGGTGTTCGCCTCGTCCGCGCCGGGGGAGCCCGACCTGCCGACCGTGTCGCCGGAGGTGGTGGCCGCCCTGGTGTCCGCCGCCCACGACCGGGGCCTGCGGGTGGTCGTGCACGCCACCGACCAGGAGGCCGCGCTGATGGCCGTGCGGGCGGGCGCGGACGGCCTGGCGCACCTGCCCTTCGACCGCCCGCCGTGCCCGGTGTTCGTCGCCGCGCTGGCCCCGGTGTTCGTCGTGCCGACGCTGACCGCGGTGGAGTCGTTCTGCCAGGTGAGCCACGAGGTCGACCCGCGCGTGGCCGCCCGGCTGGACGCGGACGCCCTGGCGAACCTGGAGGACCGCATGGAGCCGCCGCCGGCCCCGTGCTACCGGCCCGAGTACGCCTCCGAGGCGGTGCGGCCGCTGCGCGACGCGGGGGTCGCGGTCCTGGCGGGGACCGACGCCGGCGTCCCGGGCACCGCGTACGGGGCCAGCCTGCACCGGGAGCTGGAGCTGCTGGTGTCGGCGGGGTTGACGCCCGTCGAGGCCCTGGCGGCCGCGACGTCGGTCCCGGCGCGGTGCTTCGGCCTGGTCGACCGGGGTCGGGTCGCACCGGGGCTGCGGGCGGACCTGGTCGTCGTGGACGGCGACCCGACCCGGCGGATCACGGACTCCGCGGCGGTGGCGGCGGTGTACCGCGGCGGCCGGCTGGTCAGCGGTCGGGCGTGACCGCCGGCCGGGGTGACCGGCCGGGGGGTGGGGGTGGCCGGTGGGGATCGGCGGGCGGGACCGGTCGGCCGGGGTGCCGGCCGGCGAAGTGCGAGAGCCGGCGGGGCGTGACCGGCCGGCGGCGACGGCCTGCCGGGCGTGACCGACAGGCGGGGCGGTCCGCTCAGCACACCGCCCGGTAGTGGTGGATCAGCGCCACGGCCATCGCGCCTTCGCCCACGCCGGCGGCGATGCGCTTGACCGAGTGCGACCGCACGTCTCCCGCCGCGAACACGCCCGGCATGCTGGTCTCCAGCAGCAGCGGCTCGCGCGGCTGCTCCCAGCGCACCACGGCCTCCCGGTCCCGGCTCAGGTCCGGACCGGTGAGCACGAAGCCGTTGTCGTCGCGCAGCACGGACTGGGCCAGCCAGTCGGTGCGCGGGCGGGCCCCGATGTAGGTGAACACGTACTCGGCGGGCTCGGTGGTGCGCCGACCGGTGCGCAGGTCCTCCAGCGTGATCTGCTCCAGCCGGTCCGCCCCGTCGGCCGCGACGAGCCGGGTGCCGGTGTGCACGTGGATGTTCGGCGCCTGCTCGATCTCCCGCACCAGGTAGTGGGACATGCCCGCGCTCAGGTCCTCGGCCCGCACGACCATCCGCACCGACGCCGCGTGCTGGGCGAAGTGCAGCGCCGCCTGCCCGGCCGAGTTCGCCCCGCCGACGATCCACACGTGCTGGTCGGCGCACGAGGTGGTCTCCGAGGACGTCGCCCCGTAGTAGATGCCGGCGCCCTCGAAGCGCTCCGCGCCCGTCGCGTCCAGGCGGTGGTAGGCCAGGCCGGTGGCCAGCAGCACGGTGCCGCCGCTGATCTCGCTGCCGTCGGACAGGGTGATCACGCGACCGCGCCCCGCGGCCCGCAGGGACACCGCGCTGACCGGCGACATGACCTCGGCGCCGAACCGCCGCGCCTGCGCCACCGCGCGCCGGGTCAGCTCGGACCCGGTCACCCCGGAGGGAAAACCCAGGTAGTTCTCGATCCGGCTGGACGTGCCCGCCTGGCCGCCGGGCACGTACGCCTCCAGCAGGAGCGTCGACAGGCCCTCCGAGGCGCTGTAGACGGCGGCGGCCAGCCCCGCCGGCCCGCCGCCGACGATGACCACGTCGTAGTGCGGGCGCCGGGACTCCACGCCCAGGCCGAGCAGCTCCACCAGGTCGGCGTGCGAGGGCCGGTCCAGCCGGGTGCCGTCCGGCAGCACCACGGCGGGCAGCCTGCCCAGGTCCAGCCCGTCGAGCTCGGGGCCCGCGTCGCGCTCCACGTCGAGGAAGCGGAACGGCTGGTGCAGCCGGGTGAGGAAGTCGCGGACCTGGTGCGTGGCCGGCGCGAAGCGGTGCCCGATGACCCTGATGCCCCCGTAGGGCGGCTCGTAGGACCGCTGCCACCCGTCGAGCAGGTCGTCCAGCACCGGGTAGAGGCGCTCCTCCGGCGGTTCCCACGGCTTGACCAGGTAGTGGTCGAGGCGCACGCGGTTGATCGCGTCGATCGCCACGCCGGTGTCGGCGTAGGCGGTGAGCAGCACGCGCCGCGCCGACGGGAACCGCGACAGCGACCGGTCGAGGAACTCGATGCCCGACATCTCCGGCATCCGCTGGTCGACCAGCAGCAGCGCGGGCTCCTCGCGGCGCTCGCGCAGGACGTCCAGCACGCGCAGGCCCTCGACGGGGGACTGGGAGGCCAGCACGCGGTACCGGTCCTGGTAGGCCCGGGTGAGGTCGCGGCGGACGGCCCGCAGCACGTGCGGGTCGTCGTCCACGGCGAGCAGTGTCGGACGAGGTTGTTCAGGCATTGCTTCTCCGAACTGTCGACGCGTGCGGTCCCCCGCGACGGACGAGGTCAAGTTCCGAGTGTGCCCCCCGCGCCGCGTTCCCCGTTACGCCGAGCTAACGGAGTGCCGGAGGTTTCCCCCGGTCCGCCGCTTTTTCCGCGCCGACCACTTGACGAAGTGAACGGTCGGACCCGTCGACTTCCTCAAGTCAATGCCCGGGGGGCCCGTTGCCTTGTTCGGTCCAGCCCGCGTTGCTTGACTCGGTCCGGCAACGCGGAAATGTGGCCACCTGCTATTTCTCCGTTCAGGTCACCGGCGCAGGAGAAACCATGTCCAAGAATATCCTGATCATTCTCTCGGAACACGGGTACTGGGGCGAGGAACTGCTCGGGCCCGTCGTGGCGTGCGACGAGCGGGGCTACCGGACCGTGTTCGCGACCCCGACGGGCAAGCGGCCGCAGGCCCTGCCGCCGAGCCTCGACCCCGGCTACATCGACCCGCCGCTGGGCCGGTCGGTCACCACGCCGGAGGTCGCGGTCGCGGCGACCGAGCTGGACCGGTCCTCCCGGCTGGACAACCCGCTGTCCCTGGCCGAGTGGATCCCGGACCGGCCCTACTTCAGCGAGCCGGACCACCTCCGCAAGATCGAGGCGTACTACCGGGAGCTGGGCACCCTCGACAAGGACGTCGAGCAGTACGACGCGCTCGTCATCGTCGGCGGCAGCGGGCCCATCGTCGACCTGGCCAACAACGGGCGGCTGCACGAGCTGATCCTCGCGTTCGTCCGGGCGGACAAGCCGATCGTGGCCGAGTGCTACGGCGTGGCCTGCCTCGCGTTCGCCCGCGACTGGGAGGACCGCGAGAGCATCATCCTCGGCAAGCACGTCACCGGGCACTGCAAGGAGTACGACTACAAGGACGGCACCGGGTTCGTCACCACCGACTTCAACATGGGCCCGCCGCCGTACCCGCTGGAGTACATCCTCCAGGACGCCACCGGCCCGGAGGGCCGCTACCACGGCAACGTGGGGCGCGAGACGTCCGTGCTGGTCGACTACCCCTTCATCACCGCGCGGTCCACGCCCGACTCGTTCCTGGCCGGCCAGAAAATGGTCGAGGTCCTCGAAAGCGGTCTGCGCAAGTACGGCTGGTGACAATTCCGGACAGGACGTGAGGGGAATTCCGATGACCGCGAGGCCGGGAAAGGTCGCGATCTTCGAACAGTTCGCGGCCGATGGGATCACCAAGATGTTCGGCAATCCGGGCACGGTGGAGCAGGGTTTTCTCGACGTGGTGGACCGGTTGCCCGGCTTCGAGTACGTGCTCGCGCTCCAGGAGACGGTCGCCATCGCCATGGCGGACGGCTACGCGCGGGCCACCGCCGGGCCGGCGCTGGTCCAGCTGCACACCGGCGTCGGCCTCGGCAACGGCATCGGGATGCTGTACCAGGCCAAGCGCGGCCACTCCCCGCTCGTGGTCATCGCGGGCGAGGCGGGCGTCCGGTACGACGCGATGGACTCGCAGATGGCGTCCGACCTGGTCGCCATGGCGCGCCCGGTCACCAAGCACGCGACCAGGGTCACCCACCCCGGCTCGCTGCTGCGGGTGCTGCGGCGGGCGGTGAAGATCGCCATGACCGAGCCGCGCGGCCCGGTGTTCGTCGCGCTGCCGATGGACGTGCTGGACGCCGACACCACCGAGCCGGCCGTGCCCAGCACGATCCCGAGCCGGGCGGTCGTGCCGGTGGCCGCGGAGCTGGACCGCGCGGTCGAGGCGCTGCTCGGCGCCGAGCGCCCCGTCGTGCTGATGGGCGACGGGGTCTCGGTGTCGGGCGCGCAGGCCGAGCTGACCGCGGTGGCCGAGCAGCTCGACGCCCCGGTGTGGGGCGTGGACAACTCCGAGCTGAACATGGACGCCGCGCACCCGCTCTACCGGGGGCAGATCGGCCACATGTTCGGCGAGAACAGCGCCCGCGCGGTGGCCGACGCCGACGCGGTGCTGATCGTCGGCACCTACGTGTTCCCCGAGGTGTTCCCGCTGCTGGACAGCCCGTTCCGGGCGGACGCGCGCATCGTCCACGTCGACCTGGACGACTACGAGATCGCGAAGAACTTCCCGGTCGACGTGGCCCTGGTGGCCGACCCGAAGCCCACCCTCGCGGCGTTGTCCGAGCGGCTGACCGCCGCCGGCCGGGCGCCGGTGCGGACCGAGGTCCGCTGGGAGCCGACCGAGCCCCAGCGCGACGCGCCGCTCATGGAGCTGTTCGCGGCGGAACTGGCCCGGCAGGCGCCGGCGGACCTGGTCGTGTTCGACGAGGCGCTGACCGCGTCCCCGTCGTTGCTCAAGCACCTGCCACCGCGGGTGCCCGGGAACTACTTCCTCACCCGGGGCGGTTCGCTCGGCATCGGCATCCCCGGCGCGATCGGCGCCAAGATGGCCCGCCCCGAGGCCGAGGTGGTCGGGTTCACCGGCGACGGCGGCAGCATGTACACGATCCAGGCGCTGTGGACGGCGGCCCGCCACGACCTGGCGGCCAGGTTCGTCATCTGCAACAACCACCGCTACGGCCTGCTGGACCTGAACATCGAGCAGTACTGGGGCGAGCGGGGCATCGAGCACCACGACTTCCCGGGCTCGTTCGACCTCTCCCGGCCGGAGATCGGCTTCGTCGAGCTGGCCAAGAGCCTCGGCGTGGACGCCGTCCGGGTGGAGAAGGCGTCGCAGGTGGAGGACGCCGTGCGCCGAATGCTCAACCACAACGGTCCCTTCCTGGTCGACCTGCTCACCGGGTGAGTCGAGGAGAACCCATGACCGACATCGTCATCCGGGACGGCGGACGGCTCGCCGGCCGGACCATCGCGATCCTGATGGAGAGCGACTACGTCGAGCCCGAGCTGCACTACTACGAGCGCAGGTTCGCCGAAGAGGGCGCCACCACCGTGTTCCTCACCCGGCTGTGGGGGCAGTCCTCCATCACCTTCACCGGCCACGAGTTCGGGCTCCCGTTCACCGTGGACGGGGACCTGGAGGCGGTGGACGACGACCGGCTGCGCTCCTTCGACGCGCTGATCGTGCCCTCCGGCATGGTGTCCGACCGCTTGCGCTACAGCGAGGACGTCACCGAGGTGCCCCCGGCGGTGGACCTGCTCCGCCGGGCGTTCGACGAGCCCTCCGTGCTCAAGGGGATCATCTGCCACGGCATGTGGCTGGTGTCCCCGATCCCCGAGGTGGTCCGCGGCCGCCGGGTGACCTGCCACAACAACCTGGTCGGCGACATCCGCAACATGGGTGCCCGCTACACCGACCAGCACGTGGTGGTCGACGGCGACCTGATCACCGGTCGCAGCGCGAGCCACTGCCACCTGTTCGCCCGCACCATCATCGACATGGTCGCCGCGCGCCACGCGCGCGGCGGTCCGCGCCGGTGGTGGGCCGCCGAGCAATTCGCACCCGTAGGAGCGCGGTATGCGTGACAGCCAGTTCACCTTCTCCGACCTGGTCGCCGGCTACGTGACGGCGCACGACCGGGAGCGGTCGCTGATCGACCTGCGCACCAGCGACGGGCGCGAGCTGCGGGTGACGTTGACCGAGACGACCTCCGCCGAGTTCCTGCGCAACCTGGGCGACCCGTACCTGGACGCGTCCGCGCACGTCAACGACCTGGTGGAGCCGGGGCGCTACCTGTACGCCTACGGCATCTCCTACCCCGGGGGCGACCGGGTGTTCGTGGCCAAGCGGCTGCTGTTCCTGGGCCGCGGGGTGGGCGACTACCACTTCGAGCAGCCCGGCTGGTGGTCCCAGCAGCTGCGCGAGCTGGCCCGGTTCTACCGCCGGGCCCAGTTCGGCGGCAAGACGCCGGTCGACTACGCGGACTACCGCACGGTGCTGCGCCTGGGCGGCGACAAGGCCGACCACCACGTGCAGGAGACCGACACGATCTCCCGCCTGGTCTACGGCATGGCGTCGGCGTACATGCTCACCGGCGACGAGGACTTCCTCGGCGTCGCCGAGCGCGGCACCGAGTACCTGCGCGACCACGTGCGGTTCGTCGACCGGGACGAGGACGTCGTCTACTGGTACCACGGCATCGACATCCGCGGCGGCTCCGAGTCGAAGCTGTTCACCTCGGAGTTCGGCGACGACTACGACGCCATCCCGATGTACGAGCAGATCTACGCGCTCGTCGGCCCGACGCAGACCTACCGCGTCACCGGCGACCCGCGGATCTCCGACGACATCGAGGGCACGCTGCGGCTGTTCCGGAAGTTCTTCCACGACCCCGAGCGCGGCGGCTACTTCTCCCACATCGACCCGATCCTGCTCAACCCGGACCACGAGTCGCTGGGCGTGAACAGGTCGCGGAAGAACTGGAACTCGGTCGGCGACCACGCGCCCGCGTACCTGTTCAACCTGTTCCTCGCCACCGGCGACAAGCGGCACGCCGACATGCTGGAGGAGACGTTCGACCTGATCGTCGAGCACTTCCCCGAGGAGGGCAGCCCGTTCGTGCAGGAGCGGTTCCACGCCGACTGGTCACCGGACCGGACGTGGCGCTGGCAGCAGGACGCGGCGGTCGTCGGGCACAACCTGAAGATCGCCTGGAACCTGATGCGGATGAACGCGATCCGCCCCAAGGCGTCCTACGCGGAGCTGGCCGAGAAGCTGGGCCGGACCATGCCGGACGTGGGCAGCGACCAGTGGCGCGGCGGCTGGTACGACGTGGTCGAGCGCACCCTGCGCGAGGGCTCGGACTCGCACCGGTTCGTGTGGCACGACCGCAAGGCGTGGTGGCAGCAGGAGCAGGCGATCCTGGCCTACCTCGTCCTGGCGGGCAACACCGGCGACGCCGACTTCACCCGGCACGCCCGGGAGGCGGCCTCGTTCTACAACGCCTTCTTCCTCGACCACGACGAGGGCGGCGTGTACTTCAACGTGCTCGCGGACGGCACCCCCTACCTGCTCGGCAACGAGCGGCTCAAGGGCAGCCACTCGATGAGCATGTACCACGCCTCCGAGCTGTGCTTCCTGGCCACGGTCTACGGCCGTCTGCTGCTGCACTCCGAGCCGCTCACCCTGTGGTTCCGCCCGCGGCCCGACGGGTTCTCCGACCGGGTGCTGCGGGTGGCGCCGGACGCCCTGCCCCCCGGCCGGGTGCGGCTCGACTGGGTCGAGGTGGACGACCGGCCCTACGAGGACTTCGACCCGGTCGCGATGACCGTGAACCTGCCTGACGCAACCGGCGACGTGGTGGTGCGCGCCCACCTGTCGCCCGTGGAGGACTGACCGCGCGCGGATCGTCGACAGGGGAGCTGACATGCGGGTGGACAAGTACATGCGCGGGGCGGTCACCGTCATCGCGTTGAACGGCGAACTGGACAGCCGCACGGCGCCCGAGGTCCAGCAGAGCCTGGCCGACCTGCTGCCGTCCGACGGCACGGTGCTGCTCGACCTGAACGGCATGTCGTACATGTCGAGCGCGGGACTGCGCGTGCTCCTGCTGGTCCACCGCAAGGCGAAGGAGGAGAACGTGGAGGTGGTGCTCTCCTGCGTGCCGCAGGACGTGCACGCGGTGATGTCGGCGACGGGGTTCCTCGCCTTCTTCACCATCACCGGCTCCGTGGACGAGGGACTGGAGGCGCTGGCCGGATGAGCACCGTGCTGCCCGAGCGGATCGACGCCTACCCGACGCACCGGATCGCGGAGCACCCGGTGCGCGCCGGCCGGCTCCTGCCCTTCGGCGCCACCCCGGTGCCGGGCGGGATCAACTTCTCCGTCTACTCCAACAACGCCACCGCGATGACGCTGGTGCTGTTCCGGCGCGGCGAGCGGGAGCCCGTCGCCGAGCTGCCCATACCCGAGTGCTTCCGGATCGGCGGCGTGTACGCGATGACGGTGTACGGCCTGGACCCGGAGACCACCCAGTACGGCTACCGCGCCGACGGGCCCTTCCGACCGGAGGAGGGGCACCGGTTCGACCCGACCCGCGTCCTGCTCGACCCGTACGCCAGGGTCCTGGAGGGGCAGGACACCTGGGGCGTCCCGGTGGACCACGAGGACCGGTACCTCCGCCGCTGCGGGATCGCGCCGGACGACTTCGACTGGGAGGGCGACCGGCCGCTGAACCGGCCCGAGCAGGACACGGTCGTCTACGAGGCGCACGTGCGCGGGTTCACCCGGCACGACTCCTCCGGGGTGGACCAGCCGGGCACGTTCGCCGGTCTGGTGGAGAAGATCCCCTACCTGGTGGAGCTGGGCGTGACCTGCGTCGAGCTGATGCCGGTGTTCGAGTTCGACGAGATGGACAACTCCCGGGTCGACCCGACGACCGGCGCGCGGCTGCACAACTACTGGGGCTACAGCACCGTCGGGTTCTTCGCGCCGAAAGCCTCGTACGCGGCCACCGGCCGGCACGGGATGCAGGTCGACGAGCTCAAGAACCTCGTCAAGCAGCTGCACCGGGCCGGCATCGAGGTCGTGCTCGACGTGGTGTTCAACCACACCGCGGAGGGCAACGAGCTGGGGCCGACGATGTCCTTCCGCGGCCTGGACAACCGCGTCTACTACATGCTCACGCCGGACGGCCACTACTACAACTTCAGCGGCACCGGCAACACGGTGAACTGCAACCACCCGGTGGTGCGGGGCTTCGTGCTCGACTGCCTGCGCTACTGGGCCTCGGAGTTCCACGTCGACGGGTTCCGGTTCGACCTGGCCTCGATCCTCGGGCGGGCCCAGGACGGGCGGTCCCTGAGCGACCCGCCGCTGGTCGAGTCGCTCGCGAGCGACCCGGTGCTGCGGGACTGCAAGCTCATCGCGGAGGCGTGGGACGCGGGCGGGCTCTACCAGGTGGGCAGCTTCCCGGACTACTGCCGGTTCTCCGAGTGGAACGGCCGCTACCGCGACACGGTGCGCCGGTTCCTGCGCGGCGACCTGGGCGTCACCGGGGACCTGGCGACCCGCGTGGTCGGCTCGCCGGACCTCTACCAGCGGCGCGGGCCGGTGGCGTCGGTCAACTTCGTCACCGCCCACGACGGCTTCACCCTGCACGACCTGGTGTCGTACAACGAGAAGCACAACGACCGCAACGGCGAGGGCAACCGGGACGGCGACAACGCCAACCACTCGTGGAACTGCGGTGCGGAGGGCCCGACCGACGACCCGGAGGTGCTGGCGCTGCGCGCCCGCCAGCAGCGCAACGCCATGCTGCTGCTGCTGACCAGCCTCGGCGTGCCGATGATCGTCGCCGGTGACGAGGTCGGCCGGACCCAGTTGGGCAACAACAACGCGTACTGCCACGACGACGAGGTGTCGTGGTTCGACTGGCGCCTGGTGGAGCGCAACCGCGACATGCTCGCGTTCACCCGCCACGCGATCGCCTTCCGCGCCGCCCACCCGGCGCTGCGGCGGCGCAGGCACCCGACCGGTCACATGGGCGACGGGCTGTTCCCCGACGTCAGCTGGCACGGCGCGCACGCCTGGACCCCGGAGTGGTCCGGCTACAACAGGCTGATCGCCGTCATGCACTACACCCGCGACGAGGGCGTGGACGACTGCGTCTACGTCGCGGCCAACGCGCACTGGGAGCCCTGCGACCTGGAGCTGCCGGAGCTGCCCGCCCACCTGGCGTGGCACCTGTTCGCCGACACCTCGGCGCCGTACCCGCACGACTCCCGCGAACCGGGCAGCGAGCCGCGACTGACCGATCAGTCGTCCTACCGGATCGCCCCGCGCAGCGTCCTGGTGCTGGTCGCCGGGAGCGGCGCGTCGACCGACAGAGGTGAGGACCGATGAACTTCCAAGCCAAGGCGCACACCGACGACGGCGTGGTCACCGTTCGGCTGACCGGGGACCTGGACTCCCGGTCGGCCCCCATCCTCAACGACCTGATCACCGAGGTGACCGCGGGTCCCGTCCGGCGCCTGGTGCTGCTCCTGGAGGAGCTGGCCTACCTGTCGTCCGCGGGCCTGCGGTGCCTGGTGTTCGCGCACCAGAAGCTGGGGCGCGGCGTGGACATCGTCCTGATCGGCACCCGGCCGGAGGTGGCCGAGACGATCCGGATGACCGGCTTCGACCGCAGCGTGGTCATGCAGGACCCCGTGGAGACGTGATGGTCGCGCGGCGGCTCGAACTGCGGGACGGCCGGCACGCCGGTGACGAGCTGGCCGAGTTCGTCCGCTCGCTCGCCCGGCAGGCCGGCCTGCACCCGCGGCAGGTGTACCGGCTGCGGTTGGCCGCGGACGAGATCACCACGAACATCGCGCAGCACGGCTACCGGGGGGCCGGGGGAGCCGTGACCATCGAGGGAGGGGTGGAGGAGGACGGCGTCTGGCTGCGCATCGAGGACACCGCCCCGCCGTTCGACCCCCGCGCGCACGACCCGGGACCGCGTCTGGCCACTCCTCCCGAGGAGGGGCCGGAAGGCGGTCTCGGGTTGTTCCTCGCGCTGCGGGGGCTGGACCACTTCGCCTACGACTACGTCGGCGGCCGCAACCTGAACACGCTCGTGGTGCGGCGGCCGACGAAGGGAGGAACGGATGACCGGGACGACCGTGCTGGTGATCTCTGACCACGAGCTGCCGACGCCCGAGCTGGACGGCCTGTTCGCGACCGGCGAGTTCGAACCGCGGCACCGGACCGCCGGCGAGGTGATGACCCACCCCGCCCAGGCGCTGGGGGCCGAGGTCGCGCTGGTCTCGGCGTCCCTGGGCCTCCAGCGGGTCGCCCTGATCAGCCAGCGCCTGGCCGACGCGTGCTCGTCGCCGACGGTGCTGGTCTTCCCGCAGGGCGACCTGGCCGCGCTGGAGTCGTGCGTGCTCGGCGGGTTCGACTACGTGGTGGCGCCGTACCAGCCCGCGCTGCTGCGCAGCCGGATGTCGTCGTGCCGGGAGCGCCGGCGCCTGGCGCGGGCGGTCGAGGAGATGGCCGCGGCGGCGAGCCTGCGCGAGTACGAGCAGGATCTCGACCTGGCCCGCGAGATCCAGGCCGGCTTCCTGCCCGACGCGCTGCCCGCGCCGCGCGGCTGGGACCTCTCGGCGCGCACCAAGCCGGCCCGCCAGGTCGGCGGCGACTTCTACGACGCCTTCGAGCTGGTCAACGGCCGCCGGGTGGGCTTCGTCGTGGCCGACGTGTGCGACAAGGGCGTGGGCGCCGCGCTGTTCATGGCCCTCATCCGGACGCTGCTGCGGCACACCGCCGAGCACACCGGGGGCTGGGACGCGCACGACCTCGAACCGGACGTCGGCGCGGCCGCGGCCGCGGCGGCGCTGACGCCGCTGCTGTCCGTGGGCGCGGGCCCGCTGGTGCAGGCGGTCGTCGGCACGAACCGCTACCTGGCCCGCAACCACCTGCGGCAGGGCTACTTCGCCACGCTGTTCTTCGGCGTGCTCGACCCCGTGTCCGGTGCGCTGCTCTACATCAACGGCGGGCACAACCCGCCGGTGCTGGCGCGGGCGGGCGGCGGGCACGTCCTGCTCCAGCCCACCGGGCCCGCGGTCGGGATGCTGGCGGACAGCGGCTACCTGCTGCACCACGTCAACCTGGACCCGGGCGACTCGCTGCTGGTCTACACCGACGGGGTGGTGGAGGCCCGGGACACCGCCGGGGCGCAGTTCGGGATGGAGCAGCTGGTCCGCATCGCGTGCGGGTCGGCGCCCTCGGCCTCGGGCCTGCTGGACCGGGTGGACTCGGGGCTGCACGACCACATCGGGACCGCGGAGCAGTTCGACGACATCACCATGATGGCGCTGCGCCGGGAGGTGCCCGCCCCCTCGCGGTGACGGTCCCGCCGGGCGTGTCGAGGCGACGACGGTACGTGGGTGACCACGCCGTTGTCGCCTCGTCCGCCGTCGCGGGTCTTCCGCGCCCCGGTCCTCGTGCGAGGAGCGGCTCCGGCAGCCCGGCCGGGTGGCGCGTGGGGGAGCGGCCCACCTTCCCCGGGAGGTGAGCCGCGTCGCGGTGGTGCCGTTCAGCCCACGACCGCCAGCCCGGTCCGCGCGTGCAGCTCGCCCGCCAGGTGGCGCAGCGACCCGGCCCCCAGCAGCAGCCTCGGTGGGACGACGATGGCCAGGTGGTCCTCCACGATCGACCGCAGCTGCATCGCGAGCAGCGAGTCGAGCCCCAGTGACGTGGCGGTGCGGTCGAGGTCGACGTCCTCGGTGTGGAGCAGCCCCGCCACCTGGTCCCGGACGTAGCGCTCGAAGTCGGCGACCGTCCGCAGCCCCGGGGACGCCGCCGCCCGGCGGTCCTCCAGGACCCTGCGGCGCGGCCGGGTGAACCAGAACGAGCGGTGCTGGAACGGGTACGCGGGCACGGGGACGTAGCGGCCCCCGGTCCGGACTCTGGCCCAGTCCACCGCCCCGCCCTCGACGTGCACGACCCCCAGGCCCTCCAGCATGGACGCGAGCTGCGGGCGGTCGCGGTGCGTCGAGGCGATCGCGGTACCCCAGCCACCGGCCCGGTCGACGCAGTCCTCCAGCGCGGGCACGAGCACCGGGTGCGGGCTGATCTCCACGAAGACCACCGGTCCCGACGCCGCGACCGAGGTGACGGCCGAGCCGAAGCGGACCGGTTCGCGGAGGTTGGCCATCCAGTAGTCGGCGTCCAGCCGCGTCCCGTCCACCACCCGGTCCAGCACGGTGGAGTGCAGCGGCACGGACCCGGAGGTCGGGCGCAGCCCGGCCAGGCCCGCCAGCAGCCACGGCCGCACCGGCTCCACCTGCGGCGCGTGCGAGGCGAACTCCACGTCGACGCGCCGGCAGCGCACCCCCAGCGAGCGCAGCGACTCGGTCACCTCGGCCAGCGCGTCCCGGTCGCCGGAGAGCACGGTGGCGTGCTCGCTGTTGACCACGCCGACGCAGAGCCGGTCCGCGAAGGGCTCCAGCACCCGGGCCGCCTCGCGCTCACCCACCTGCACGGCGACCATCGCGCCCGGCCCGCAGTGCTCGGCGATCAACGCGCTGCGCCGGCAGATCACCGCGGCCCCGTCGGCCACCGACAGCGCGCCGGAGACCGTCGCGGCGGCGACCTCGCCCATGCTGTGCCCCACCACCAGGTCCGGCTCGACGCCCCAGTCCCGCCACACCGCGGCCAGCGCCACCTGCACCGCCCACAGCACCGGCTGCACCTCGCGCACCGAGGTCAGCGGCGCGTCCTCGTGCAGCCGGTCGACCACCGACCACCCGGTCTCGGCGCGCACCGCCGCGTCGCACTCCCGCAGCCGCGCGGCGAAGACCTCGTTCTCGGCCAGCAGCTCCCGACCCATGCCGACCCACTGCGAGCCCTGGCCGGGGAACACGAAGACGATCCTCGGCGCGGTGTGGGAGCCGGTCCTGGACATCGGCTTGAGGACGCCGTCCGCGTAGGCGCGCAGCTGGCGCACGAGGCCCTGCCGGTCCGGCGCCACCACGGCGAGCCGGTGCTCGTGGTGGGTCCGCCTGGTGCCCGCGCTGAAGCACACGTCGGCGAGGTCGTCCCCAGCGAGATCCCCTCCGGCGGGGTCGCCGGTGGTGGGGTCGCCGTCGGCGAGCCGCTGCGCGTAGGCCCCGGCGAGCTGCCGCAGCGCGGACGGGCAGCGGGCCGACACCGGCAGCAGGTAGGCGGACGGCCGGTGCGCCGCATCGGGTTCCCGCACCGGCGGTGCCTCGCCGACGACGACGTGCACGTTGGTCCCGGAAAGCCCGAACGAGCTGACACCCGCGAGCGCGGGGCCGTGCCGCTCGGGCCACGGTGTCGCTGTCGACGGCAGCTCGACCGCGGCGCGGTCCCCGCCGTCCGCCGGGCCGTGCAGGGTGGCCGGGACCGTGCGGCGCTCCACCGCCAGCACGGTCTTGACCAGACCGACGAGCCCCGCGACCGCCTCGGTGTGCCCGATGTTGGTCTTCACCGACCCGACCAGGCACCGCCTGCCGGCGGGTCTGCCCTCGCCGAGGACCCGGTCCAGCACGGCCAGTTCGACCTGGTCGCCCTGGACGGTCCCGGTGCCGTGCGCCTCGACGTAGTCCACGTCGGCCGGGCGGACGCCGGCGTTGCGGTGCGCCCGGCGGATCGTGTCCTCCTGGCCCTCCTCGGAGGGGGTGGTGAGGGCGATGCTGGTGCGGCCGTTGTTGCCCGCCGCGCTGCCGAGCACCACCGCGCGGACGCGGTCGCCGTCGGCCAGCGCGTCGGCCAGCGGCTTCAGCACCACGGCCGCGGCGCCCTCCCCGCGGCCGTAGCCGTTCGCCGCCGGGCTGCCGAACTTGCTCCGCCCGTCCGGCGCGAGCACGCGCCCGCGCGTGAGCGAGTCCCAGTAGCCGCCGTCGAGCAGGGTGTTCGCCCCGGCGACGATCGCCAGGTCCGTCTCACCGGAGCGCAGGCCCTGGCAGGCCAGGTGCACGGCCAGCAGCGAGGTCGAGCAGGTGGCGTCGAGCGCCATGCTCGGGCCGCGCAGGTCGAGCAGCCGGGAGATCCGGCCCGCGGCCGTCCCGTGCAGGCCCGAGCCGATCAGGCCGTGCATGTCGTTGGCGTCGTGCGCGCGCAGCAGGTCCCAGTAGGTGGAGCCCAGGCACGCGCTGTAGACGCCGGTGTTGGACCCGGCGAGGGCGGCCGCGGGCAGGCCGGCGTCGTCCAGCGCGGTCCACGTGGCCTCGGTGAGCATCCGGTGCTGCGGGTCCATCCGACCGGCCTCGCGCGGCGAGATGTCGAAGAAGGCGGCGTCGAACCCGGACACGTCGTCGAGGTAACCGCCGATGCGCTGCCTGGTGTGCGTCCGGGCCGCGTCGGGCGCGGCCACGCGGTCCTCCCCGTTGACGAGCAGGTCCCAGAAGCGATCGGCGTCCGGGGCGCCGGGTAGCCGGCAGGACAGGCCGATGATGGCGATCGGTTGGTCACCGTGACGGGCTGTGGGCGTTAACCCCATGGAACTCTCCCGTTCTCTAGGTATGCGGAAATCCGGTGCCCGACCCGGGGGGAGGTCGGACACCGGTGGGTGCTGTGTCTAGGACGCGAGTTCGACGGCCCCGCCGGCGATCGGCATCCGGTGCCCGACCAGCTCGGTGAGGGTGACGGCGACGTTCCAGGCGTTGTCGCGCTTGCCGCCGTGGAAGTCGCCCGCGACGGCGGTGGCCTCGGTGAGCCTGCCCGCGAGCAGGAGGGCGTCGATCAGGCAGGCGGTGAGGTAGGGCTCCATCCACGGCACGTCGTCGCGCTGGGCCCGCACCGCGATCAGGGCGCGGCGCAGGTGTGACACGGCGATGGCGGGTGAGCCGACCGCGAGTTCGACCGCCGCGCGGGCGGCCCTGGTGAACAGCGCCGCCTCGTGGTCGCTGCCGCCGCGGTCCAGCGCGTCGAGCGAGGCGAACGCCTCGGTGGGCGAGCCGGTCACGGCCAGCAGCCACGCCCGCATCGCGAGCAGGTGCCTGCGCCGCTGGAGGTTCGTGCCACCGGCCAGCCGGAGCAGCTCGCCGGCCTCCTCGGGGCGCCCGAGGCCGAGCGCGAGCACGAGGGCGCGGACGGGCGCGACGCGCGACCACGTCGGCTCGTCGCGCCCGAGGGAGTCGAGGAACTCCAGGGCCTCGCCGGCCCGGCCGCGCAGCAGGAGCACCCCGGCCAGCACCTCGGCGACCCGGTCCTCGACGCCGCTCCACCGGGCCAGGCAGCACAGCTCCTCGGCGCGGTCGAGCGCCAGCTCGCGCCAGGCCCGGTGGGTGGTCTCGACGAGCGCGGTGATGCCCTCGGCGGCGAAGGTGGATCGCCCGCCCGTGCGGCACGGGTTGAACCGCCAGGCCCCGCCGTCCAGCACGACGTCGTCCGCGAGGCGCTCGCCGACCAGGTCGTGCAGCGCGCGCGGGTTGCCGCCCGTGACGGCGTGCAGCGCCTCGGTGGTGGCGCGGTGGACGCGCCCGCCCAGCACGCCGCCCAGCACCGCGCCGACCTCGTCGGCGTTCAGCGGGGGCAGGCACAGGATCTGGAAGTCGCGCTCGTAGCGCAGGCAGTCGAGGGGGTCGGGGCCGGGCGCGGGGGAGACCCCGGTCGGCCTGGTGATGATCGGCAGCACGTCGCCCCGCCGGTGCAGGTCGCGCACGACGAGCATCCCCGCGTGGTCGGCCCGGTGCGCGTCGTCGACCACCAGCACCACGCGGCGACCCTCGACGCGGTCCAGGAAGGCGTCGACGGCCTTCCGCACGGCCACGCCGAGCGGCTCGGTGGTGACGAAGTCCTCGGGCAGGTGCGGGAGCACCAGGCCGAACGGCACGAGCCCGCCGTCCGGGTGGAGGTGGATCACCTCCAGGTCGGGGCCGTCCACCTGGGCCAGGGCCCGCCGCAGCGCGGTGGTGCGGCCCACGCCCGGCTCACCGGTGATCAGCAGCGGCCCCGCGTGCGCCCGGGCCACCGTCGCGCGGATGCGCTCGACCTGCTCGGTCCTGCCGACGAAGTGCCACGGCATGGCTCCTCCAAGGTTCGGTTCACGTGGACCGCGACCGGGTGCGCTGGGAGGAGCACGGCTGTCGCAGTGTCCGAAACGCCGCACCTCTGGGGGGCGGCACCTAGAAGGTGGCCGAATGCCACGTGACGGGTCAACGACGAAATAACACAGTCCTCCCTCAACTGGTCTACTACTTAGAAGCCCAATGGTTACAGCGTGTCATTCGGACCAGCGGGCAGGTGGTACGCCACCATGTAGGAGTCCGTGTCGGACGGGTAGACGACGACGAGGCGCATCGTCCGGTTACCCAGCGTGGGGTGGCACAGGGTCCGCAGCCTGCTGCGCTGCTCGATGACGTCGTGCTCCTCCCACCACAGCCGGAACTCCGCGCTGAGGCGCTTCATCTCCACCACCAGCCTGGCCAGCCGCGCGTCGTGCGGCCGGCGCGCGGGCACGGTGCGCAGCCGGGCCACGATGTCCTGGGCGTCGGACTCCCAGTCGGCGAACCGGATTCGCGCGGTCGGGTCGGTGAACATCCAGCGGACCATGTTGCGCTCGGCCGGATCGAGCGCGCCGAAGTCCGCGTACCACTCGGTCGTGGCGTGGTTCCACGCGATGACGTCGGCGCTCAGGTTGAGCGCGTACACCGGGTACTGCCCGATGCCGGTCGTCCGCACCAGCTGCCGGATGATGTCCTCCGGCGGGAAACCCGTGTCCAGCGGCTGCGGTTCGGCCACCTGCCCGTGCGCCAGCATGTGCATGTAGCGGCGCTCGTCCTCGGACAGCAGCAGCACCCGCGCCAGGCTGTCCAGCACCTCGGACGACGGCCGGATCTTGCGGCCCTGCTCCAGGTAGCAGTACCAGGTCGGGCTCAGCCCGGCGAGCACCGCGACCTCCTCGCGCCGCAGTCCCGCGGTCCGGCGACGCGGACCGACCGGCAGCCCCACCTGTTCCGGGTTGATCCTTTCCCGTCGACTGCGCAGGAACTGCGCGAGCTCGCGCCGGCCCAGGCCGCTGTCCAACCACACCACCCCCCGGAAAAGGATATCGCCCGCCGTGTCGGGTGAGCGCGCACCGCGAGTGTGGATGGCGTCTGCGGCCGACGCAATGCTGGTACCCGGAGTACCACCACAAGCACGGTGTGGGAAACGAGCGCGCGCCGACGCATGGTAAGGGCGACGAACGGTTGAGAGAGGACTACTCGATGGGTTTCGGCCTTCTTCTCCCCCTGACCGGCCTGCTCGGCGCGGCGGTCGTGTTCGCCGGGTGGCTCAGCGTGCTGCGCACGGTGTTCACCCCGCGGCGGACCTCGACCGTTGCCGCGCGGTGGTCGGTGCGGGTGGTGGCGGTGGCGGTGTTCGCCCTCGCCCGGCGCACGCCGAGGAGGCTGCGGGAGAGGGTGCTGGACACCTGTATGCCGGTGAGCGTCTTCCTCATGCTGTGGGTCTGGCTGGCCTCGCAGGTGGCGGGCTTCGGCCTGGTCGCGGTCGCGGTCGGGGTCCTGCGGCCCGAACCCGGTGAGGTGGTCCGGTTCCTGACCCTCGACGGCGGTGGCTCCGGCGCCGGCCTGGCGCTGCTCGCGTGGGTCTCCTGCGCGATGGTGCTGGCCGTGTTCTTCGTGCACCTGCTCCGCCTGCTCGACTCGTTCCGCCGGCGCGAGCTGCTCGTCACCGGCGGGATGATCACGGCCGTCGTCCCGTCGGACGCCGAGGTCCTGCTCGTCGACCACCTCCGCACCGGGTCGCGAGAGCGGCTCGACGGCGCGTTCGCCCAGTGGTCGGCCTGGCTGGCCGACATCCGGGCCACCCACGTCTCCTACCCGTCCCTGCTCTACTACCGGCCCGCGAGCCAGTTCGAGTGGCTGCGCGCCGCGGTCGTCGTGCTCGACGCCGCCGCGCTGGTCCAGGCCATCGCCCCGCAGTGGGCCCCGCCGCACACGAAGGCGCTGCTGCACAACGGGTCGTGCTGCCTGGAGGAGTCGGCGTCCCGGCTCGGCCTGCGCGTGCCGAGGACCGAGGTCAGCCTGCACGGCCGCGAGGAGCACGCGTTCTCCGACGCCATCGGGGCCGCCCTGTCGGCCGGCCTGCCGCCGGAGCGCACCGGCGAGGACGCCTGGCACGCCTTCCAGTCCGCGCGGACGCGGTACGCGCCGCACGTGAGCATGATCTCCGCGCACCTCATGTACGACTTCGAGCTGCCGGCGTCTCCGGATTCCGTCGCCGACGAGCGATCGAGGACCCCTGTCGCCTGAACAGCACCGGGTGCCGCCACGTCGTCGATGTCGCTTGCGTATTTTTCACCAATTTGGGGGAACAGATGAGCAAGGACAACGAGTTACCCGGTTCCGCGATCCGCGACTCCGAATATCTTTCACTTTTTTGCCAGGAGTTCTTCACGCCGTTGGCCCGATCCGACCAACGGCGGTGGGCGGAGTCGTACGTTCGCGGACTGATCCACGTGCCCGGCCGCAAATCCATTCGCAGGATATCCGATCACGTCGTCGGCTGGCGGGCCGACCAGTGCCTCCAGCAGTTCGTGAACCAGAGCCCGTGGCGCTGGGAGCCCGTCCGCCTCGGCCTGGCCCGGCACCTCTCCTCGGCGCTGGCGCCGCAGGCGTGGGTGGTGCGGGAGGTGGTGTTCCCGAAGAACGGCCGCAACTCCGTCGGGGTGGCCAAGCAGTACGTGGCCTCCGCCCGGCGGACCCTCAACTGCCAGAAGGGGATCGCGGTCTTCCTGGCCGGCCGGGAGGCGAGCGTCCCGGTGAACTGGCGGCTGATGCTGCCGCGGTGCTGGGACGCCGACCAGAAGCGGCGGTCCAGGACGCACGTGCCCGAGGAGGAGCAGCACCGCGAGTGGTGGAGCTACCTGGTCGAGGCGCTGGACGAGATGGTCGACGACTGGGGCCTGCTGCCGCCCCCGGTCGTGGTGGACGCCCGCTACGAGGTCGGCGTCGAGAACCTGGTGCGGGAACTGGGGAAGCGCGGCCTGTCCTACATCGTCCGGGTCACCCCGGACACCCCCGCCTCGGCCGGCGCGCCCAGGACGCCGGAGCGCCAGGCCACCGCCGAGGAACTGGTGATGATGTCGGCCCGGCACGGTCGGATGACGGTCCGCTGGGGGGACCGCGCCGACAGCCCGTCGGGCAGCTCGCACTTCGCCGTGGCCACCGTTCCCGGTCCGACCGGTCCGCCGCGGATCACCCCGGGCACGCCCTACCCCCGGCCGCGCCGGGTGCTCGCCGAGTGGCCGTCCGGCCAGGTGCGGCCGAGCTCGGTGTGGCTCACCAACCTCAACGCCTCGCGGATGACCGAGCTGATCGGCCTGACCCGGCTGCCGGACCGCACCGGTGACGAGCTGGAGAGGTTGCAGGAGGACCTGGGGCTCCGGCACTTCGAGGGCCGGTCGTTCCGCGGGTGGCACCACCACGTCACCCTCGCGTCGGTCGCGCACGCCTACAGCGCCCTCTCGCGCCAGCGGGACCGGCACTACGAGCTGTCCCTGCGGCCCTACGCGGCCGGGGGCGTGCGGTGACCGGGATCGGCGAACTGCGTGAGGTCCACCTGTTCGCCGCGCTCGACGACGGGGACCTGGGGTGGCTGGCGGCGGAGGGCCGCCGGCTGCTCCTGGCCGACGGCGACGTCCTGTTCGAGGACGGCGAGACCGCCCGCCACTTCTACGTCCTGCTCGACGGCGAGCTGCTGATCACCAAGGTGGTGGACGGCCGCGAGCACGTGCTCGGCCGGCACTCGGCCCGGGTGGCGCGGCAGGTGGCGCGGGAGCCCTCGCAGCGGCCGGCCCACGACGACAAGCCGGCGGCGGCCCACCAGTTCACCGGTGAGCTGCCGCTGCTCGTCGGCGGCGGCTACCTGGCCAAGGCCACCGCGGTCGGGCCGACCACCCTGCTGGCCTACGACAAGCCCTCGTTCCTGGAGATCCTGCGGCGCTGCCCGCAGGTGTGCCAGGTGCTGCTGCCGGTGCTGGCCTGGCGGATTCACTCCTACGAGGCCCACGCGGGCCGGCGGGCGATGCTGGAGGGGCTGGGCACGCTCACCGCCGGGCTCGTGCACGAGCTGAACAACCCGGTCGCCGCCATCTCGCGGTCGGCGGCCGAGCTGGGCGGTGCGGTGCGCGAGCTGTCCGACTGGGTGCTGCGGTGGGGCGGGACCTCGCTGCCCCGGCAGCGCGAGGTGGTCGACGCGGTGCTGGCCCGCGCGGCGGAGCACGAGCACTCGAACCGGACGCGGGACGCGTTCGCCGCCGCCGAGCTGGGCGACGCGGTGCGGGACTGGTTGGACGCGCGCGGCGTGACGGGCCTCGACGGCCTGGACGTGGTGCTCGCCGACCACGACGTGACGCCCGACGTGCTGGCGGAGGTGGAGCGGGCGGTCGGGCCCGAGGTGCTCGAAGCGGCGGTCGGGTACCTGGGGCTCACGCTCTACAGCCGGTCGCTGGTCAAGGACGTGTCCGAGGCGGGCCGGCGGATCAGCGCGCTGCTGGGGTCCACCAAGGCGTACGCCAACCTCGACCGGGCGCCGGAGCAGGTCGTCGACCTGACCGAGGGGCTGGAGGCGACCCTGACCATGCAGTCGCGGCGGCTGACCGGTGTCCGCGTCCGGCGGGACTACGCCGACCTGCCGCCGCTGCGGGTCTACCCGAGCGAGCTGAACCAGGTGTGGACCAACCTGGTGGACAACGCCGTCGACGCCATGGGCGGCACCGGGGAGCTGTGCGTCAGCACCAAGCTGGAGGCGCACCACGCGGTCGTGGAGATCCGGGACTCGGGTCCCGGCATCCCGCCCGACGTGCTGCCGCTGCTGTTCCAGCCGTTCTTCACGACGAAGGACATCGGCCAGGGCACCGGGCTGGGCCTGCACCTGAGCCACGACATCATCAGCCAGCGGCACAACGGCTCCATCGACGTCACGTCGGTCCCGGGCGACACCCGCTTCACGGTGCGCCTGCCGCTCATGACGTGACGTGGGGACCGGGACCGGCGCGCGCCGCCGGTCCCGTCGCCCACCTCGACCGCGTCACGCCGCGTCACGCCGCGTGACCGGCCGGAGACGGCGCCCTGCCGCCTCGCCCCCGGGAGCGAGCCGCTTCGGTGACCACCCGAACACCGACAGGTGATGCGCCGCACGGGCGGGACCGAGATTCCCGGTAATCGGGGCGGGTACCGGATCCCGGGCAACCTGAACCGCAGGTGTGTACGGCCTTATGCGCAAGAGGTACGCTCGAACGCGCGACGCCCGTGCGCGGAAGACGGGCTACGGACATCCACGAAATTCACCACCAGAACACCACGGGTGATGAGAGCGCTCTCACAGCATTGTGGGAGCGTTCCCGCGCGTCCACCGGGGTGCCCGTGGTGACGACCCGTCACCACGACGATGGAGAACACGCCATGCTCCACCCGCGCAGGACCGCGATCGCCCGGACGACGGCGGCGCCCGGTCGACATGCCCGCTGAGCCGGGTCTCGCGGGGCCGGGTGCGGTGGGGGTCCACGTGCGCGGCGTCCACGCGTGGTCCGCGGTCCGCGGTGGACCCGGGGAGACGACCGCCCCGGCACCGGTCCTGGTCCGGCCGCCCGGCTCGACCTCCCCGGTGGTCCAGGCGCCGTGACGACCCGTCGCCCCCGGCCGCACCGCGCTGGCCCCCTGCGTCGGTACCGGGTCCCGCAACCGCCCCTCCCGACCACCTCACGCGCACGCGCAGCCGCCGCACGTGCCGCGGCGCCGCAACCGCCGCGGCCTGGACACACCCCGGAGAACCCATGGATCACGACGTGCCCTTCCTCGACGCCACCCGGTCGATCGCGGAGCGGGTGGCCGACCTGCTGGAACGCATGACCCTGCCCGAGAAGGTCGGGCAGATGATGCAGCTGGACTCGCGGGAGGACCTGGACGACCACGTGCTGCGCAAGCACGTCGGCTCGATCCTGCACACCTCCCCCGAACGGGTCGTGCGCGCCCACGAGCTGACCGCCCGCACGCGCCTGCGCGTCCCGCTGCTGGTCGCCGAGGACTGCATCCACGGGCACTCCTTCCACGAGGGCGCGACGATCTTCCCCACCCAGCTCGGCATGGCCGCGACGTGGGACCCGGACCTGGTCGAGCGCGTGGCGCGGGCCACCGCCGTCGAGGTGGCCGCCACCGGCGTGCACTGGACCTTCTCGCCCGTCCTGTGCATCTCGCGCGACCTGCGGTGGGGCCGGGTGGACGAGACCTTCGGCGAGGACCCGGTGCTCATCGGCGAGCTGGCCTCGGCGATGGTGCGCGGCTACCAGGGCGACGGGCTCACCGACCCCACCGCCATCCTCGCCACCGCCAAGCACTTCGCCGGCTACTCCGAGACCCAGGGCGGCCGGGACGCCAGCGAGGCCGACCTGTCCCGGCGCAAGCTGCGCTCGTGGTTCCTGCCGCCGTTCGAGCGGGTCGCCCGCGAGGGCTGCCGCACCTTCATGCTCGGCTACCAGACCACCGACGGCGTGCCGATCACGGTCAACTCGTGGCTGCTCGACGAGGTGCTGCGCGGCGAGTGGGGCTACACCGGCACGCTGGTCACCGACTGGGACAACGTCGGGCGCATGGTCTGGGAGCAGCGGGTGCAGCCGGACTACGCCCACGCCGCCGCGGCGGCCGTCCGGGCGGGCAACGACATGATCATGACCACGCCCGGGTTCTTCGAGGGCGCGCTCCAGGCCGTCGAGCTGGGTCTGCTCACCGAGGCCGACCTGGACCGGGCCGTGGCCCGCATCCTGGCGCTGAAGTTCGAGCTCGGCCTGTTCGAGGACCCCCGCCACCCCGACGCCGGGCGGCAGCGCGCCGTGATCAACCACCCCGACCACGCCGCGCTCAACCTGGAGGTGGCGCGGCGCTCCCTCGTGCTGCTGCGCAACGGCGGCGTCCTGCCGCTGGAGGGGGGAGCCGCCGCCGGGTCGACCCCCCGCCGGGTCGCGGTCGTCGGACCGCTGGCCGACGACGCCCAGACCCAGCTCGGCGACTGGGCGGGCTCGTCGGGCCAGGCGGACTGGCTGCCCGACGGCCAGCCGCGCGAGATGATCACCACGGTGCTCGACGGCCTGCGCGACCTGGTGCCCGCCGGGTGGGAGGTGGTCCACGCCAGGGGCGCGGACATCCTCGCCCTCGCGCCGGACCCCGAGGGCGACACCTTCCCCGATGGCCAGCCCCGCCCGCAGGTGGTCGTGCCGTGCCCGCCGGACGAGGCCCTGATCGCGGAGGCCGTCGCCGCCGCGCGCGACGCCGACTACGTGGTCGCCGTGGTGGGCGACCGCATCGAGCTGGTGGGGGAGGGCCGCTCCACCGCCACCCTCGACCTCATCGGCGGCCAGATCGCCCTGCTCGACGCCCTCGCCGCGACCGGCACCCCGCTGGTCGTGGTCCTGCTGGCCTCCAAGCCCCTGGTGCTGCCGCCCTCGGCCCTCGGCGCGGCCGCGCTGCTGTGGGTGGCCAACCCCGGGATGAAGGGCGGGCGCGCCATCGCGGAGGTGCTGCTCGGCCTGGTCGAGCCCAGCGGGCGCCTGCCGATCTCCTTCGCCCGCCACGTGGGCCAGCAGCCCACCTACTACAACCAGGTCCGCGGCCAGCACGGCGGCCGCTACGCCGACCACACGCAGGACCCGGCCTTCGCCTTCGGCGAGGGGCTGTCCTACACCGAGGTCGAGTACACCGACCTCCGCGTGGAGACCCCCGTGCTCGGGCCCGACGACCACCTGCGGGCGACCGTCACCCTGCGCAACGCGGGCGCCCGGCCGGCCCGCGAGACGGTGCAGGTCTACGTCAGCGACACCGTGACCTCCGCCAGCTGGGCGGACCGGGAGCTCAAGGCGTTCCGGCAGGTCGACCTGGCCCCCGGCGAGACCGCGACGGTGCGCCTGGACCTCCCCGTGGCCGACTGCACCATCGTGGACGCGCGGGGCCGTCGGGTGGTCGAGCCGGGCGAGTTCGTCCTGCTCGTCGGCCCCTCGTCCCGGGACGCGGCGCTGCGGAGGGCCGGCTTCACGGTGAAGAGCCCCGCCTGAACGCGCCGCCGCCCCGGGCGCGGAGCGCTCCGCTGGAGCACCTCGCGCCCGGGGCGGCCCGCGCGGTTCAGCGCCGCGCCTTGCCGACGAACGCCACCGACGCGAGCACGACGCAGCAGCCGGCGCCACACCCGGTCCCACCGCGGTGATCGACCGTTCGAGCGCCGCCAGGCCCAGGATGAACGGCAGCGCCCACGTGGCGGTGCCCGAGGCGGTGCCCGAGGCGGTGCCCGAGGCGGTGCCACCGACCGTGTTGCCCGAACGTCCCTCTTCACGTCTTTGCCCGAACAGCACCTCCCGCCTCCGAAACAGGTCTGCGAAACTGTCGAAAGTTTCTGTCCCGCAGTGCTGTCCCGCAGTGCCTGTTCCGCCGCCTGGTCGACGAGGATCGAGGAGGAACGCGTGAAGAAGCCGTTCGGGGCCGTGGCGCCCCTGGCAACCGCCCTGCTGGTGACCGCCTTGCTCGCGGCGCCACAGGCGCACGCCGCCGCGTACACGCTCAAGGACGCGGCGGCGGCCACCGGCCGGGTCTTCGGCGCGGTGGTCCCGGCCGGCCTGCTCGGCGACGCCGACTACACCAAGGCGCTGGACCAGGAGTTCGGTCAGATCACGCCCGAGAACGAGATGAAGTGGAACGTCGTCGAGCGGGTCCGGGGCAAGTTCGACTTCGCCGCCGCCGACCGCCTGGTGGACCACGCCGAGAGCCGGGGCATGGCGGTGCGCGGCAGCGTGCTGGCGTGGCACAGCCAGCTGCCCGGCTGGGTGATCAACATCGGCTCGGGCGCCGAGCTGCTGACCGCGCTGCGCGAGCACGTCGCCGGCGTCGCGGGCCACTTCCGCGGTCGGGTCGACCACTGGAACGTGGTCAACGAGGCGTTCGGCGACAGCGGGGCCCGGCGCAACTCGGTGTTCCAGGAGCGCATCGGCGAGAGCTGGGTCGAGGAGGCGTTCCTCGCGGCCGAGGCCGCCGACCCCACCGCGAAGCTCTGCTACAACGACTACTACACCGACGGGTCCGGCCCGAAGTCCGACGCCGTGTACGGGCTGGTGCGGGACTTCGTCGCGCGCGGCGTGCCGATCGACTGCGTCGGCTTCCAGGGGTACTTCAACAGCGATCACCGGGTGCCCGCGGACATGGCCGAGAACCTCCGGCGCTTCGCCGACCTCGGGGTGGACGTGCACCTGACCGAGCTGAACGTGACCGGTTCCGGCGAGACGCAGGCCAAGGCGTACGCCGTGGCCGTCAGCGCGTGCCTGGCGGTACCGCGCTGCACCGTGATCACCGTGGGCGGCGTGACGGACAAGTACTACTGGAACGCCGCCAAGACGCCCCTGCTGATCGACGCCGACTACGGCCGCAAGCCAGCGTACTTCTCGGTGCTCGACGTGCTGAACGAGGCGGCCACCGGCCGGCGGTGGGCAAGGGCGGTCGTCACGTGAACTCGCCCCCCGGATCACGACAGACCACCAACGCCCCACTGTCGTGCACCCCGATCGACACCGGCATCCGCTGATGCCACCCCAGTTCCTCGAACAGCGCCCGGTCCCTGATCTGCCCCTTCTCGTCAAAGGTCCGGACAGCGCGGCAACGCGGCTGGACAGCGCGGCCTACCGGCAGAGCACCGGGACCGGGCGCCTCGGTTCGTCGCAGGTCCAACACCCGCGGCCCCGGCGAACGGCCGCTGCCCTCGATGTTTCCCTGACCGGATGGCTGTCCCACGGCCGCGGGTGCGCTTGCAGGGAGCCGGGCTCGGGCGAGGCGCTGAACACGGAACTGGGAACCATTCCGTGTCCAGCCTGGAGAGGATGCGCGCCCTGGCGACCCACGGGACGGTGGCCGCGGCGGCCACCGCGCTGCACCTGACCCCGTCCGGGGTGTCCCAGCAGCTCGGGAAGCTGGAGCGGGAGGCCGGGCAGCGGCTGCTGGAGCCACGGGGGCGCGGATCGGCTGCGCGATCGGCAGCTACCCCACCCGGCCGGCCCTGGTCGCGGGCGACGTGGGCGCGGCGGTCGTGCCGCGCCCGGGTCGGGACTCGGTGCCGGACGGCGTGCGCGTCCTGGCCACCCGCCCGGCGCTCAACCGCGTCATCTGCGCGGTGACCGGGTCCGAGGACGACGAGCGGGGCGTGGTCCGCGCCTGCGTGGACGCCCTGACCGCCGCCTCGGAGCGCTTCGGCAACCTGGTCTGAGGTCTGGGGTTCTCAGGTTCGGGTGAGGAACACCCAGTAGAGGTCCCAGGCGTTGTTCTTCGGGTCGCAGACGTAGTAGTCCACGTCCCACGGCTGCTCTTCCCGGGCGTAGGTGTGGCACGCCTGGGCGGTCGGGTAGGTGGCGACGTACTGCCAGTAGTCCATCGGGGCCGCCTGGGCGGGCGCGGACACCCCCAACGCGATGGCCGCCGCCAGAACTGCTGCGCGCATGGTGAACCCTTTCTTGGAAAACGCTTTCCGCGCGGCGGTGACCCGATCACAGCACACCGGTGGGGGACGGGGCAACGCCGCTCCTCGGCCACGCCTCCCTGCCGCCGAGCCCCGCCACCCCGCTCCCCGTGCCCCACCGCCCGCCACCCAGCTCCCCGTGCCCCACCGCCCACCTTCCCGCGCGCCGGGCCGCAGCCCGCAGCCCTCGCCCGCACCCCCCGGCCCGCAGCCCTCGCCCGCACCCCCCGGCCCGCCCCACCCCGGGCACCGGGATCCCCCGGACGGGTCGTTCCGCCGCCACCACCTTGTCGGGTTCGGGATCCCGCAATACCGTCGCCCGTGTCGACATGCGGCGGCACGACCGACGGGGGTCACCATGACCGTCCAGTTGCCCTTCGACCGGGAACACCCGCTGCGCACCCCGCCCGCCCTGAGCGCGCTGATCCACCGCGGCCCCGTGCACCGCGTGCGCACGGTCGTCGGCGACGAGGGCTGGCTGGTCACCGACTACGCCGAGGTCCGCGCCCTGCTCTCGGACGACCGCCTCGGCCGCGCCCACCGCGAGCCCGCCACCGCCGCCCGCGCCGGGGCGTCGGCCCTGTTCGGCGGGCCCATGGGCGACTTCGACACCGAGCGCGCCGACCACCTCCGGATGCGGCGCCTGCTCCAACCGCACTTCACGCCCCGCCGGATGCGCGTGCTCCAACCGCGCGTCGAGGCCCTCGCGGACCGGCTGCTCGACGAGATGGCGAACCTCACCCCACCGGTCGACCTGCACCAGGCGCTCGCGCTGCCCCTGCCGATCCTGGTGATCTGCGAGCTGATCGGCGTGCCCTACGCCGACCGCGACGACTTCCGGGCCTGGAGCGACGCCGCGGGGGACGTCCGCGACGCCGCCCGCTCGTTCGAGGGACTGGGCCGGCTGTACGAGTACGGCCGGCAGCTGGTCGCCCGCAAGCGCGTGGAACCGGCCGACGACGTGCTGTCGTGGCTCTGCGAGTCCGCGGACGTCGGCGACGAGGAAGCCGCGGTGCTGTCGATGGGCCTGCTGTTCGCCGGGCACGAGACGACCGTCGTGCAGATCGGGATGGGCGCGCTGGGGCTGCTGGCCGACCCCGACCAGTGGCGGGCGCTGGCGGAGGACCCCGGCCTGGTGCCGGGCGCGGTGGACGAGATCATGCGCATCCCGGGCACCAGCGGGGGAGGGGTGCCGCGCTACGCGCGGGTCGACCTGGAGGTCTGCGGGGCGGCGATCCGGGCGGGCGACCTCGTCCTGCTCGACATCGGCGCGGCCAACCACGACCCGGCGGTCTTCCCCGACCCCGACCGGGTGGACGTGTCCCGCCGCGCGGCGCACCACCTGTCCTTCGGCCAGGGCCTGCACTACTGCATCGGCGCCCCCCTGGCCCGCATCGAGCTGCAAGCGGTGTTCTCCCGCCTGCCCGCCCGCTTCCCGACCCTGCGGCCGGCCGTGCCACCGGAGGGGCTGCGGCTGCGCGAGGACACCCTGACCGGGGGCCTGACGGCGCTGCCGGTGACCTGGTGACCCCGCCGCCCGGCCCCCGGCGCACAACCGATCTGCAACCCGGTCCCCGTAGTCAGTACCGGGAGCGGACGCGGGGAAGCGTTCGCCGGGAAGCGCGGGGTGATGAGCGTTGGGGTGGTGCATGAGGAAGACGACGTTGTGGGTCCTCGCCTCGGTGGTGCTGGCGGGCCTCGTCGTGCCGGCCGGGGCCACGACCGGCACGGGCGCCGCGTGCGCGCCGGCGACCGTGGAGGTCGGGGACGTGGCGCAGGCCGAGGGCACGGGCGGGACGACCCTGTTCCGCTTCCCCGTGTCGGTGTCGGTGGCGCCGGGGTGCGTGGCGACCGGCTCGGTGCGGTACCGCACGGTCGACGGGGCGTCGGCCGACCGGGACCCCGGGCGGGCCGGGTCCGACTACGCCGCCGGGTCGGGGGTGCTGACCTGGCACGGCGACACCGCCACCAGGTACGCCACCGTCGCCGTGGCGGGTGACGCCGCGCCGGAGCGGGTCGAGGTGTTCTGGGTGTCGCTCGACCTGCCCACCGGGGTGGTGGTCACCGGGCGCAGCGGGGCGGGCTGGATCACCGACGACGACTCGCCGCCCTGCCTGCCCGGCGAGAACTGCGACGGGTCGGTGTCCACCGAGGGCACGGGCGTGTGCTGGCGGCTCTCCTGCCCGGCGAGCGCGCACTTCTCGGCCACGGTGGACGTCACCCGGCACGTGGGCGTGCGCACGCTCGACAACGGCGGCGCCGAGCTGGGCTACGTGCCGGTCGAGGGCCTGGTCCTCACCGTGCCGCCCGGTTCCCGGCGGGCCGTCGTGCGGTTCACCATCACCGCGCCACCGGGCCAGGAGGTGCGCATCCCGGTGGAGTTCTTCTCGCCCTCGTCCGGGACACCGGGCAACCTGCGCACCGTGCTGACGGTGGTCAAGAGCTGACCACCGGGCCCGTCACGGCCTCGGCCTCGGCCGTCGCGTTCTCCTGCCGGTACAGCTCGCCCGCGCGGGCCCGGTGGGAGGCCGCGGCGGCCCCGTCGCCCGAGCGCTCCTCCAGCTCGGCGAGGTGGCGGTGCACGGTGGCGTGCTCGTAGCCGTCCGGCACGGTGCGGCGCACCGCCAGGGCCCGCTCCAGGTGCGCGCGCGCGGCGTCCAGGTCGCCCCGGCCCAGGCACGCCTGGCCGAGCCGGTCCAGCGCGACCGCCTCCACGTGCGGGTGGCGGTGCTCCCGGCTGATCGCCAGCGCCAGCTCGAACCGGTCCGCGGCGGCGGCGAAGTCCTGCCGCAGCAGGTGCACCGCGCCGGTGTGCAGCAGGGTCTCCATCTCCATCCACACGTACCCGGTGCGTCGGGTCAGCTCCAGCGCCTCGGCGAGGGTGGCCAGCGCCTGCCGGTGGTCGCCCAGCGCCATGCGCGCCTCCCCGAGGGTGTCCAGGGTGGCGGCCTCCAGGCGGGGCGCGTCCAGCCGCCGGAACCGGGCCAGGGCGTCGAGCAGCGGTTCCAGCGCCTCCGCGGCCCGGCCGGTGCGGACCAGGGTGTTGCCGAGGTTGCGCTGCGACAGCGCGAGCCCCAGGTGGTTGCCCGCCGACCGGCACCGGGCCACCGCCAGCCGGTGGGCCGCGACCGCCTCGTCGAAGCGGCGCAGCTCGGCGTAGGTGTTGGCGAGGTTGTTGTAGACGTGCCCCTCGCCGTCGAGGTCGCCCGCGGCGCGGGCCGCCTGGAGCGCCAGGACGTGCGTGTCCAGCGCCTCGTGCAGCCGCCGCGTCATGTAGTGCGCCACGCCCAGCGCCCGCAGCATCTCGGCCTCGGCCAGCGGGTCGCCCAGCTCGCCCGCCGCCGCGGCGCCCTGCCGGCACAGCTCCACGCGTTCCCGCCAGTGCCCGGTGGCGTCGTAGAAGCTGGTCAGCAGGTAGGTGAACTGCCAGGCGGCGGCCAGTCGGCCGGTCTCCCGGGCGAAGCGGGCCACGGGCACCAGGTTCGGCCGCTCGGCCTCCAGCAGCGCCAGCGCCCCCTGCTGGTCGGCCAGGGGCGGCAGGTCCGGGACGGGGTGGCGCGGGGTCGGCGTCACCAGGTCGCGCCGGGGGTCCAGCACCCGGTTGGCGCGGTCGGCCACCAGCAGGTACCAGTCCACCAGCCGGTGGCCGACCTCGGTGGTGGCCGCCTCGGTCTCGTCCTCGCGGGCGCGCTGCCGGGCGAACTCGCGGATCAGGTCGTGGAACCGGTAGCGGTCCGGGCCCACCGCCGTGATCAGGTGCGCCGCGCGCAGCTCGCGCGCCGCCGCCCGCCCCACCTCCAGGGGCACGTCGCACAGGGCCGCGCCCAGCGAGGCGGTGAACGTGGTGCCCGGCGCGAGCCCCAGCAGCCGGAACATCCGCGTCTGGGACAGCTCCAGCGGCAGGTAGGCGCTGGTCAGCACGGTGCGCACGGTGCGGGTGTCGCCGTCGGCGGCCAGCGCGCCGAGCCGGTCGG
The DNA here is from genome assembly GCF_042658445.1 of Saccharothrix lopnurensis. Classification (NCBI taxonomy): domain Bacteria; kingdom Bacillati; phylum Actinomycetota; class Actinomycetes; order Pseudonocardiales; family Pseudonocardiaceae; genus Saccharothrix; species Saccharothrix lopnurensis. The sequence continues at coordinate 30,990 of NZ_JBHSQO010000045.1, read as the reverse complement.
CGCCGGCCAGCTCCGCCGCCAGCCCGGCGATCGGCGCGGCGGGCTCGCCGGTCAGCCGCGCGGCGGCGATGCGCAGGGCCAGCGGCATCCCGCCGCACAGCCGCGCCAGCCGGGCGGTCGGCCCGCGCTCCCGCTCCACCCGCCGCGCGCCGAGCACCCTGGCCAGCAGCGCCACCGACGACCGGTGCGCCAGCACGTCCAGCGCCAGCGGCCGCACCGCGCAGTACGCGGCCAGCGCGGCCGGTGACCGCCGGCCGGTGACCAGCAGGAGGCTGCCGCCCGCGCCCGGCACCAGCGGCAGCACCTGCTCGACGGGCCCGGCGTCGTCCGCGACGACCAGGCAGCGCTTGTCCCGCAGCAGGGACCGGTACAGCGCGGCGCGCTCGGCGGTCCCGCCGGGCAGCCGGTCCTCGGGCAGGCCCAGGCTGCGCAGCAGGTGCGCCAGGGCGTCGGCGGCGGTCGCCGCGCGCCGCGCGTCGTGGCCGCGCAGGTCGAGGAACACCTGGCCGTCGGGGAACCGGTGCGCGACCCGGTGCGCCCACTCCACCGCCAGCGCCGTCTTGCCCACGCCCGCCGCGCCCGACACGACCACCACGGGCTGGTCGTCGCTCGGCTCGTCGAGCACCCGGTCCAGCTCGGCCAGCTCGTCGTCGCGGCCGGTGAAGTAGCCCGCGCGGGCCGGGAGCTGCGCGGGTCCGGCCCCGGCCCCGGCCGCCGGCGCGCCGCTCAGCGCCGGGTCGCGGCGCACGACCGCGCTGTGCAGGGCGAGCAGCCGCGGTCCGGGTTCGGCGCCCAGCTCCTCGGCGATCCGCCCGCGGGCCCGGTGCAGCGCGGCCAGCGCCTCGGTGTGCCTGCCACCGCGGTACAGCGCCAGCACGTGCAGCTCGACCAGCCCTTCCCGCGCCGGGTGCTCGGCCAGCAGCCGCGGCAGCTGCTCGGCGGCCCCGGCGTGGTTGCCCAGCCGCAGCTCGGCGTCCCACCGGCCCTCCAGCGCGGACAGGCGCAGCTCGTGCAGCCGCTCCACCTCGCGCACACCCCAGCCCGACAGCGGCGCGTCGGCGAACGGCTCGCCCCGCCACAGCTCCGCCGCCGCCCGGAACCCCGCCAGCGCCTCGGTCGCCGCGCCCAGCTCCGCGGCCCGCGCCGCCGCCCGGACCTGCTGCTCGAACCGCAGCGCGTCCACCAGCTCCGGTGGCACGTCCAGCGCGTAGCCGGGGTTGCTGGTGCGCAGGACCGGGCCGAGACCGCACGCGTCCAGCGCCTGCCGCAGGCGCGCCACGTGGCTGTGCAGCGTCCGCACGGCGGTGCGCGGCGGGTCCTCGCCCCAGACCGCGTCGACCAGCCGCCCCACCGGCAGCACCTGCCCGGCGTGCAGGGCCAGCAGCCCCAGCACCGCCCGCTGCCGCGCGCCCCGCAGCACCGCCGGCCCCGCCGGGCCGATCGCGCGCACGCGGCCGAGCACCCCCAGCTCGACCACGTCGACCCCTTCCTCACCACAAGGTCAACCGAGCGTAATCAGTCGTGTCGGCTCCGCGAAACGTCTGACCAGCCCAAGGTCCCGAAGGCGTGCAACCGGTGTGCGACAGGCGCGCCGCACCCGGTCACCGCCCGACCCGGAGGTGAGGACCACGCGCACCACAGCACGTCGTCCGGACGGCGGGCGTCCTGCTCGCCGTCGTGAGGGGCCGGGACGACGCACAACCGATTTGCAACAGCCGCGCCACACCATCGCCCGGCCATTGCCCGAACCGAAGGTGAGGACCCATGCACAGCACGTCGTCCAGACGACGGGGCGCGCTGTTCGCCCTGCTCGTCGCGACCCTCGCGGCCGCGTTCCTGACCGGCCCGCCCGGGGCGCAGGCGCTCCCCGCGCCCAACGGCGTCTACATGCGCGACAACCCCGGCGACGACGGCACCGAACCGGGTGTCGGCGACATCTGGATGAGCCCGGACATCGTCGTCTGCGCCGGCACCTCGCTGTGCTCGGTGGACGTGCCGATCACACCGACGAACACCTACTACGTCTTCGTCACCATGCACAAGAACGGGACCGCCGCGATCCCCGGCACCCTCCGCGTCTACCACACCAGGGCGGGCGGCAACGTCTCGTGGCCCTCAGGCTGGCAGCAGTTCGGCGCGATCACCACGACCGTCACGGCGAGCTCGACCACGGTCATGATCCCGTGGACCGTGCCGAACGAGTGGCGGCACTACTGCCTGCTGGCCCGGTGGGAGTCGAGCTGGGACACGATGACCTACCCCGAGGGGACCGACACCGAGGACAACACCCGCAAGAACAACAACATCGCGTGGCACAACGTGGTGACGAGCGGGGGCCCGGCGAACGTCCTCGTGCCGGCCGACTTCATGATCGGCAACGCGGTCACGCGCGACGTGCGGGCCGGCCTCACCATCAGGCCCGCCGAGGCGCCGTTCGTCGGTCCCGGCAGCATCGTGGTCGACCTCGGCGCGACCCTCACCGACCGCTGGCGCGCCGGTGGCGGGCAGGCCGTCGGCGTCCGGCAGGTCGGGACGACCCAGTTCCAGGTGGTGGACCCCGTGGTCGCGCGGTTCACCGGGCTGCTGCTCAGGGCCGGTGAGCGGCTGCCGATCAGGCTGGGCTTCAACGGCACCAAGGAGGCCAGCGGCAGGCCCGTCAACGTGGTCCAGACCGATGAGGAGGGTGTCGACCGCGGCGGCGTGCAGTACCGCCTGACCTTCAGGTAGGGCCCCTGGGGGGACGGCCCCCGCGGCGCACCGACGTGCGCCGCGGGGGCCGGGGCGTGCCGGTGGCTCAGCCGACCGGGACCACCGGCGCGGGGTGCGCGGTGGTCCCGACGGGCGCGGTGGTGCTGATGGGGCCGGTGCTGGTCGGTCCGGTGGTGCCGGTGGTGGTCGGCACGGTGCTCGGCGAGGTCGTGGTGGGCACCGGCGTCGTGGTGGTCGAGGTGGGCGTGGTGCTCGGCACCGGCGTGGTCGTGGGGGTCGGGCGGATCGACGGGTAGTCCTTGCACGCCGGGTTGTCGGCGAGCTGCTTCTTCACGTCGGTGACGCGCTGCTCCACCTGCTGCCGCTCCAGCTTCGCGACCTCCCAGGCGGTCTTGGCGCGGTCCACCTCCTCGCCCGACACGGCGCCGCTGCCCGCCAGGGCCAGCACCGCGTCGTAGTGCGCCTTCGCCAGCCGCTCCAGCTCCCGGCGCAGGGCCAGTTCGTCGAGCAGCCGGTTGAGCTCCAGCGACAGGGCCACGCACTCCTTCTTCGGGTCGTTGCCCAGCCTGTTGCGGCACGCGGCCTCGGCGTACCGGGCGTTGTTCAGCGCGATGGCGGCCTGGTGCAGCGCCCGTTCGGCGGCGCGCAGGTCGCTCGCGCTGGCGGCGTTGCGGTCGAAGAGGGCCTTGATCCGGTCGTAGTGGCGCTTGGCCTGGTCGTGCAGCAGCTGCTGCTTGTCGACCTCCAGCTTCTCCACGAGGCAGGCGTTGGCGTTGGCCGGCACCTGCGGGTAGGGCGTGGTCGGCGCGACGGGCGCGGCCAGGGCGACGGTCGCCGCCGCGACGACGGCGACCACCGGTAACAGGATGCGGAGCAGGGTTTTCACGGTGTCCTCCCGGAGTCCGACCGGAGGGGGCCGGCCGGAGCGGTGCGACCGTAGGGGAACTCCGGAGCGCGCCGACAGGCCCCGACCGCCACTTCCGCAGGTGGGGGCCCCGGATCGGTTCAGGTTCCCGTAGTCGGCGGCCCGTCGCGGTCGGATGGCGGTAGGGGCGGGCGGGCCGGGTGGGACGAGGTGCAGTCATTCGACCGAAGCAGGGACGCCCCCCGGGTTCCTACGGTGAGCGGGTGGCACGGAGCCACCACTGCCGCCTTCCTCGACTCCCCCCGGGGGCAACCGATGACACCCGACACGATCGTCCTGGTCCACGGCTTCTGGGTGACCGCCCGCAGCTGGGAGCACTGGAGGACGCACTACGAGAAGCAGGGCTACCGCGTGCTCACGCCCTACTACCCGGGCTTCGAGGTGGAGGTGGAGGCGCTCAACGCCGACCCGTCGCCGATCGCGGCCGTCACCGTGCCGCGGATCATCTCCCACCTGGAGTCGGTCATCGACGAGCTGTCCACGCCGCCGATCATCATCGGCCACTCGGCGGGCGGCGCGTTCACCCAGGTCCTGCTGGACCACGGCTACGGCGCGGCGGGCGTGGCGATCAACTCCGCGCCCACCGAGGGCGTCGTGGTGGCCCCGCCGTCGCAGCTGAAGTCGACGTTCCCGATCCTGCGCAACCCCGCGAACCGGCACAAGGCCATCGGCTTCACCCACGAGCAGTGGCACTACGCCTTCACCAACACGTTCACCGAGGAGGAGTCCCGCGCGCTCTACGAGCGCTACCACGTCCCGGCCTCGGCGAACATCCTGTGGGGCAGCCTGCTGGCCAACATCCAGCCGGGCCACCAGGACGTGTGGGTGGACTACCGCAACGACAAGCGCGCGCCGCTGCTGTTCGTCTCCGGCGGCGAGGACCACCTGATGCCGCCGAGCGTGCAGAAGTCCAACGCCAGGCACTACCGGTCCGACACGGTGACCGAGGTCCGCGAGTACCCCGGCTACGCGCACCTGCTGCCCGCCCAGGAGGGCTGGGAGCGGATCGCCGACGAGGTGCTGGCCTGGGCCGTCGCCCATGCCCGCTGACGGACCCCGGGTCACGCACGTCGGCGGCCCGACCGCCCTGGTCGAGTTCGACGGGCTGCGCGTGCTCACCGACCCGACGTTCGACGCACCCGGCCGCAGGTACGCCTTCGGCTGGGGGACCGGGTCGCGGAAGACCGCCGGCCCGGCCGTCGCGCCGGCCGACCTGCCCGCGCTGGACGCGGTGCTGCTCAGCCACGACCACCACGCGGACAACCTCGACGACGCGGGCCGCGCCCTGCTCCCGTCCGCCGGGGTCGTCCTCACCACGGTCCCGGGCGCGCGCAGGCTCGGCGGCAACGCCGTCGGGCTCGCGCCGGGCGCGACCGCCGCCCTGCCCAACGGCTGGGAGGTCACCGCCACCCCGGCCCGGCACGGGCCGCCGCTGAGCCGCCCGGTCGTCGGCGAGGTGGTCGGGTTCGCCCTGCGCCGCGCGGGCGCGGACCGGGTGGCGCTGTGGATCTCCGGGGACACCGTGCCGCACCGCGCCCTGAGCCGGTTCGCCGCGCGGGCGCGGGTGGACGTGGCGCTGCTCCACCTCGGCGCGGTCCGGTTCGGCCTCACCGGTCCGGTCCGCTACACGATGACGGGGCGGGAGGCGGTGGAGCTGTGCGGCCTGCTCCGCCCGAGGGTCGTCGTCCCGGTGCACCACGAGGGCTGGAGCCACTTCCGCGAACGGCGGGAGGCCGTCGAGCGGGCGTTCGAGCGGGCGCCCGCGGCCGTCGGGTCGGCGCTGCGGTGGCTCCCGCCGGGCCGTCCGGTCGAGCTGTGACGCGGCGCCGGGAGCGAGCTGCGGCCCGCTCCCGGCGCCGGTGACGACCGGTGACGCCGGTCGGCCGACCGCACCGCCGCCCGCCGGCCCGGCGGTCACCGGTCGAGCGCCGCCAGCGCGTCCCGCAACGCCGACCGGGACGTGATGCCCAGCTTCGGGAAGATCCGGTAGAGGTGCGCGCTGACCGTGCGCGGCGACAGGAACAGGCGCGCGCCGATCTCCTTGTTGCTCAGGCCCGAGGCGGCCAGGTGCGCCACCTCCAGCTGCTGCGCGGTCAACTCGGCCGTCGACGGGTTCGCGGCCACTGCCACCCCGGTCGCCCTCAGCTCCTGCTCGGCCCGGCGCAGCCAGGCCGTCGCGCCGACGCGGCGGAAGACCTCGGCGGCGCGGCGCAGCTCCGGCCGGGCGTCGCCGGGGCGGTGCCGCCTGCGGTGCAGCTCGCCGAGCGCGAGCCTGACCCGGGCCTGCTCGAACGGCCAGCGCTCCACGCGCGGCAGCGCCAGCGCGGCGCGCAGGCTGGCCACCGCGTCGTCGTCCGCGTCGGCGACCAGCGCGCGGGCCGCGAACACGTGCAGCCGCAGCCGCGGCGTGCGGTCGGCGAAGCCGGCCAGGTCCGCCGCGGCCACCCGCTCCCTCGCCTCCTCCCGCCGCCCGGCGCGCACCGCCGCCTCCACGGCGTCCAGCAGCGTCCACGGGGTGCCCGGGTCACGCGAGCTGTGCGCGTGGGCGGCCTCGTGGTCGCCCTCGCCCAGCGCGGCCAGGGTCAGGTTCCGCGCGGACAGCGCCAGGTGCGCGGCGCTGCCGCGCGGCTCCGCCCACTGCTCCACCACGCGGCTGTACTCGCGGGCGGAGTCGGTGTCGCCGCGGGCCGCCGCCAGCCACCCCAGCAGGCACCGCAGGTCCTGCGCGGGCAGCGCGAGGTCGTGGCGCACGCACAGGTCCAGGCCCGCGCCCGCCTCCTGCTCGGCCCGCTCCCACTCCCCGGCCAGGAGGTGGTCGTGCGCGGCGAACCAGTACCCGGTCGCGGCGTGCGTCACCGCGCCCTGGCCGACCTCGCGCCGGACCAGGCCGCGCACGTGTTCCCGGTGCTCGTGCAGCACGTCCAGCCACGCGGCGGCGCGGCACAGCTCGGTGACGCGGCCGGGCGCGGTGTCGGCGGGCAGCGCCTCGATCGCCTCCCGCAGCTCCTCCGCGCCCGCCGTGCCGGTGAACACGCCGTGCAGCAGCTTCGTGTGCGGGCTCGCCCCGGCCAGGTCCCCGGTGAGCGCCTCGCCGGTGTAGGTGGCGACGGCCAGGCGGATGAGCACCGCGCGGTCGTCCACCGCGTCGCCGAGCAGCCGGCGGGCCCCGCTGAAGTCGCCGTCGCGCAGCAGCGCGATGCGGGCGCGGGTGGCGGCGCTGCGGGTCGGGTCGTCCAGGTGCCGCCGCGCCTCGTCCAGCAGCCGCTGCGCCAGTTCGAGCTGCCCCGACTCCTCCGCCAGCTCGGCGGCCCGGTGCAGCCGCCCGGCGGCGGCGGGCGCGGTGGGGCTGACCGCCGCGGCCCGCTGCAACGCGCTGACTGCCAGACCGCTGCCGCCGCGCAGGCTCGCGCTCAGCGCGGCCCGCTCGATCTCGGCCGCCACCTCCTCGTCCGGGCCGGCGGACGCCGCGGCCAGGTGCCACACCCGGCGTTCCGGCACGTCCCGGTACAGCTCGGCCAGCTCGGCGTGGGCCGCGCGCACCTCGTCCGGCGCGGCGGTGTTCACGATGGCCGACCGCACCAGCGGGTGGCGGAAGCGCAGTCCGGACGGCGTCGAGTCGCGGGTCACCAGGCCCGAGCGCTCCACCTCGACCAGCTCCAGCGGGGTCAGGGCGGTGGGGAGCGGGGCCTCGTCCTCCAGCCGGTCGCCGTCCAGCGCGGTCTGGAGGAGCGCGGTGCGCACGGCCGTCGGCAACCCCACGACGCGCGTCGCGTACGTCGACTCCAGGCGGGTGCGCGGGGACGCCCCGGCGGGCAGCAGGTCCAGCGCGTCCGTGCCCACCGCGTGCGGCAGTTCGGCCAGCGCCAGCGGGTTGCCCGCCGCCGCCGACAGCACCCGGTCGCGGGCGGCGGAGGGCAGGCCGGGGTGCAGCTCGTCCAGCAGCGCGCCCGCGTCCCGCTCCGGCAGCGGCCCGACCTCCAGCACGGCGATGCCCGGGGTGACCCGCTCGCTGCTGAGCAGCGGGCGGCGCGCGAACAGCGCCCGGATGTCGTGCGGCGCCAGGCGCAGCAGCAGGAACATCATCACCTCGCGCGTCGGGTGGTCCACCCAGTGCGCGTCCTCGACCGCGATGAGCACCGGACCCTCCCGGGCGACCTCGGCCAGCACCGCGAGCGAGGCCACCGAGACGGCGAGCCGGTCGGGCACCGGTCCCGGTTCGAAGCCGAGCACCCGGCGCAGCACCTGCCGGTGGAACGGGTCCACCCGGTCGAGGTGGCCGAGCACGGGCGCGAACAGCTGGTGCAGCCCGGCGAACGCGAGCTGCGCCTCGCTCTCGTAGCCGGTGCCGCCGAGCACCCGGACGCCCCGCCCGCGGGCGTACTCCACGCCCGCGTCGAGCAGGACCGTCTTGCCGACGCCCGGATCGCCGTGCAGCACCAGGTTGGGCGGCACTCCGGCATCCCGGTCGACCGTCCGGCGCAGCCGCGCCAGCTCCGCCGCGCGCCCGATCACCGCGACCCGCCCGGTGCAGTCATCTGACCGATGGCGCCGCCCGCGCCGCCGGGCAGGCTGGGCCGGTGCCACGACTCGCGGTCGGAACGGAGAACGGCGCCGAGGTGAGCCTCTACTACGAGGACTTCGGCTCCGGCCCGCCGGTCGTGCTCGTGGCGGGTTGGCCGCTGACCACCCAGTCCTGGGAGTCGCAGGTGGCCGCGTTCGTCGCGGCGGGCCACCGGGTGGTGGGCTACGACCGGCGCGGCTTCGGCCGCTCCACCCGGGCCTGGGCCGGGTACGACCAGGACACGCTGGCCACCGACCTGCACCGCCTGCTGGCGCACCTGGACCTCCGGGACGCGGCGCTGGTCGGGTTCTCCTCGGGTGCGGGCGACGTGGCCCGCTGCGTGGTGCGCTTCGGCGTCGACCGGGTGTCCCGGCTGGTGCTCGCCGGTCCGCTCGCGGTGGACGACGGGCTGGTGCGCGACCTGCTGGGCGCCGCCGAGTGGCACCGGATCGCCATGCTGGACGACGTGCTGGGCCGGTTCTTCTCCGTGGACGGCGAGACCGCGCTGGACGAGGCCACCCGGCTGCACCTGCTGCACCTCGCGGCCTCCGCCTCGGCCAAGGCCACGGCGGACGTGATCGCCGCGTGGGCCGGTGCGGACCCCGAGGCCGAGCTGGCCGACGTGGACGTGCCGGTGCTGGTCGTGCACGGCGGGTGCGACGCGTTCACCGCGCCGCGACGCGGGCGCGCGCCGACCACGGTCATCCCCGGTGCCCCGCACGGCGCGCCGATCACCCATCCCCAGCAGTGGAACGACGTCGTGCTGCGGTTCCTGTCACCCTGACGCGCCCCTCCCACCCGGTCCCCGAGAAGAATTCTGGCCGCCGGGGCGCGGGGGGAGTGCTGTGCGTGCACGGTGTTCGGTTGTGCCCGCACGGGGTGCGGCGGGGGTGCTGGCTCGGGGGTGCTGGCTCGGGGGTGCCGGACCGGGGTGCGGCCCGGGTGCGGACCCGGAGGACGGGCACCGCGGGCACGGGACCACCCGTCGGGCCGCCACTAGACTGGGGCCGGTGCTGTTCGACACCGACGACCTGGCGCCGGAGGACCGCGTCGACGCGGTCCACACCGTTTTCCAGGAGGCCAGCGCCCCCTGCCACCTGATCCACGAGCACCCCGACCGCCCGGTCCGCTTCCGGGTCGAGCTGCGGCAGCTGGGCGACGTGGAGGTCTTCGGCAGCAGGTCGTCCGGGATGAGCCTGCTGCGCACCGAGCGGCTGGCCCGGCAGGACCACGTCCCGGTCGTCGCGGTCTCCGTGCAGCGGCGGGGCGTGGGGCGCCTGGAGCAGTGGGGCGAGCGCCAACTGGTCCCGGCGGGGGAGATGCACCTGGTGGACCTGTCCTCCGCCTACGAGTTCGGGTGGTCCGGCGAGGGTGCCGCGGGCTGCGTGCAGGTGCCCCTGGACGTGCTGGACGTGCCCGTGGACACGATCCGCCGGGCGGCCGGCTCGCTGCGCGGCAGCCCGCTCTACCGGCTGGTGGCGGACCACGTCGCGCACCTGGGCCGCAACGCCCGCGAGCTGACCGCCTCCGCCGGGGCGCGCCCGCTCGGCGCCGCGACCCTCGACCTGGTGAGGGCGCTGCTGGTGTCGGCGGCCCACGACGACCTCGACGCGGTCGAGGACACCCGGCTCACCCAGGTCCGCACCTACGTCCGCCGGCACCTGACCGACCCGGACCTGGGCCCGGAGAAGATCGCCGCCGCGCTCAACGTGTCCGTGCGGCTGCTCTACCACCTGTGCCGGCGGGCGGGTTTCAGCCTGGAGCAGTGGATCATCGCGGAACGGCTGGAGGGCGCCCGCGCCGACCTGGCCCTGGACGCGACCCCGATCACCGCCGTCGCCCGCCGCTGGGGCTTCACCGACCCGACCCACTTCACCCGCCGGTTCCGCGCGGCCTTCGGCTGCTCCCCGAGCGAGTGGCGCCGGTCGCGCCGGCCCCCCGGGGCGTAGCACCGGACCCCGGTCGTCGTCGGGGCGATGACCGGTCGGGTCGGCCTCATTAGGGTGCTGTGCATGACCTCCGTGCTCGACGTGCTGTTCGCGAGTGTGCCGTTCCCCGGTCACACCACGCCGCTGCTGCCGATCGCCCGCGCGCTCACCGAACGCGGGCACCGGGTGAGGTGGTGCGCGGGACGGCGGTTCGCCGGCCAGGTGGAGGCGGCCGGGGCCGAGTTCGTGGCGCTCGACGAGGCCATCGACCTGAGCCGGGGCACGGTGGACGAGCTGTTCCCCGAGCGGGCGCGGGTGACGGGCTTGGCGAAGCTGCGGTTCGACATGGTGTCGGTCTTCATCGACCCGGTCCCCGCCCAGGTGGCCGCCCTGCGCCGGGCGCACGGCGAGCGGGCCGCCGACGTGGTGGTGCACGACGTCGGCTTCGGCGGCGGCGGGGCGTTCGGCGCGCTGGCCGGGGTGCCGAACGTCAGCGTCGGGGTGACCCCGCTGATGCTGGCCGGCCCGCACACCGCGCCGTTCGGGCCGGGCCTGCAACCGGGCACGGGACCCCTGGCGAGGCTGCGCAACCGGGCGTTGCAGGCGCTGTTCGACCGGGTGGTGCTGCGCGAGGTGCACGCCCGCGCGGTGGCGGTCCAGCGGGAGCTGGGGCTGCCGCCGGTCAGGGGGCTCAGCGGCATCTCGCGGCACCTGCACCTCCAGAACGGCCTGGCGTCGCTGGAGCACCCGCGCCCCGACCTGCCGGCGCGGGTGCGGTTCGTCGGCGCCCTGCTGCCGCCCGCGTCGTCCGGCGACCTGCCGGGGTGGTGGGGCGACGTGGAGACCGCGGACCGGCCCGTCGTGCACGTCACCCAGGGCACCGTGGCCGACGGCGACCTGGAGGACCTGGTGCTGCCCGCGCTGCGCGCCCTGGCCGACGAGGACGTGCTGGTGGTGGCCAGCACCGGCGCGCACCGGCCCGCGCACGTGCCGGCCAACGCGCGCCTGGCGTCGTTCCTGCCCTACGACCGGTTGCTGCCGCGGCTGTCGGTGATGGTCACCAACGGCGGCTTCGGCGGTGTGCAGAACGCGCTGGCGCACGGCGTGCCGCTGGTGGTCGGGGGCGCCACGGAGGACAAGCCCGAGGTCGCCGCCCGGGTCGCGCGGGCGGGCGTCGGGATCGACCTGCGCACCGGCAGGCCGAGGCCCGAGGCGATCCGGGACGCCGTGCGGCGCGTGCTCGACGTGCCGTCCTTCCGCGACCGGGCCGCGGCGATGGCCGCCGAGTACGCGGCGCACGACGCCCCGGGCACCTCGGCGGACCTCATCGAGGGCGTCGTGCGGCGCGCGACCTCGGAGCGCTAGCCGGAGGCGGACCGCGCTCGACCGGGGGACCGGCCGAGCGCGGCCGCCGCGGCTACGCCAGGGACAGGTGCAGGACGGCGAGCAGGCTGCCGGGACCGGCGAGCAGGCCGAGGCCCACCACGCCGTAGAGCGGCTTGTCCCGGAGGAACATCACCACCATCAGGCCGGCCGCGGCGAGGATCACGGCGACCAGCAGCACGAACAGGACAACGGACATGGATCGACCCCTTCGGGGAACGCCCGCGGCCGCGCCGGTCGCCCCGTCGGCGGTCGACGCCGGCGGGGCCGCGGTGACGGTGGTCGACCGACCGGCACGGCGGCGGGCACGGGAAACCGACGGCGCCGCCGTCGCCCCGGTGCGGGGCGGGTGCGGCGGGCGCGTCGAGGACGCGTCAGGTCCGGTTCACCCGGTTCGCGGGGCGGGGGGCGCGCGGCTCGACCGCGGTGACGGCTCGGCCGTCGCCGTGCCGGTGCGGCGGGGCTCGTCGAGGGGCGGTCGGCCCCGCAGGGCGCAGCGGCCGGTCACGCGCCCGCAGAGCACCCACCAGGTGTCCGGGTGCGACGCGGCCTGCGCGTACCGCGCCGGGGCCGACAGCCGGAGCCAGTCGTGGCGGTCGTCGTGCATCGACGGTTCGGACGAGGCCGACCAGCCGGTTACCCGGACCGGTGGGTGGCCCGGGTGACCGGAGGGTGCGCCCGGCGCCACGCCGGCGGAGATGCCGAGCAGCACCAGCAGCGCCGTGAGCAGGAGCCCGAACCGGCTCGTCCTCCCCGCTGCCCGCACCCGCCCGACCTCTTCCCGCGTCACCGGAGCGCCACCGGGGAACCAGGGCGCGACCCAGCCTACGTGCGCGCCGCCGTTGCGCGCCGGCACCTCGACCGCGCCATCCACCCCGGCACCCCGGTCGCGTCGTCCACCCCGGCGACCGGGTGCTGTCCACCCCGGCCGGCCGGGCACCCCGGACCGCACTTCGCCGACCGTCGGGCGGCACCCGGGATGCTAACGTTTTATCTAGCGATCGTCCCGGTCGTCGATCTTCCCGTTCCCCGACTGCCCTGGTGGAGGTTCCCGTGACCGAAGGCCCTCTGACCCCGTCCGTCGACGACTCGTTGGTGCCGTTGTTGATGCAAACGGGGACGGTGGCCTCCCTGTTGGGGAACGCGGCCGGGTGGCAGAAGCTCGCCGGGGCCCTGAAGCAGGAGTTCGGCGACTTCGCCCCGGGGCCCGACGGGCCGAGGTACGTCAACCTCTGCACGATCTACTACCAGCCCAGGTCCAGGGCGGTGGTGACCGACCTGGAGGGCGATCGGCTGATCGAGCTGGTGGCCGGCGCCATCGCCTTCCTGGAGATGTTCATGGACCACAACGGCCAGTGGCCCTACCTCCGGCGGCAGAGCTGGTTCGCGGACGGCGACCACGTCATCGCCGTGGACGTGAACTACTACCCGGACCGGTCCGAGTACAAGGCGGTCCCGTCGTTCCACAAGGACAGCGCCGGGAACAACGTCTTCGTCAACCTCATCTTCGACAACCAGGAACCGGTGGAGGCGACGGAGTGGTTCGCCGACGTCGAGGAGCCGAGCGCGAAGAGGCGCGAGTGGCAGGAGAAGCTGCTCCCGCCGGCGCACCTGGCCGCGCTGGACCACGCGCGCGCGGTGCTCAAGGCCGGGCCCGAGGCGAACGCCCCGGTGCGCGGCGGCATCAGCCACGGCGAGCACACCTACCTCTCCTGGGTGGACGACCTGGTCTGGCACGCGACGCCGGTCGCGGCCAAGCGGGTCGAGTACGGCGCGGCCGACGCGCTGCGGGCGCACCAGGGCCTGGACGCCGCGCCGGAGGGCGCCTTCTACTGGTACGACCACCAGTTGGGTGTGTACGTCTTCGGGATCGAGCTGCTCGGGACCATGGCGGAGGGGCCGGGACCGCACCTGCGCGGGTGGTTGGCGGACCGGGGCCTGAAGGCCCAGGACCTCGACGTCCGGACGGCCCACACCGCCTGGCGAGAGCTGTACCGGGGGGCGGACGGCGCGCAGCGGCTCGGTGAGGACGCGGCCGAGCGGGAGCGGACCGACTGGCGCGTCAACGGCCAGTACTCCGTCGCGAACGCCTACGACGGCCGCCTGGCCGGCTCCGACCAGATCGAGGAGACGCCCATCGGCCTGTCGGGGCGCAGGCGGGCCAACAGCGTGGAGGAGCTGGCCGCCGTGCAGGCCGTCGCAGCCGCCAACCAGGGGAAACCTCGTTCGTTCATCCGGACCTGGGTTCGGGTCCTGCCGAAGGACAGCGAGGAGATCAGGAAGGCCGACGTCGTGTTCTAGCGGCCCCGGTCGCGCGGTACCCGGCCGGGCCGCCTCCCGGCCGGGCCGCCTCCCGGCCGGGCCGCCGTCAACGGCATCCCGGAAATTCCCTTCGGTCTTGACCCGGGCGACGGATTTGAAGACATTTCACGTCAGTCCGACTGTCAACGAGGAGGTCGTGATGTCCCTGCTTCGACGTCCGGTGCTGGTCGCCGTGCTCGCCGCGGCGCTCGGCTGGTCCGCCACGGCGGTCGCCGGCGCCGCCCCCGACCCGGGAGCCCCGGACGCGGCCTCCGCCGTGCTGCCGACCGCCGTGCTGCCCACCGCCGCCGTCGCGATCGGCGACAGCTTCGTCAGCGGCGAGGGGGCGGGGAACTACCTCCCGGTGACCGACGTCAACGGCGTCGCGCAGGGCTTCCCCGGCTGGTCGGCGCCGAACGCCAACGCCTTCTTCTGCCACCGGTCGGCCAACGCGTCCCTGCTCAAGGCCGACCTGCCGGGCGTCCAGGCCCGGTTCAACCTCGCCTGCTCCGGCGGCCAGCCGCACGACGTCGCGAACGCCTCCGGCGCCCGCGCCAAGGGCCGCACCGTCGCCTCGCAGCTCGACCAGCTCCGCGCCGTCGCGGGCACCCACGACATCGACCTGGTGCTGGTCGGCCTGGGTTCGAACAACAGCTCGTTCACCTTCGGCGACGTGGCCTCGCTGTGCGCGAACCGGTTCATCGCCGACGCCTGGACCGGCTGGTGGGAGTTCTGGGCCGGCGACGTGCCGCAGCAGCCGTGCGCGGTGTCCGACCTGGCCACCGAGGAGGAGATCGCGGCGGCGACCACCGAGACGACCGCGGCCCTGCGGCAGCTGCTGACCACCCTGGCCCAGGTCGACGCCGACGGGCGGCACCGCGTGGTCTTCCAGGACTACACCAACCCGCTGCCGCTCGACCTGCTGCCCCAGTACCACGAGGAGGACGGGCGCGACGACACCCGCGACAAGTTCCGCGACCTCGGCGCCGAGCGGTACGCGGCGGGCTGCCCGGTCCACCGCGCCAGCCTCGCCCCGGGTCACGTGTTCTCCAGCCGCCTGGGCACGGTCGTGCAGGGCTCGCACGCCGCGCTGTCGGCCGAGTTCCCGGGCGCCGACCTGGTCCACCTCAACGTGCAGCGGGCCTTCGACGGCGCGCGGCTCTGCGAGCGGGGCGACAGCCCGGCGAACGCGCTGGCCACCCCGATCCGGCTCCAGGACGGCCCGAGCGGCACGTTCGTCACCAGCCTCTCCGGCCGCGACAAGATCGCCGTGCAGCGGATCGCCAACACCTGCGTGACGTACTTCCAGACCTGCCAGGAGTCGTGGCACCCCAACGCCGCCGGGCACGCGGTGCTGGGCCGCTGCCTCACCGGCGCCGCGGCCGCGACCACCCGCGCGGTGGCGTGCGTGCGCGCCGCCGACGGCACCATCACGGTGGGCTGACCCCCGATCTCCGCTTCCTCCGCCGCCCGGCCGCGCCCACCGCCGCCGGGCGGCCCTGTCCACGCGACCGGATTCACCCTTCGGCGCAGCACGCCACCTGATCGTGCAAGCCCTCCGGTGGGCTAATAGGACGGAACACCGAACGCACCGGGGGAACCATGCGCACGTTGTCGACCGTCCTGATCGCCCTGCTGGCGCTCGCGCCCGCCGCCGCGGCGGCCGAGTACGACGAGGTGGTGGTCGGCCGCGCCGGGCTGCCCGGCCTGGCGCTGACCGCCGGCGCGCGGTCCGAACCGGTCGTGCTCGGGCCGCGGACGGGGCGGCCCGACCAGCTGTGGCGGTTCCACCCGGACGACGCGGGCGCGTTCACGACCGTGGTTCACCCGCGGCTGCGGGGGTGCCTGACGGCGTACTCGCCCGCGGCGGTCGAGGTGCTGGAGTGCATCGGGGCCCAGGGCCAGTCCTGGGTGGAGCACACCCGGCCGAGGGGGAGCTTCGCCCTGGAGAGCGCCCTCCACCGGGGGGAGTGCCTGACCGGCCCGCGCGCGTTCGCGGCCGTGGCGCTGGGGCCGTGCCGGGAGGACGACCCGCTCCAGTCCTGGACCCGCTGACGACCGCCGGTCCCCGCCGCACCCCGGTCCGGCTCAGGCCGGTCCAGGTCGGGTCGGTCCTGCTCAGGCCGGCCGGCGCAGCCCCGCGATGAGGAGCTCGACCAGCCGACGCGCGTCGTAGCGGGGGTCCGCGTCCGCGCCGACGCACAGGTTCCCGACACCGCGCATGAGCATGAACGCCTCCAGGTCGGACCGGATCTCACCCGCCTCGACCGCCGCGTCGAGCAGTTGGGCGCACACGGGCACGAGGCGGTCGAGGAAGTAGGCGTGCAGCGCGTCGAACCCGGACTGGTCGGACCGGAGCACGGCGGCCAGCCCGTGCTTGGTGATCAGGAAGTCCACGAAGAGGTCGATCCACCGCGCCAGCGCGGCGTGCGGGGTCGCGCTGCTCGCCAGCAGGGCCGGCCCGGCCTCGGCGCACGCCTCCACCTGGTGCCGGTAGACGGCGATGATGAGGTCCGCCCGCGTCGGGAAGTGGCGGTAGATCGTGCCCATCCCGACACCGGCCCTGGCCGCGATGTCGCGCACCGGCGCGTCGACGCCCGAGTCCACGAAGACCGCGGCGGCCGCGTCGAGCAGGGTCTTCTCGTTGCGCCGGGCGTCCGCCCGCTTGCGCCTGGTCGCCCGCACCGCGCCCTCGTCGCCGTCGTCCACCGTGCCGCTCCCTCCACCCACCGGGCTTGCAAAACGGAACACTGCTCCGTATCGTTAGCGGAGCAACGTTCCGGTTGCTCATGATGCCAGGCCAGGGGCCCGGCGACCACTTCGCGCGCCGTCACCGCGCCTCGCCTCGACGGAGGAACGCAGTCATGCAGTACCGCACCTTGGGCCGCACCGGTGTGCAGGTCAGCTCGCTCGCGCTCGGCGCGATGAACTTCGGCGCGCTCGGGCGCACCACCCAGGAGGAGGCCACCGCCGTCGTCGACGCCGCCCTGGAGGGCGGGATCAACGTCATCGACACCGCCGACTGGTACAGCCGGGGCGGGTCGGAGGAGATCGTCGGCAAGGCCGTCGCCGGCCGCCGCGACGACCTCGTGCTGGCCACGAAGGCGACCATGCCCATGGGCGAGGAGCGCAACCACCGGGGCGGTTCGCGCCGCTGGCTGGTCACCGCGCTGGAGGACAGCCTGCGCCGCCTCGGCGTCGACCACGTCGACCTCTACCAGGTCCACCGGTGGGACCCGGAGACCGACGACGAGGAGACGCTGTCGGCGCTGACCGACCTGCGCCGCGCCGGCAAGATCCGGTACTTCGGCTCCTCGACGTTCCCCGCCTACCGCATCGTGCAGGCGCAGTGGGCCGCCCGCGAGCACCACCTGGGCCGGTACGTCACCGAGCAGCCCAGCTACTCGATCCTGCAACGGGGGATCGAGGCCCACGTGCTGCCGGTGGCCGAGCAGTACGGGCTCGGCGTGCTGGCCTGGAGCCCGCTGGCCTCGGGCTGGCTGTCGGGCGCGATCCGCGCGGGCCGCGAGGTCACCACCCACCGCGCCGGGGTCATGCCGGAGCGCTTCGACCCCGCCCTGCCCGCCAACCGGGCCCGGCTCGACGCCGTCGAGCGGCTGGCCGAGGTCGCCGCCGGCGCCGGCCTGACCCTGGTCCAGCTCGCGCTCGGGTTCGTGACCGCGCACCCCGCCGTGACCAGCGCGATCGTCGGCCCTCGCACGCTCGACCACCTGAGGTCGCAGCTGGACGCCGCGGACACGGTGCTGCCCGCCGACGTGCTCGACGCGATCGACGCCGTGGTGGCCCCCGGCGTCGACCTCGCCCCGCACGAGAAGTTCGACACCCCGCCCGCCCTGCTCGACCCGTCGCTGCGGCGGCGATAGGGGCTTGCCCCCGGCGCGCCGGCCTCGCGAGACTGCACGTCTCTGCTCACGCTGGGGGGACGCCGTGCGGATGCTGCTCGTCACCACGCTGGTCGCGGGCCTGCTGGTCGCCGCACCCCGGGCCGAGGCGGCGACGATCGCCTGGCAGCCGTGCCCGGACCAGCCCGCGGCCGAGTGCGGCACGGTGTCCGTCCCGCTCGACCGGGCGAACCCGCGCGGCGCGAGGACGGACCTGGCCGTGTCGCGGGTCCGCGCCACCGACCCCGCGCGCCGGATCGGCGTGGTGTTCGTCGACGCGGGCGGTCCCGGCGGGTCCGGCGCGGAGTTCGCCCGCGCCCCCTACCTCAGCGCCGAGGTGCGGGCCCGGTTCGACGTCGTGGGCTTCGACCAGCTGGGCACGAACGCCAGCTCGGCGATCCGCTGCTCGCCCGAGCTGATGGCGCGCAACCCCGGCGACGACCCGGCGGACGAGGCCGCGTTCGCCGCGCTGGCCCGGCACAACCTCGCGGTGCGCGAGGACTGCCGGGCCCGCCACCCGGTGTTCGACCACGTGGACACCGCCCGCTCGGCACGGGACCTGGACGCGGTGCGCGCGGCGCTGGGGGAGCGGCGGATCAGCTTCTACGGCATCTCCTACGGCACGCTGCTGGGCCAGCAGTACGCGGAGCTGTTCGGGCCGCGGGTGCGCTCGATGGTGCTGGACGGCGTGATCGACCACAGCGCCGGCCCGCGGCGGTTGGTGCTGGACCGGGCGCGGGCGGTGGAGGAGGCGTTCGGCGTGTTCGTCGCGTGGTGCGCCCGCGACACCACGTGCGCCCTGCGCGGCCGGGACGTCCGCGCGGCGTGGGAGGGGGCCCTGGACGCCGCGGACGGGATCGGGTTGGGCCGGGGCGAACTCATCGCCTGGGCGTTCTCGCTGATCCGCGACGGGGACTGGGAGGGCCTGGCCTCGCTCGTCGCGGAGGTCGGCGGCGCGCGGGCGTCGTTCGAGCCGAACTACGACTCGCTGCGCTACGCCGTGGTGTGCCAGGACTTCGCGCTGCGGTTCGAGGACTTCGCCGGGTACCGGGCGCTGCGCGACGCCGAGCTGCGCGCGGCGCCCACGACGCGCGGTTCGTACCTGGGCCACCAGGAGGCGGCCACGTGCGTCGGGTTCACCGACCGCCCGACCAACCCGCCGCACCGCCTCGACGTCGACCGGGCCCCGCCGCTGCTCCTGCTGACCAGCCGCTACGACGTGGCCACGCCCTACCGGTGGGCGCGCGAGGTGCACCGGCAGGCGAAGGGGTCGGGGCTGGTCACCTTCGACGGCCCCGGCCACGGGGTCTACCACGCCAACGAGTGCACGCGCCGCGCCGCGGACGCCCACCTGCTGGGCACGGCGCCCGCCCGTGACAGGACGTGCTGACCCCCTCCGGTACCGGTCGGTCCGCGGGCGCGCGGCGGCGTTGACGCGACGCCGCCCGGGGAGCTACGTTGGCCCGAAAGTTAAGATAAAAGGGTCGAAACTTGCGACCCGAAGAGCGGTCCGCCCCGCCTGCCGCAGTGGACCGCCCGTCGAAGACGCCGAGGGGACTTCGATGCGACGACAGCCGCCGGCGGGCGCGCCCACCGCGCCCCCGCGGGCGTTCGGCGCGGAGCCGTCGTCCACGCCGACCGAGCGCTGGGTGCACACCTGGGCGTCGATGCCGCAGCTGACCGAGCCCGCCAACATGCCGCCCGCGCCCTTCACCCGCGACGGCGCGGTCCTGGCCGACGCCACCCTGCGCCAGACCGTGCGCGTCTCCGTCGGCGGCGACCGGCTCCGGCTCCGGTTCTCCAACGCCTTCGGCGGCGCGCCCCTGCCCCTCACCGCGGTGACGGTCGCCCACCCGCGCGGCGGCCGGGCGGGCGCCGGCGAGATCGAGCCCGGCACGGCCCGCGCCGCCACCTTCCACGGCAAGACCTCCGCGGTCGTCCAGCCGGGCGCCCAGGTGGTCTCCGACCCGCTCCCCTTCCCGGTCGGGGACTCGGCCAACCTGACCGTGACGGTGCACCTGGCGCAGGGGCAGGCGTCCACCGACATCACCTCGCACCCCGGCTCCCGCACCACCTCGCACCTGCTGGCGGGCAACCACGTCGCGGCCGACGCCCTGCCGGGCGCCACGCCGGTCGACCACTGGTACTTCCTCAGCGGCGTCGAGGTGCCGTCCGGTCCGGGCACCGCCGCCGCGGTCCTCCTGGGCGACTCGCTGACCGACGGCCGGGGCTCCACCACCAACGGCAACGACCGCTGGCCCGACCTGCTGCTGGCCCGGCTCCGGGCCCACCCCGCCACCGCGGGCGTGGCGCTGGTCAACCAGGCGGCGGGCGGCAACCGCGTGCTGCGCGACGGCCTGGGCCCCAACGCGCTGGCGCGCCTGGACCGCGACGTGCTGGCGCACAGCGGGGTCGCGTGGCTGTTCGTCTTCGAGGGCGTCAACGACCTCGGCTGCGCCCAGGCCACCGAGGCCGCCCAGAAGCAGGTCGCCGACGAGCTCGTGGACGGCTACGACCAGATCGTGGTCCGCGCCCACGCCCAGGGCATCCGCGTCTACGGGGCGACGCTCCTGCCGTTCGGGGGCAACGACTACGACGACCCCGCGGGCTGCCGCGAGGCGGCCCGGCGGTCGGTCAACGACTGGATCCGCACCAGCGACCGCTTCGACGCCGTGGTCGACTTCGACCGGGCGGTCCGCGACCCGGCGCGACCGGCCCGGCTCAGGGCGTCCTGCGACAGCGGCGACCACCTGCACCTCAACCCCACCGGGTACCGGGCGCTGGCGGACGCCGTGCCCCCGGAGCTGTTCGCCACCGGGTAGCGGCACGGTTGAGGCGGGGGGCGTCGAACCCCGCCGGCCCTCAGTCCTGGGCCTTCCCGCTGGTGAGCCTCGCCAGGACGAGGGCGACCAGGATCACCAGGCCGTTGACCGCCTGGATCTGGTCGGCCCTGACCTGGGCCAGGGTCAGCACGTTCTGGATCAGCCCGAGCAGCACGACACCGGTCAGCGCCCCGAACAGGGTGCCCTTGCCGCCGTCGAGGCTGATCCCGCCGATGACCGCCGCGGCGAACACCGTGAAGATCATGCCGTCGCCCTGGTTGGCGGCCACCGACCCCAGCCGCGCGGACAGCATCAGGCCCGCGAACGCCGCCAGCACGCCCGCGACGACCAGCGTGACCCAGACGACCCGCTCGACCCGGATGCCCGCCGCCCGCGCCGCGGCCGGGTTGCCGCCCACGGCGTAGAGCGACCGCCCGACCCTGGTGTAGCCCAGCACCACGATGCCCACCCCGAAGCACACCACCACGACCCACACCGAGATCGGCAGGGTGAGGAACCGCAGGCTGCCCAGGTGGTCGATCACCGGGACGCGGTTGGCCAGGTTCGACATCGTCGCCCCGCCCACGACGGCCAGTTGCAGGCCGCGCAGGGCGATCAGCACGGCCAGGGTGACGATGAACGCCGAGAGCGTGAACCGGACGATCAGCAACCCGTTGAACAGCCCGACCAGGCCGCCGATCAGCAGGGCCACCGGCAGCACCGTCCACGTGGGCCACGGGGTGCCCGGGAGGTCGGCGCCGCCCACCACCAGGAACACCGCGATCGCGGGCGCGATGCCCACGACCGACTCCAGCGACAGGTCGAACTTGCCGACGATCAGCACCAGAGCCTCGGCCAGCACGACCAGCGCCAGCTCGGTCTGGTACTTCAGGACGGTGTCGACCAGGTAAGCCTTGGTCAGGAACAGGTCCGGCTTGAGCGTCCAGCCGTAGACGAGCAGGGCGACGATGGGCGGGACCAGCGCCAGGTCGCGCAGCCGGGCCAGGCGCAGGCGGTTCGCCGGCCGGGCGCGCCCGGCCGGCGAACCGCCGGGCGGCCCGGTCCCGTCCCCCGGCGCGTCGGTCCCGGTCGCGGCGCTAGTCATGGTCCTCACCGATCCCCTCGATCCGGGCGACGAGCCCGCCCTCGTCCCAGCCGCGCGGGTGCTCGGCGACGACGCGCCCGCCGACCAGCACCACGACCCGGTCGCAGACCCGCAGGTCCTCCAGTTCGTCCGACACCAGCAGCGCGCCCCGGCGCCGCCGGGTCTGCGCGTCCACCGCGCCCAGCAGCGACTCCTTGGCGCGCACGTCCACGCCCGCCGTCGGCTGCACCAGCACCAGCACCTCGGGGTCGCCGGCCAGGGCGCGGGCCATCGCGACCTTCTGGGCGTTGCCGCCGGACAGCTCGCCCACCGGCTGGTGCGGCCCGGTGGTGCGCACGTCCAGCTCGGCGATCACCCGCCGCGCCTCGGCGTCCCGGCGCGCGGGCAGCACGAGCTGACCGGGGCCGAGCCGGTGCGCGATGGTCATGGTGGCGTTCTCGGCGACCGACAGGCCGCTGACGAAGCCGTCGACGTCGCGGTCCCCGGGCAGGTAGCCGAGCCCGGCGTCCAGGGCGGCCCGGACCGAGCCCGGCCGCACCACCCGGCCCGCGACCGCGACCCGGCCGGTGCGGGGCCGCAGCCCCGCCAGGGCCTCGGCGAGCTGCCGCTTGCCGCCGGCGGCCGAGCCCGCCACGCCCACGACCTCCCCGCGCCGGACCACCAGGTCCACCGGTCCGACCACGCCGGGCACGCCCACCCCGGTCAGCTCCAGCACCGGTTCGGCGTCGTCGGGCACGGGCGGGCGGTCCGCGCCGGCCCGCACCAGCCCGCGCGCCTCGCCGACCATGGCCGCGACCAGCCGTTCCCGGTCGAGGGCGGCGACGGTGTCGGTGACGACGTGCCGGGCGTCCCGGAACACCGTGACCCGCTCGCAGAGCTCGTAGACCTCGGGCAGGTGGTGGGAGATGAACAGGAACGTCACGCCCTGCTCGCGCAGCGCCCGCACCCGCCCGAACAGCCGCTGGACGGCCCGCGACTCCAGCTGGGCGGTCGGCTCGTCCAGGATCACGAACCGGGCGCCCAGCGACAGCGCGCCCGCGATCTCCACCAGCTGCCGCTGCTCTACGGTCAGCTCCCGGGCCGGCAGCCCGGGGTCCACCGGCACCGACCACGACTCCAGCAGCTCGGCGGCCTCGCGGCGCATCCGCGCGTGCGACACCAGCCCGAAGCGGCCGCGCGGCTGCCGGTTCAGGAACAGGTTCTCCGCGACGGACAGGTCCTTGACCACCGAGGGGTGCTGGTAGACGCACGCCACCAGCGCCCGCCACGCCGCCCGGTCACCCGTGGGCGGCGCCGGCTCGCCGCCGAACGCGACCTCGCCCGCGTCCGGTTCGACCAGGCCGGTCAGCACCCCGACCAGCGTCGACTTGCCCGCCCCGTTCCGGCCGACCAGGGCGTGCACCTCCCCGGGCCGCACCGCCAGGGACCCGTCGGCCAACGCCACCGTCGGCCCGTACCGCTTGACCACCCCGGTCGCCTCGACGACCGGCGTCCCCGTTCCCGACACCCGGCCGCCCCCTAGGACCCGGAGCCGTTGCCCCACAGCGCGGGGTCGTCGACGTTGTCCCTGGTGACCAGCGGCGCCGGCAGCTGGTCCTCGAAGCCGTTCGGCAGCTCGACGACGGTGCTGCCGTGGTCGGTCGGGCCGGGTGCGGGCCGCTCGCCCGCCAAGGCCCTGCGGGCCCAGTGCAGGCCGATGCCCGCGTAGTCGTCGGCGGGCTGGGAGACGGTGGCGTCGATCTCGCCCTTGCGGATCGCGTCGAGCTCCTGCGGGATGCCGTCGTTGGAGACGATGACGATGTGCCTCGGGTCGGTCGGCGGCACCAGCAGGCCCCGCTGCTTGAGCACCTGGAGGGTGGGGTCGAGGAAGACGCCGCCCGCCTGCATGTAGACGCCCTTGAGATCCGGGTCGGTGGCCAGGCGGGTCTCCAGCGCGGCCTGGGCCCTGCCGCCCTCCCAGTCGGTGGGCTCCTCGAACACGGTGATGTCGGGGAACCTCGTGCCCATGCACTCCTTGAACGCCTCGGAGCGGTCACGACCGTTGACGGAGGACAGCGAGCCCTGGAACTCGACCACCTTGCCCCGCCCGCCGAGCTCCTCCCCGAGGAACTCGCACGCCCTGGTGCCGTAGGCGCGGTTGTCGGCGCGCACCACCATGTACACCTGCCCGGTGTCCGGGCGGGTGTCGACGCTGATCACCGGGATGCCCCGCCCCGCCAGCTCGTCGAGCTTCGGTCCGATCGCGCCGGTGTCCTGGGGCGCCATCACGATGGCCCTGGCCCCCTGCGTCACCATGCTGTCCACGTTGGAGATCAGGGTCTGGACGTTGTTCTGCGAGTTGGTGGTGGAGACCAGCTCGACCCCCGCTTCGGCGGCCTTCTCCGGCACGTAGCGCGCGTAGGCGTTCCAGAAGTCGGAGTCGGCGCGGGGCAGGTCGACGCCGACGCCACCCGGGCCGGAGCCCGCCGGCGGGGTTCCGGTCGGCGCGTCCTTGCTGCACCCGGCGAGGACCAGGCACGCCACCGCGAGGACGGCGGCGGTCCGGGAGGGGATCTTCATCGATGTCTCCGGTGGTGGGTGGGCGGACTGGGGTGACCCGGAGAGCGCCAGGCCCTCCTCAGACATCCGACATCTGTGCTCAGGCATACCGCTGCCCCCGACCGGATCGCAATAGGTGGTCAACAGAGATCCGATGTGTTATGCGGTCACCGGAGGTCGGGCGCGCTCGGCGCGAAATCCGCGACCGTCGGCGGGCGCGGTGGCGAACGAGGGCGCCGTTGTCGGCCTGTCCGATTTCGGACAAGCCTGGTCAAGTTTTTGCGTGTTTGAGTCAAGTTCTTGCGTCAAGTTGTCGGCTTTACTTATGGTCGTGTGACCTTCCTTACAACGACGCAAGGATGTGGGCGGACCACCATGCGCACCCTGCTCGGCATCGTGATCGCGTTCTGCTCGGCCCTGGCCCTGGTCGCGGTCGTCCCGACCGGCCCCGCCGCCGCCGCGCCCGGCGTCCGGGCCGTGCCTTCCGACGTGCACCTCTTCTACTACCCCTGGTACGGCAGCCCCGAGGTCTACGGCTCCTACCGGCACTGGCAGCAGGGCGGCCGCACGCCGCCCGACGACATCGGCGCGGACTTCTACCCGACGCTGGGCGCCTACGACTCCGGCGACCTGGCCGGCGCCGTCGACCAGCACATGCGGTGGGTCCGCCGGTCCGGCGCCGGCGTGGTCGTGACGAGCTGGTGGGGCCGGGACTCGTACGAGGACCGGCTGGTGCCCGGCCTGCTGGACGCCGCCGCCCGGCACGGCGTGCGGGTCGCCTTCCACCTGGAGCCCTACGGCGGGCGCA
Organism: Saccharothrix lopnurensis; assembly: GCF_042658445.1. Lineage (NCBI taxonomy): Bacteria > Bacillati > Actinomycetota > Actinomycetes > Pseudonocardiales > Pseudonocardiaceae > Saccharothrix > Saccharothrix lopnurensis. Next base: position 6,008 of record NZ_JBHSQO010000045.1, on the reverse strand, counting down.
CCGCGGAGAGCACCGTCGAGGACATCCGCTACCTCGACGACCGGTACGGGTCGAGCCCCGCCTTCCACCGGGACGCCCAGCGCGGCGACCGGGGCGCGTTCTACGTGTTCAACAGCCTGGAGGTGGCCGACTGGGCGCCGCTGGAGGAGGTGCGGGACATCGCCGTCGTGCTCGCCCAGACCACCGACGTGAGCCGGGTCGGGCACTTCGGCGGCATCTACACCTACGACGTCATCGCGGCGAACACCGCGATCGGCTGGAAGGGCGTCGCCGACTTCGCCCGCGCCAACGGCCTGGTGTGGGCGCCGTCCGTCGGCCCCGGCTACCTGGACGACCGCGCCGTGCCCGGCAACACCAGCCCGACCCTGGACCGCGCGGACGGCGCGACCTACGACCTCCAGTGGGGCAACGCCCTCGCCCCCGAGACCGGCGGCCGGCCGGACTGGGTGTCGATCACCTCGTTCAACGAGTGGCACGAGGGCTCGTCCATCGAGCCCGCCGACTCCACCCCGCCCGCCGGTCACGGCTACCTGACCTACGAGGGCGCCTACGGCCGGACGGGTCAGGCGGCCGAGACCGCCTACCTCGACCGCACCCGCTACTGGGTCGAGCGGTTCACCGGGTCCGCGCCGCCCGTGCCGAACCCGGACCTCGCCGACGGCCGGCGCTTCACCGCCTCCGGCAACGTCCCCGGGTACCCGTCCGTGAACGCCAACGACGGCGACACCGGCACCTACTGGGAGAGCGCGCACAACCTGTTCCCCCAGCCGCTGACCGTCGACCTGGGCGCGACCGAGGAGGTCGGCCGCGTCGAGGTGGCCCTGCCGCCGGGCTGGGAGCCGCGCACCCAGCGGATCACCGTGCGCGGCAGCGCGGACGGTCGCACGTGGACGACCCTCGTCGCCAACCGCGGTCACCGGTTCGACCCGGCGACCGGCAACCGGGTGGCCATCCCCGTGCCGCAGACCTTCCAGCGCCACCTGCGGCTGGTCTTCACCGCCAACACCCGGTGGCCCGCCGGCCAGGCGGCCGAGGTCGGCGTGTTCCGCTTCTGACGCGGTCCGGGGACGGGGTGGAGGTGCCGGGACGTCGTCCCGGCACCGACCGGCACCGCCACCGGTGATCGGGGTCGCCACGCGGTGACGCGGTCGTGGCGAACCGGGGGAGACCTGCCGGGACGCCCCCCTGGTACCCCCTGCGCAGGTGCCGTTTCATCGGATCTTTCAACACTTTTGCGGGAAGTTCCGGAACAGATGTCCGCTGTTGACGGTCTACTCATCCGATGTTATCCCTGGATAACCCCCGGAGAGGAAACGATCGATGAGGATCTTTCTTCGCGCCCTCACCACGTGCGCCCTGCTCGCGGCGGCGCTCGTGCCGGTCGAGGCGGCGACCGCGGCACCGACCGACGCCGCGTTCAACCCCTCGACCGGCGTCCTGGACGTCGACCTCGCGAGCTACCTGGCCAAGCACGACGTGGTCTACAACCGGCCCAACACCAACAACCTGCACGGCCTGACCGTCGGCAACGGCCGCGTCGGCGCGATGGCGTGGCAGCAGGACGGCCTGACCATGCAGGTGTCGGGCGTGGACACCTCGCAGCAGACCGCGTTCGGCGCCGGGCTGCTCAACCTGGCCACCACCCCGGCCATGGACAGCGGCTACACCACCCACCAGCAGCGCCTGTCGCTCTACGACGGCACGCTGACCACCGGGTACGACGACGACCGCACGGTCACCGTGATGGGCTCGCCGAACTCCGAGGTCATGGGCGTCCACGTCGAGGACGCGCGCGGCGGTGTGCGGTCCGTGGTGCTGGAACTGGGCCTGTGGGACGTCTCGCAGCTGCCCAACAGCGGTGACGTGCCGAACCTGGACACCTGGAAGACCGTGTCGACCTACGCCGACTCCTCCGGCGCGGGCCTGAGCCGGGGGCAGGCCGACCCGCAGGGCTTCGGCTACACGCTCGCCGCGACCGTCGAGGGCGCGAGCCACACCGCGCAGGTCGTGGACGGCCGCAAGGTCCGCCTCACCATCACGCCCTCGCGCAGCTACACGATCTGGTTCACCGCGAGCAGCCGGATCAACGCGCCGGACCGCGACTCGGTGCGGCAGGCGCGCACCGCGCTCAACGCGGTCAAGAGCACCGGCTACCAGACCACCCTGACCAACTACCGCAACTGGTGGCACGACTTCTGGGGCAGGTCGTTCGTGCGGTACTCCGGGCTCGGCGGCGACGCCGACTACCTGGAGAACGTCTACTACCTCGGCACCTACATGATCGCGGCCGGCGGGTACGGCAACTACCCGTTCCACTTCGTCAACGGAGTCTTCCGCGCCACCGGCGACAACACGAAGTGGAGCAACTCCTACTGGTACTGGAACCAGCGCGACGTCTACCACTCGTTCCTCGCCTCGAACCACGTGGACCTCGTCGCCGGGTTCAACCGCTCCTACAGCCGCAACCACGACGCCCTCAAGGCGTTCACGCGGTCGCGCTACGGCGTGGACGGGACCTGGGTGCCGGAGACGATGGGCTGGGACGGCAACGCGCGCGGCACGGTGAACTCCGACTACACCAAGAACATCTTCTCCACCGGCCCCGAGGCCGCGTTCGCCATGTACCTCCAGTACCGGTACACCGACGACCTCGGCTACCTGCGCCAGACCGCGTACCCGTTCATGCGGGAGACGGCGAAGTTCATCCAGAGCCGCTTCTCCCACGACAGCGGCACCGGCAAGTACCACATGGTCAGCTCGAACTCCCACGAGACGTACTGGAACGTGCCCAACGCGATCACCGACCTGGCCGCCGTGCGCAGCCTCTTCCCGGTGCTGATCGAGAGCTCGCGGCAGCTCGGCCTGGACGCCGACCTGCGCCCGCAGTGGCAGCGGCTGCTGGACGACCTGGTCGCCTACCCGACCGACGGCAGCGCCTACCTGCCGCACACCCCGCCGATCGCCCCGAGCCGCAACAACGAGAACGTGGCCGTCGAGCTGGTGTGGCCCTACAACCAGACCGGCATCGGCCACCCCGACCAGCAGAAGGCGATCACCACCTGGAACCGGCGGCCGTTCCCGTACGGCAACGTGTGGGCGCCCGACGCGATCCAGGCCGCGCGGCTGGGCCTGGGCGACCAGGCGTACCAGGGCATGAAGCAGATGCTGCGCCAGTACCAGAACCACCCCAACGGCATGACCAACAACACCAACGGCGTGTTCGAGTACCTGGGCGTGCACCTGTCGGTGGTCAACGAATCGCTGATGCAGTCCTACGACGACCGCATCCGGGTGTTCCCGGCCATCCCGGGCGACTCCTCCTTCACCGGGAAGTTCACCCTGCTGGCGAAGAACGGGTTCCTGGTCAGCTCCGAGCGCGAGGCGGGGGAGACCAAGTACGTGGGCCTGCGGTCGCTGCACGGCAAGACCGCCAGGGTGGTCAACCCGTGGGGCGGTCAGCAGGTGCGGGTGCGCCGCGCCGCCGACAACGCGGTCCTGCTCACCACCACGGCCGGCGAGTTCGACCTGGCCACCGCCGCGGGCACGACGTACGTGGTGGAGCGGACGGCCAAGCCGCTCACCTCCTACACCGGGACCCGGCTGACGGGGCACGTCAACCAGGACGCGAAGTCGTTGAGCGGCACGGCCTCCACGCTGGGTCTGTCGCGCACGGCCAACCCGGTGGTCAACAACACCGGGCTGACCTACGACGGCAACTGGCACCACACGACCAACCGGGGTTACGGCGACCACGACGACGACACCCACCACAGCACCACCAGCGGGTCCGTCGCGCAGCACACCTTCACCGGCACCGGGGTGCGCTACTACTCGGAGCGCAACGGCGACATGGGGCCCGTGGACGTCTACCTCGACGGCGCGTTCCAGGCCACCGTCGACCTGCGGGCCGACGGGCCGCGCCAGGTCCGGCAGGTGGTGTGGGAGCGGTCCGGCCTGAGCCGGGGGCAGCACACCCTCCGGATCGTCAACCGAAGCACCTCGGTGGGGATGGTGGACGCCTTGTACATCCTCCCCTGAAAATTCGGGTGCGTTGACGGACCGTGGTCACCGCGAGGCGACTTTCGTCCAATCGAGCATGACTTTTGTCGATTGTCGACGGAAGTCTTGCCGAATTCAGTCGACTCGAAACAGAATCGGCCTCGTTTTCGGCTTGTGAGCCGGACCACATCCAGATCAGGGGAGTGCCGATGGGACGAACGGGTCTGTGGTTGGTGGGTGCGCGGGGATCGGTGGCGACCACGGCGGTGTGCGGGCTGCTCGGGCTGCGGGCCGGCCTGGTGCCGCCCACCGGTTGCGTCACCGAACTGCTCGACGCCGACCTGCCGCCGTGGGACTCGCTGGTGGTGGGCGGGCACGACGTGGTGTCCACCCCGCTGGTGAAGCGGGCCGAGCAGCTGGCGCGGGCCGGTGTGGTCCCGGCCGAGCTGCTCGGCCCGGTCTCGGCCGGGCTGCGGGAGGTGCAGGCGAACCTGCGGGACGTGCCGCAGGGCGCCCAGGTGGAGGTCGCGGCGCGGCTGGTGGCCGACCTGGCGTCGTTCCGGTCGCGGCACGACCTGGAGCGGGTCGTGGTGGTCAACGTGGCCTCCACCGAACCGCCGGTCGACCCGCACCCGGCGCACGCGTCCGCGGCGGCGCTGGAGAAGGCGCTGGCGGTGGGGGAGACGGTGCTGCCGCCCAGCTCCCTCGCGGCCTACGCGGCGTTCAAGGCGGGCTGTTCGTTCGTGGACTTCACCCCGTCCACGGGCGTGGCGCTGCCCGCGCTGGCGGAGCTGGCCGCCGTGGTCGGCGTCCCGTACGCGGGCCGCGACGGCAAGACCGGCGAGACCCTGGTCCGGACCGTGCTCGCGCCCATGTTCACCGCGCGGGCGCTGCGGGTGCGGTCGTGGGCGGGCACGAACCTGCTGGGCGGCGGCGACGGCTCGACCCTGGAGGACCCGGCGCACGCGTCGAGCAAGCTGCGCACCAAGGCGTCCGGCCTGTCCGCGCTGCTCGGGCACCCGGTGACCGCGCCCCTGCACATCGACAACGTGCCCGAGCTGGGCGAGCAGAAGACGGCCTGGGACCACGTGCTGTTCGAGGGCTTCCTCGGCGCGCGGATGACCCTCCAGTTCACCTGGACCGGCCTCGACTCGGCCCTGGCCGCGCCCCTGGTGCTGGACCTGGCCCGGCTGCTGGCCGCCGCGCACCGGGCGGGCCGCGTGGGCGTGCAGGGCGAGCTCGGGTTCTTCTTCAAGGACCCCCTGGGCTCGACCGAGCACGGCTTCGCCGAGCAGACCAGGGTCCTGGCCGAGTGGGCGGGGGAGCTGTGAACCCCTACCTCCACCTCGTCCGCGCGCCCGCCGCGCTGACCGTGCTCGGCGACACCGTCGCGGGCGCCGCCGTACCCGGCACTGCCGTACCGGGTACGGCG
>NZ_JBHSQO010000045.1:0-567 GCF_042658445.1 Saccharothrix lopnurensis | reverse complement strand
CCCGGGCGCCGGGCGCGGCGGTCCCCGGTGCGGCGCTTTCCGGTGCGGCCGGCGGGCTGCGCGGCAGGCGCCTGCTGCTGCCCCTGGCGTCGGCGGCGCTGTACTGGTCCGGGATGGCGCTGAACGACTGGGCCGACCGCGAGCTGGACGCGGTCGAGCGACCCGAGCGCCCCGTCCCGTCCGGCCGGGTGAGCGCCGATCGGGCGCTGGCGGTGGCGGGCGGGCTCGGCGCCCTCGGGCTCGCGCTCGCCGCGGTCGCGGGCGGTCGGCGGTCGCTGGGCACGGCGGGCGCGCTGGCCGGCGCGGTGTGGGCCTACGACACGGTCCTCAAGGACACCCCGGCGGGCCCGCTCGCCATGGCCGCGTGCCGGGGGCTGGACGTGCTGCTCGGCGCGCCCCCGGGAGGCGTGCGGGACGCGCTGCCCGCGGCGTCCGTGCTGGCGGCGCACACCCTCGGCGTGACGGTGCTGTCGCGCGGCGAGGTGCACGGCACGTCGCCCGCGGTGGCGCGGGCGGCGCTGGCGGGCACCGCGGCCACGGCGGTCGCGGCGGGGTCGCGCGGGTGGC
>NZ_JBHSQO010000044.1:0-69789 GCF_042658445.1 Saccharothrix lopnurensis | reverse complement strand
CCGCTTGGCCTCCGACTTCGGAGTCCTGACCTGGGTCAACCCCGCACCCCACCACCCCGGCAACCCGCCGACAGTCCGTCCTGTCCCACTCCTGGCACTCCAAAGCCACCACCCTCCTGACCCTCACCACCTGAACGGGCGCGAGTCGTACGTCCAGGCCCACCGTGTCGTACGTCCAGGACCCCCGAGTTCAACGTTCAGCACCACCCCCTCCGCCATCCGTGAACCAGTTGCCCGCCGGGTGGTCACCCCGAGTGATCCACCCGGTTGCCGTGAGAGGTGCTCGGAACCCGACCCGGCCCGAGGTTGCGGCGGGATAGTTCACACACCGCAATCGGCGGTCCGGGTCAAGCGCCGCGCCCGGCACATCTAATGTGGGTGTCGTGCAGCCACTGCCCCCGAACGCCCCGTCGCGGATCGGCGACTACACGCTGCTCGCCGCACTCGGTCGCGGCGCGATGGGGTCGGTCTACCTGGCCCGCTCGCGCGGCGGGCGCCCGATCGCGGTCAAGGTCGCGCGCCCCGAGCTGGCCCAGGACCCCCAGTTCCGCGAGCGGTTCCGCCGCGAGGTCGAGATGGCCCGCTCCGTCGGCGGCTTCTGGACCGCGACCGTGGTCGACGCCGACCCCGACGCCGAGCACCCGTGGATGGCCACCGAGTACATCCCGGGCCTGAGCCTGCACCAGGCCGTGCAGGACCACGGCCCGCTGCCGGAACGCGCGGTGCGCCGCCTGGCGGGCGGCCTGGCCGAGGCGCTGGTCGCCATCCACTCCGCGGGCCTGGTGCACCGCGACCTCAAGCCGTCCAACGTGCTGCTGGCCGACGACGGCCCGCGCGTGATCGACTTCGGCATCGCCCGCGCGCTGGAGCACTCGGCGCTCACCGAGGCGGGCACCGTCTTCGGCACCCCCGGCTACCTGTCGCCGGAGCAGGTCGTCGGCCAGGCCATCACCTCCCAGAGCGACGTGTTCGCCCTCGGCTCGGTGCTGGTGTTCGCGGCCACCGGCAGCGGCCCGTTCGGCGAGGGCGCCACGTCCGCGCTGGTCTACCGCGTGGTGCACCAGGAGCCGGACCTGACGCGCGTGCCGCCGTCGCTGGTGCCGCTGGTCGTGCCGTGCCTGGTCCGCGAGCCCGCGAACCGGCCCACGCCCGCCCGCCTGCTGGAGCTGATCGGCCCGCCGTCGGCCGAGCCGTCGTGGCTGCCGGCCCGGCTGCGCACCGTCGTCGAGCAGCGCCACACCGAGCTGAGCGGGCTGCCCGCGAAGCCGCCGACGCGGGTCATGGTGGAGGACCCGCCGCCGAAGCCGCCCACGCTCGTCGGCCCGCCCCCCACGGGGTTCGCCGACCCGCCCGGCAAGCCCCAGCAGGCCGGCAAGCCCCAGGCCACCGGCCTGCCGCACGTCACCGGCCTGCCCCACCAGACCGGGATGCCGAACCAGACCGGGATGCCCAGCCCGACCGGGATCGCCCCCGCGACGCCCAAGCCGGCCACCCGCGCGGCACCCGCCGCCGACGCCGGCTCCCAGCACATCAAGGCCACCGGGGCGCGCTTCCGCACCTCCCGCGTGGTCGCCCTGAGCTGGGCCGGCGCGAACCTGCTGGCGGCCCTGGCCACCGGCTGGATCTCCGACCCGGACAACGGGGCCCTCGACATCGTGCGGCTGGCCGCGTTCATCGCGTTCCTGGCGTTCGTGATCGCCGCGGTGCGCCTGATCGCGGGCGCGGTGAGCGCGCCGCTCACCCTCGACGTCGGCCCGGACGGCCTCACCCTGTCCGACGGGCAGCAGAACCGGCGCCTGCCCTGGTACGCCATCGCCCGGGTGAAGGTGGAGTCGCACCACTCCCGCCCGTGGCTGGTGGTGTGGCTGGTCAGCGCCGCCCGGCCGCCGGAGACGCTGGGCCGGGGCACCTTCACCAACCACAAGGGCGGCCTGCGCGTCTACCCGATCTCGCACGAGCGCTACCGCAAGCGCCGCGACCGGGACGTGGCGGAGCTGCGCTCCGCGCTGGCCTGGTACGCGTCGAACACCTACGACCCGCTGTGACCCGCGGGGCCGGGCGGCCCCTCAGCGCCCGCTGAACGTCGCCCGGCCCGGCCCGTCGGCCAGGAACGACCGCACCGCCCCGCGCAGGTCCTCGGTGTCGAACAGCTCCGCCGCGATGGCCGTGACGTGCTCGTCGGCCTCGGCCACGCCGCCGCTCTCGAAGTGCGCCAGCACCCGCTTGGTGGCGGCGTGCGCCAGCGTGGGCCCCTTGGCCAGCGCGTGGGTGAACTCCAGCGCCGCGTCGTCGAACCCCTCGTCCGGCAGCACGCGGTTGACCACGCCCCACCGCTCCAGGGTCTCGGCGTCGTAGCGGTCACCGGTCATCACGAACTCCTTGGCCCGGCCCACGCCCGCCCGCGCGGCCAGCCGCTGCGTGCCGCCCATGGTCGGGGTCAGCCCGACGACCTTCTCCACCAGCCCGAACGTCGCCCGCCGCGCCGCCAGCACCACGTCGCACGCCACCGCGACCTCGAACGCCCAGGTCAGGCACAGCCCGTGCGCGGCGAACACGGTCGGGAACGGCAGCGCCGCCACCCGCTCCGGCAGCTCCAGCATCCGGTCGAACAGGGCCTTGGCCTGCGCGACGGACCGCTGCGCGGCGAACAGTCGCACGTCAACGCCGCCGCTGACCACTCCGCCCTCGGCCCGGACCAGCAGGGCCCGCGCGGGCCGCTCCTCCAGGTCGTCGAGCGCGCCCTCCAGGAGGTCGTGCAGCTCCGCGGTGTAGAGGTTCAGCGGGGGAGCGTCGACGGTGAGCACCGCGAGCCCCACCGCGTCCCGCTCCAAGCGGACCTGTTGCGCCGGCACGGGCCTGGACTTTACACGCGTCCGGAATGACGAAAACCCCGTGTCCAAATGGACCAGTCGTGGTGAAAATCTGTCAATGACTTCCTGGACCGTTCAGCCCGTGGCGGTTGACAGCCCGCTCGCGACCGCACTCGTCCACGACTACTTGATCGACATCATCGGCCGCTACCACGGCCGCCCCGCCACCCGGGCCGAGGTGGACCGGGCCCTCGTCGAGGACCCCACCGACGACCTGGTCGCCTTCTACGTCGGCCGGCACCGCGGGCAGGCCGCGGGCTGCGCCGGCTTCCGGCTGGTCGACCCCGGTACCGCCGAGCTCAAGCGCCTGTACGTGGCGGCCGGGGCGAGGGGCACGGGAGGGGGTGCGGCGCTGCTGGCGGCGGTGGAGCGGGGGGCGGCCGCGCTGGGTGCCCGGCGCGTGCGCCTGGACACCCGCGCTGACCTGGTCGAAGCCCGCGCGCTGTACGCCGGGCACGGCTACGCCGAGGTCGCGCCGTTCAACGCCGACCCCTACGCCGGGTACTGGTTCGAAAAGCGCCTATAGGGGTCATTGGGTTCGCATATCACCCATGTGAGGTGTCTCACTTGACACTGAATAATGGCCACATGTTGAGTGTTGGACGAAAGTCGGCCGCGGAATGAAATGGGGATCAGTCCAGTGGCTTTCGCCGTTGAGTTGACATTTCGTGATGCGCGCCAGGTGCGGAGATCCATTCATCTCGCCCACCGGGAATACTGGCGTCCGCTGGCCGAGCAGGGTGTGCTCGTCGGGACCGGCCCCTGGGCCGACGGTTCCGGCGTGCTGCTGATCGTGCAGGTGCCCGACGACGCCGCCGCCCGGGACCTGGTGCGCGGTGACCCGTACGTGCGCTCGCAGTCGATCGCCGAGGTGCGCATCCGGCAGTGGCACGTGCTGCTGGGCGTGCCGGAGGGCGAGCGCGTGCCGGGCATGGTGCGGCCGCGGGACGGGCAGAGCGCCGAGGCGCGCTCGCGCGAGCCGCTGACGCCGCACGAGCACCGCATCGCGCTGATGATGCTGGAGGGCATGACGAACCGGCAGATCGCCGAGCACTTCTCGGTGTCCACCCGGGCCGTGGAGCTCCACATCACCCGCATCTACCGCAAGCTCGACATCGGCAGGCGGGCCCAGCTCGCCGCGGCGATGCCGTGGGGGCAGCGCTCCTACCTGTAGGTCGATGGGCGGGCGATCCTCGGGTCGGCCGGCGGTCGGGTCGGGTCCGGTCCGGTCCGTCCGCGACGCCGTGCGGGGCTTGTGTGGTGCTTGCGTCGCGTGCTGTTCGATCGTGCGTGGGGCGGGTGCGGAGGGGCGTCGGTGATCCCCCGGTTGGTGCGCCCTCGGGCCGGCGGCCGGGGTACGTCCTGGTCCCGTGGTGACGGTGCGTTGCCGTACCCGCGCCTGTCGCGGTGTGGTGACCCCGGTGTCTGTGCACCGGGGCTCGCGTCCACCTCGTCGGGCTCGTGCTCGTGCGGTAGGCCGCTGTGCGGCGGCGTGGTGAGGGTGGCCCCGGTATTGGAATCCGGGACGTTCACGAGCGGCACCCCTGCGGTTCACCTGGAGATCGCCTTCGCGGCCGGGTGGACGAGTGCGAAATTGAAAACTTTCTGTGATTGATGCTCACGTGCCATTCCGGTGATGGATTAGTCCGTTCAGGCATACCGACCGTGCGGTATGTAACACGATCGGCGTCATCGGCGGTGCGTTCGCCGCCATCCCGGAGAAGGCGTGCGCCGAACAGGGCCTCATCCGTGACGGGGTGCTCCGGGCGTTCCAGGACATCAACCACGTCGACACCGGCGGGCCGGCCGGTTGTGGTTCTCGTCGGTTGTGGTTCTCGTCCGCCACCCGGTCCCGCATCGTCCGACCGGACTCCGCCACCCCCCTGGGTGGCCTCGCCGTCGTGGCGGATCTGGTCGAGCCCGAGCTGGTCGAGCCCGGGCTGGTCAGGTCCGGGCTGGTCCGGCTCAAGGGCACGTGCGCCAAGTAGCCGCCGGGGAGTTTTCGGCCGCCCCGCACCGGGAAACCGGTGCGCATGATCGAGGTGCGCACGACGGTCCCCGTGCCGGTGGACCGCGTCTTCGCGGTCCTCACCGACGGCTGGTCCTACGCGGGCTGGGTGGTGGGCGCGGCCCACATCCGGGAGGTCGACCCCGGCTGGCCCGCGGTCGGCACCCGCATCCACCACAGCGTGGGGGCGTGGCCGATCGCGGTGCGGGACGTGACCGTCGTGCGGGCCGTCGAGCCCCTGAAGCTGCTCGACCTGGAGGCCCGGCTGTGGCCGATCGGCGCGGCCCGGGTGCGGTTGGAGCTGACCGAGGTGCCCGACGGCACCGAGGTGGTCATGTCCGAGGAGGCGATCAAGGGGCCCACAGCGCGGCTGCCGGAGTCCGTGCAGGCGCTGTTCCTGGTCCCGCGCAACCGCGAGTCGCTGCGGCGGTTGGCGGACTTGGCGGTGCGCAAGGAGAACCCCAAGGGGTAGTTTCCCGCCGTGCCGTCCGTGCCGTCCGTGCCGTCCGTGCCGTTGGCCGACCTGGCTGACCTGCCCGACTGACTGCCGACCTGGTGCGCCGACTGGTTGGGCGGCGAACCGGTAGACGTGCTGTTCGAGCGGCGGCAGATGTCGGCGATGTTCGACCTGCGGTTGGTCGGTGGCCGGGAGGTCGTGATCAAGGCCCGCGAGGACGACGGCCGGGCCACGTCGTGCGTTGTCGCCCAGACCCGGCTGGCGGACCGGGGCTTCCCGTGCCCCCGCCCACTCACGCCCGCGCTGCGGCACAACGCCCGCTGGGAAGCGGTGCACGGTGACGAGCCGGTGTGCGGTGCCGCCGTACGCGCGCAGGCGGCAGAACGCCTCCGGCTGGCGAACGCCTAGCCGTCGAGGCCGGCGGCTCCTGCGGCTCGGCACCTCCGTCGAACCCGTGCCGGCACCTTCGCCGCCGGTGCCGACCACAGTGGGAGCTGACTGTTCCTGGCGGGTGACGGGTGCCGCCGCCGGCGGAGGTCGGGTACTGCTGGGGTGACGGGTGCTGCCGGGTCGGGGGAGTGGGCTGGGTGGGACTGTGGGGTCTGGTCGCGGGATTCCATGTCTAACCGATGGCCGAGACCCCGGTTTTCGTACATCTTCGGGCGATGATCACTCCATCGTGTGACCGGACTGGCGGCGAAACCCCTGGTCACCGCCCCTGGGCCGTGGCCGGTGACCACGGCCCACCCTAGTCCACCCCGCTAGTACACCGCCCGGTTCAGCCCCTGCACCAGCAACCGGTACGCGTCGCCCGCCAGGCCGTTGCGCGCCAGTGCCGCCCGCGCCGCGTTCGCGCCCGCCGCGCCGTGCACGCCACCGCCGGGGTGCGCCGACGCGCCCGCCAGGTACAGCCGGTCCACCGGGGTGTCCGCCCGGCCCAGCCCCGGCACCGGCCGGAACACCAGCTGCTGGTGGATGGCCGCCGTGCCGGAGTTGATCGAACCGCCCACCAGGCTCGGGTTGCGCGACTCCAGGTCGCCGGGACCCTGCACGAACCGCCCGCGCACCAGGTCCCGGAACCCCGGCGCGTGCTGCTCGATCAGCTGCTCCAACCGGTCGGCCCGCCGCCGCACGCGGTCCGCCGACCACTGCTCCCCCTGCGGCACGTGCGTGTAGGCCCACGCCGTCTCGGTGCCGGCCGGTGACCGCGACGGGTCGGAGGTCGTCATCTGGCCCATGATCACGAAGGGCACCCGCGGCAGCCGGCCGCACGCGATCTCCGCGCTGGTCATGGCCAACCCGTTGAAATCGCCTCCCAGGTGGACGGTCCCGGCCCCGCGCACCTCCGGGTTCGTCCACGGGATCGGCGCGTCCAGCGCCCAGTCCACCTTGATCGTCGCGTCGTCCCACTCGAACTTCGCCAGGTCCGACACCAGCTGCGCCGGCAGGTGCCGCTCACCGACCAACCCCAGGTAGAGGCGCGGCGCGGGCACGTCCGCCAGCACCGCCTTCCGCGCCCGCACGAACCCGCCGGACGCGTCGCGCACCCCCAGCGCCCGCCCGCCGGCCACCACCACCTCCGCCACCGGCCGCGAGCACTCCACCACACCGCCGAGCCGCCGCACCAGCGCCCGCGTCAACGCACCCGCGCCACCCGCCGGCACCGGGTAGCCCAGGTCCTGCCCGAGCATCGACAGCAGCCACCCGAACGCCGCGCCACCCGCCTGGTCCGGACCCAGGTCGGTGTGCATCGCGTTGCCCGCCAACAACAACGGCGCGCCCTCGCCGGAGAACCGGTCGTCCCCGAACGCCCGCACCGACTGCACGAACGACCGCGCGAACCGCAGCGCCCCACCCGGACCCAACGCGCCCAGCAACCCGGCGGCCGGCCGCACCGGGGGGAACGGCCTCATCAGCGCCTCGATGAGGTCGTCCCGGACCAGCTGCCAGCGCGCGAACTCCTCCCGCCACACGTCGCCGTCACCCGCGCCGAACGACTCCACCGACGCCGCCGTGCGGTCCACGTCCCGCGACAGCAGCGCCACCCGGTCGTCCGGCAGCACGTACGCCAGCACGTCCGGCGACCACCGCCACTCCAACCCGTGCCGGTCCAGCCCCAGGCCCGCGATCACCGGCGACGCCACGCCCAGCGGGTAGAACGCGCTGAACAGGTCGTGGTGGAACCCCGGCTCGGTCAGCTCGGCCGTGCGCACCGCGCCACCGGGCTCGTCGGCGGCCTCCAGCACGAGCACGTCCCACCCGGCGTCGGCCAGCACGTTCGCCGCCACCAACCCGTTCGGACCGGACCCGACGATCACCGCGTCCACGACGTCGCTCAACGCGAACCTCCTCCTTGGCTCTGGTGCACGGGTCGACCCCGGCCCAGTCTGCTCCACCGGGGACCCCCGTGCGGCGCGAGCGGCCCCCGGGTCCCGCGCCCGCGCCCGTTCGCCGCCTCCAGCGCCCACCCCGGCCCGCGCGGCCGACCGGTGTCCACAAGGGACGCCCGGTCGGCAGGCCGAAGCCGGCCCGGGTGCGCCGGCTGCGACCCGAAGCGCCAGGTCAGCCACGCCGGTCCGGGCAGCGCGCGGAACGGGACGGGCACCAGGAAGCCGCCGACGACCGCCGCGAGGTCGGTCGCGCGCAGCACGGGATCGGCGGCGACGTTGAACGCCCGGTCGCGCGGTCGCGCGGGATGGGCCGGATCGCCGGCGCGACCGTCGAGCAGCCGCTCCGGCTCGGCCTCCTGGGCGCTGTAGGCGCTGCCGGGCACCCCGCCGCACAGCCGGCCCTCATCGACGAGCCCGGAGGCGGGCCCGGAGGCGAGCATGTGGGCGGCCACCGAGGAGGCCACGACGACGTGCGGCACTCCGGCCCGCTCGGCGGCGCGCAGCACGTGGGCGCTGCCGGTGAGGTTGGTGCGCCGCACGTCCGGGTCGCGGGGGGTGGGCTGGACCGCCCGGGCGAGGTGCACGACCGCGTCGGCGCCCTCGACGGCCCGGGTCACCAGCGCCGCGGCGGCCGGCGCGCCGATGTCGCAGCCCACCCACCGCTCGGTCACCGGCGGATGATCACGCTCCGCAGAGGTCCCCGCCAGGGGGTCCCCTGCTTTCATCTTGCCAGAAGGGTCCGACAATTCCGGCCGACGAGACGCACCCACCCCACCGGGCACCCGCCGCGCGACCCCGATCACCTCGACCCCGTCCGCCGCGAGCACGCGGCGCGGTGCCGTCCCCACGCTGCCGCTGGCACCCGTGACGACGACCCTCATGCCCGCAAAGTACCCCCCGACCACCACGCCCAAGCCCGAGCGCGCGGTGCGGACCGAGTTCGTCGGTCACGTGCCCGACGACCACCGGGGCGCCCCGGGACGGGACACCCCGGTGACCGGATCAGCCGCCGAGGCCGGCGCGGCGCAGCGCTTCCGCCATCGCGCCGTTCGCCGGCGGGCGCTCGTCCCGGCGCGGCCGACCGCCGCCACCGCGCTGCCCCTGCCCTTGGCCCTGCCCCTGACCCTGCCCACCCCGACCACCGCGCCGGCCGTCCCGCGGCTGACCACCGCGTTCCTGACCCCCGCGCGGCTCGCGCGGCGGCTTGCGCCCCGGCTCGTCCTCCAGCCGCAGCGACAGGCCGATCCGCTTGCGCGGGATGTCGACCTCCAGCACCTTCACCCGCACCACGTCACCGGACTTCACCACGTCCCGCGGGTCCTTCACGTACGTGTTCGACAGCGCCGAGATGTGCACCAACCCGTCCTGGTGCACGCCGACGTCCACGAACGCGCCGAACGCGGCCACGTTCGTCACCACGCCCTCCAGCACCATGCCGGGCCTGAGGTCGGCGATCTTCTCCACCCCGTCGGCGAACGTGGCGGTCTTGAACGCGGGTCGCGGGTCGCGGCCGGGCTTCTCCAGCTCCCGCAGGATGTCGGTCACGGTCGGCAGGCCGAACCGCTCGTCCACGAAGTCCTGCGGCCGCAGCTTCTTCAGCACCGCGGTGTTGCCGATCAGCTCCGCGCTGTCCGCGCTCTGCTGGATGCGCCGCACCACCGGGTAAGCCTCGGGGTGCACGGCGGACGCGTCCAGCGGGTCGTCGCCGTTCGGGATGCGCAGGAAGCCCGCGCACTGCTCGAACGCCTTCGGTCCCAGCCGGGGCACGTCCTTGAGCGACCGGCGCGTGCGGAACGGGCCGTTGGCGTCGCGGTGCACCACGATGTTCTCGGCCAGGCCCGCGGTGATGCCCGAGACCCGGGTCAGCAGCGGCGCCGACGCCGTGTTCAGGTCAACGCCGACCGCGTTCACGCAGTCCTCGACCACCGCGTCCAGCGACCGCGACAGCTTGGCCTCGGCGAGGTCGTGCTGGTACTGGCCGACGCCGATGGACTTCGGGTCGATCTTGACCAGCTCGGCCAGCGGGTCCTGGAGCCTCCGGGCGATCGACACCGCGCCGCGCAGCGACACGTCCAGGCCCGGCAGCTCGGCGGACGCGAACGCCGACGCCGAGTACACCGACGCGCCCGCCTCGGACACCACGACCTTGGTCAGCCGCAGGTCGGGGTGGCGCGTGAGCAGGTCGCCGGCGAGCTTGTCGGTCTCCCGCGACGCGGTGCCGTTGCCGATGGCGACCAGCTCCACCGAGTGCCGCCGGGCCAGCTCGGCGAGCTTGGCGATCGACTCGTCCCAGCGGTTCGCGGGCACGTGCGGGTAGATGGTGTCGGTGGCCACGACCTTGCCGGTGGCGTCGACCACGGCGACCTTCACGCCGGTGCGGAACCCGGGGTCGAGGCCCATCGTGGCGCGGGTGCCCGCGGGCGCGGCCAGCAGCAGGTCGCGCAGGTTGGACGCGAACACCCGCACGGCCTCGTCCTCGGCGAACGCCCGCAGCCGGGACCGCAGGTCGATGCCCAGGTGCACGAGGATCCGGGTGCGCCACGCCCACCGCACGGTGTCGCCCAGCCACCTGTCACCGGGGCGGCCCCGGTCGTCGACGCCGAAGCGGGAGGCGATGCGCGCCTCGTACCCGGTGGGCTCGTCCTCGTCGGCCGGGTCGAAGACCAGGTCGAGGACCTCCTTCTCCCCGCGCAGCAGCGCCAGGATGCGGTGCGAGGGCAGCTTGGTGAACGGCTCGGAGAAGTCGAAGTAGTCCGCGAACTTCGCGCCCTCCTCCTCCTTGCCCTCCCGGACCTTCGCGGCGACGCGGCCCTGGCCCCACATGCGCTCGCGCAGCTCGCCGATCAGGTCGCCGTCCTCGCCGAACCGCTCGACCAGGATGGCGCGGGCGCCCTGGAGCGCGGCGGCGACGTCGGCCACCTCGCCGGTCACGTACGCGGCGGCGGTGGTCTGCGGGTCCAGGATCGGGTCGGCCAGCAGCCCCTCGGCCAGCGGCTCCAGGCCCTGCTCGCGCGCGATCTGCGCCTTGGTGCGCCGCTTCGGCTTGTACGGCAGGTAGAGGTCCTCCAGCCGGGCCTTGGAGTCCGCGGCCAGGATCTGCGCCTCCAGCGCCTCGTCCAGCTTGCCCTGCGACCGGATCGACTCCAGCACGGCCCCGCGGCGGTCCTCCAGCTCGCGCAGGTAGCCCAACCGCTCCTCCAGCGTGCGCAGCTGGGCGTCGTCCAGAGTGCCGGTCGCCTCCTTCCGGTAGCGGGCGATGAACGGCACGGTGGAGCCCCCGTCGAGCAGGTCGACGGCCGCGCTCACCTGCCCGACCCGCACCCCGAGCTCGTCGGCGATCCTCTGGTGAATGGCAGTGGTCACAGCGAGCCATTGTGCCCTGCCCGGCCGGCCGCGAGCGGGCACCCCGACCGCCCGGCGCGCCCCCGCGCCGGCGGGGCGCGCCGTCGTCCGCGGCGGGTCGCCCGGCTCCGGCGGGGAACCCGGTTCCCCGGGCCGCTCCCGGCTGACCAGCCAGGTTCCGACATACTGACCGGTATGACCACACTCGACCACTGGGGCGGGACGAGCCGGTACGCCGACCTGGACGGCGCGGTGCACTACGTCGACTTCGGCGGCGACGGGCCGCCGGTCGTGCTGGTGCACGGGTTGGGCGGCTCGCACCTCAACTGGTGCCTGCTCGCGCCCCACCTGGTCGAGCACCACCGCGTGCTGGCCGTGGACCTGGCCGGGTTCGGGCTGACCCACCCCGAGGGCCGCGGCACCACCGTGCCCGCCAACGCCCGGCTGCTCGACCAATTCCTGGCCGAGGTGGTGGGCGAACCGGTGGCGCTGGTCGGCAACTCGATGGGCGGGATGATCTCCATCCTGCACGCGGCCCGCCGCCCGGACTCGGTCACCGCGCTGGCCCTGCTCGACCCGGCCGTCCCGCTGCCGCTGGGCACGAGGGTCGACCCGCAGGTCGCGGCCGCGTTCGCGATCTACGCCGTGCCCGGCCTGGGCCGGCGGTTCCTGGAGCGGTCGCGCCGCGGCGTGTCGACCCGCCGCCAGGTCAAGCGCGTGCTCAACCTGGTCTGCGCGAACGCGAAGTCGGTGCCGGAGGAGGTCGTGCTCGCCTCGATGTCCCTGCTGGAGCAGCGCGCCGAGATCCCCGGCCTGGACGAGGCGTTCCTGACCGCCGCCCGCTCGGTGGTGTGGACCGGGGCCACCAGCCGCCGCTACCACACCGCGATGAGCCGGGTGAAGGCGCCGGTCTACCTGGTGCACGGCGACCGGGACCGGCTGGTGCCGGTGACCTCGGCCCGCGCGGTGGCGCGGCGCAACCCGTCGTGGCGGTACGAGGAGTTCGCGGGCGTCGGGCACGTGCCGCAGCTGGAGATCCCCGACGTGATCGGTGGCAGGCTGGTGGACTGGCTGGCGCGGGACTGAGCGCCGGACCGAACGCGCAACCGGGCGGGTACCGAATTCGGTACCCGCCGGTACTGGCGGTTTGCCCCAGGGCGAAACATCATGGACCCGGGGGGACGCTCGACGAGGAGCGGGAGGGGCCATGCCGACGCTGCCGGACATCCCGCCGGACCTGGATCCGGTCACCGCGGTCGAGGCCGTCCAGCCGGGCCTGCTCTGGTACCTCACCGAACCGACCCGCGCCGCGGTCGACATCGGCCAGTTCGCCGCCGGCCGGGCGCTGCTGCGCGGCGCGCCCAGCGGCGACGGCCACACCGTGCTCGTCCTGCCCGGCCTGGGCGCGACCGACCGGGCCACCGGCCCGCTGCGCCGGTTCCTCACCGGCCTGGGCTACGAGGTCCACGGCTGGGGCCTGGGCCGCAACATCGGCCCGTCGGTCACCGCCGTCAACGGGATGCGCGACCTGCTGCGCGAGCTGGCCGGGCGCGGCAAGGTCAGCCTCGTCGGCTGGTCGCTGGGCGGCGTGTTCGCCCGGGAGCTGGCCCGCCAGCGGCCGGGGTCGGTCCGGCAGGTGATCACGCTCGGCAGCCCGTACGCGCTCGCCGACCCCCGGCACACCCGGGTCAACCCCGTCTACCGGCTGCTGTCGCGGTTCTACGAGCCGGGCGCGCCGCCACCGCCGCCCGAGCACACCCGCCCGGCGTTCCCGGTGCCCGCGACCGCGGTCTACTCCCGGTCGGACGGGATCGTGCCGTGGCGCTCGTGCGTCTCGCCCACCGGCAAGCGCCACGAGAACGTGGCGGTGGCGTCGAGCCACCTCGGCTACGGCTACAACGCGACCGTGCTGTGGGTGGTGGCCGACCGGCTGGCCCAGCGGCCGGGGCGCTGGCGGCCGTTCACCCCGCCGCCCGGCATGGCGCGCATGTTCCCGGCCGCCTGAACCGGGGCTCCTGAACCGGGGCGCGACCCGGTCGGCGGCGGGACGGCAGCCCACGAACGGGTGAAACCTGATCGTGTCACACGGTCGGGCCCCCTACGGTGCACCTCGTGTGGCATCGGCTCGAACACGCGTACGGCCCGGCCACCGACGTGCCGGGACTCCTCGCGCAGGTGCGCGACCCGCTGCACGCCGGGGCCGCCATCAGCGAGTTGAACATGAACCTCTACTGCGACGGGCGCGGGGTCTACCCCGCCGTGCCCGCCGCGCTGCCGGCCCTGGTCGACCTGGCCGAGGACCCCGCCGTGGCGGTGCGGCCCGCGGTGGTGGACACGATCGGCGACCTCGCCCACGCCGGCCGCACCGCCCATCCCCGCGACGTGGACCCGGGCTGGGCCGCCGCGTGGGCGCGCGCCGTGCCCCGGCTGCTGGCGCTGCTGCGCGACGAGGACGTGGAGGTCCGCCGCGCGGTGACGTTCCCGCTGGCCCAGGCCGTCGACCACGCCGACGTGCCGCCCGCGCTGCGCGCCCGGTTCGCGGCCGAGCCCGACCGGTCGGCCCGGCTGGGCCTGGTGGTCGCCCACGGCCGCCTCCCGGGCGGCGGCGCGTCGTGGCCCACCGGCCTGCTCGACCACGAGGACCCCGCGGTGCGGGTGGCCGCGGTGGTCGGGCTGCGGCGGGCCGGGGTGGTGGCGGACGCGCACGTGGCGCTGCTGCGCGACCCGGGGAGCGGGGTGTGGGACCAGGCGTGGTGGGTCCGCACGGGCGGCGCGGCGGTGGTCTGGTGGCTCAGCCGCGAGCTGCGCGAGGACCGGGCCGCGCGCACCCGCCTGATGGCGTCCTGGCTGCCCCACCCCGACCCCCAGGTCCGCGCCGGCGCGCTGCTGGCGTGCGCGCACCCGGTCGACGGCGAGCAGGTGCTGCCGCTGGTCGCGGACCGCCTGGCCGACGAGGAGCCCGAGAACCGCCGCGTCGCCGCCACCCTGCTCGCCCGCGCCCGCGCCCCCTACGCCGACGACCTGGCCCTGGCCGCCCGGGACGCCTACCTGCCCGCCGCCGACGCGGCCCTGACCGCGCTCGCCGCCCTCGGCGACGAACGCGCCGTCGCGCCGCTGCTCGACCGGCTGACCGGGCCCCGGCTCGGGCTCTCGCTGCACCGCCGGGCCGACGAGGCGTGGCGGCTGCCCCTGCTGGAGGACGTCCTCGCGGCCATGCGCCCCCACTCCGCCGCGCTGCTGCCCGCCCTGCGCGACCGGCTGCGCGCAACCGCCGATCCGGTGGAACAGGGCGTGCTCATCAAGGTTGTCGAGGACTGGCAACGGGATTCCCGATAACGATCACCTGATCAACGTCTTGTGTTGGCCGGCGCTTCACCCCAGGGTTCCGGACGGCCCGTTGGCTCCGACGGGAAACCCTGACGAAGAGGTGGAGCATGACCCCCGCACGCAAGCTCGCCGCGGCCCTGGCCGCCGCGCTGGCGCTCCCGGCGTTCCTGACCGCGCCCGCCGCCCACGCGGTGAGCGACGCGGACCTGGCCAACCACTGGGCCCCGGTCCACCACCAGGACACGGACTCCTCGGATTATGACGCCGACTACCTGTCCACTGTGGACTTCGATGGCGACTGGAACGCGCAGAACAACTGGGAGGCCCAGGACGACTCGCTCGCCCGGCTCACCGGCGCGGCCTACTACTCCGTCGCCGAGACCTCGACGCACTGGTTCCTCGTCTACGGCTTCTACCACCCGCGCGACTGGGACGACGCGCCCGACCCGTTCGGGCTGACCACCCACGAGAACGACATGGAGGGGCTGCTGGCCACCGTCCGCAAGGACGGCTCGACCTACGGCCGGCTCGAAGCCGTGGTCACGGTGGCGCACAGCGACTTCTACTCCTACGTCGCCCCCGGCAGCACCTTCACCTCGGGCCGGGAGGGAGTGGACGGCACGCTGCGGCTCCAGGGCCACCGGCCCACCACCCGCCAGGAGGCCAAGGGCCACGGCCTGTACGCGTGGAACGGCGCGGAGTTCCCCGGCGGCGACGGCGTGGTCTACGTGCCCGCGGCGGCCGGCGAGGTCCCGTCGGGCGGCAACGACCGCTCGGTCGGCTACCGCCTCGTCGACACCTTCGCCCCGGCCGGCCTGTGGGCGCAGCGGAACAACACCGCGACCTTCGCGAGCTGGGGCACCTTCCGCGGCGACAACGGCAAGGACAACGCGGCCAACTCGGCGTGGGGCTGGGACGACGGCAACGACGGCGGCGACCTCCAGCGCGGCCTGCTCGCGACCGACCCGGCGTACCTGGTCTCGGTGTACTTCGCGAACCGCGGTGACTTCAGCCTCACGTACACCCGGAACCAGTACCGGCAGTAACCAGTACCGGCAGTAACCGGGCCGCGCCGCACGACCGCGCACCTCCGCACCACCCGGCCCCGCCGGTCGCGGAGGTGCCGCGGGTCCCGGGGCTCCCGGTGGCGTGCCGCGCCACCGGGAGCGTGCCGCGCCCTGCCGGCCGCGCCGCTGGTCGCCCCGGATCTGGCCCCGGTCGGCGCTGCTCGGCGCGGCGCGGCGCTGCGAGATGGGGGCGCTGCGGGATGGGGCGATGCGGGGCACCGGCCGGCCCGGCCCTCCGGGCGCTCGCGTGAGCGCGCTCACGCCCGGCCACGGGCCACCGGGACATACCCTCCGGGGATGACGTTGAGGCTCGACACCGCGGGTCCGGTCGCCACGCTGACCATCGACCGCCCGGCCAAGCGCAACGCGCTGAGCTACGAGATGTGGTCGGCGCTGCCCGGCCTGCTGGCCCGGGTCCGGGACGACGACGCGGTGCGCGTGCTGGTGGTCCGGGGCGGCGAGCACTTCTCGGCGGGCGCCGACATCAGCGAGTTCTCCGCGCTGCGCAGCGGGGCGGACGGCGCGGCCCGCTACAGCGAGGCCGTCCACGCGGGGGAGCGGTCCATCGTCACGCTCGGCAAGCCCACCATCGCCGCGATCACCGGGTTCTGCATCGGCGGCGGCTGCGAGGTCGCGCTCGCCTGCGACCTGCGGCTGGCCGCCGCGGACGCCCGGTTCGGCATCACGCCCGCCAAGCTCGGCATCGTCTACAACTTCCTGTCCACCCGGCAGCTGGTCGACGCGGTCGGCCCGGCGTGGGCCAAGCAGATCCTGTTCGGCGGCGAGATCATCGACGCGGCCACCGCGCTGCGCATCGGCCTGGTCAACGAGGTGCACCCGGTGGAGGAGCTGGGGGCGCGGGTCGCGGAGCTGGCCGGGACCATCGCCTCGCGGGCCCCGGTGAGCGTGCGCGGCGCCAAGCACATCGTCAACCGGATCACCGAGGGCCACCACGACGAGGACGACGCGGTGCGGGCGCTCTACGACGAGGCCGTGCACAGCGCGGAGTACGCGGAGGGCGTGGCGGCGTTCCTGGAGAAGCGGCCCCCGCGCTTCTGAGGCGGAGGTTCAACACCCCCGGGGTGGGTACCTCGTCGGCATGACCGAACCGGAGGAACGACCCCTCAACCCGGACCCGCCCCGTTCACCCGGCACGCCGGAGCCGCCCGACCTCGACGTGGACCCGGAGCAGTTCCTCGACGAGGACGAGCGGCGCGGACGTCGGCGGGAGCCGCCGGACTAGGCGGCTCCCGCCGGGCGACTCACTTGCCGTCGTGCTTGTTGGTGTCGCCCGGCCACTCGCCGACGACCTTCTCGTAACCGGCCGCGCCACCCCGGTCGATCGCGGCCCTCACCACGCCGAAGATGGCGCCCTGGACGGCCGCGGCCAGCAGCACCTCGCCCCACCCGCGGTCCCTCTGGGTCGCGGTGGGGGCTTCCTTCGTGCCCGTGATGACCTTCCACACCTGGCCGAACACCGCGCTGGCCGCGGCGCCGCCGAGCACGCCGAACAGCAGGCCCAGCGGGCGGTAGAGGAGCTTGTTCACGGTCACCGCCCCCGCCGCGCGAGCTTCCACAGCACCACCACGAGCGCCACCGCGCCCGCCACGACCGCGGCCGGGTGCCGCCTGCCCTGCTCGACGCGCTGCTGCACGGTCGGCGGCAGCTGCTCGACCGCCCGGCTCGCCCTCTGGCTCACCTGGCCGGCCACGGCGCTCGCCTTCTCGCCGACCTGGCCGGCCACGACGGTCGCCTTCTCGCTCACCTGGCCCGCGACGACGGTCGCCTGCCCGGCCACCGCGGTGGCCTTCTCGCCCACCTGCGCGGCGACCACGCCGGCCTTCTCGGTCACCTGCTCGGCCACGGCGCTCGCCCTCTCCCCGACCTGGCCGGCCACGGCGCTCGCCTTCTCGCCGACCTGGCCGGCCACGGCGCTCGCCTTCTCCCCGACCTGGGCCGCGACCGCGCCGGTCTTCTCGCCGACCTCGGCCGCCTTCTCCCCGGTCGCGGCGCCCGCGGCGCCGACGGCGGTGCCCGCCGCGGCCCCGGCCCGGTCCGCCTTCCGGCCCGCCTCGTCCTTCGCGTGGCCGACCGCGGCGGCCGTCTTGCCCGCCGCCGCCGTCACCGCCGCGTTGGCCCGCGTCGCGGTCTCCTTCACCTTCTCCACTCCCTCGTGCGCCTTCTCCTTGACCCGACCGGGCACGTCCGCCTTGTGCGCCAGCGCCTCCACGGTCTCGCCCAGCTCGCGCCGGGTCTCCTCGACGTCGGCGCGCAGCTCGTCCGGGTCGGTCGGTCCGGTGTCCTTCTTCGGGCCGCTCATCGGTGTGCCCTCTCGCTCACGGTGGCGATGTCCTGCTTGACGTTCGAGATGGCCTCTTCCGGCAGGGGCGGGGTGCCGCGCTCGATCTGCCGGCGGCCCACCAGGGCGAGCACACCGGCGATCGCGAACACGGCCAGCGCGACGACGAACGCCGCGACCCACGCGGGCCAGACCGTGGCCAGCAGCAGCACCAGGCCGGCGATGACCGCGCCGAGGCCGAACCAGGCCAGCACGCCCGCGCCGCCCAGCAGCCCCGCGCCCGCGCCGACGCGCTTGCCCTTCTCGCGCATCTCGGCGCCCGCCAGCCGGATCTCGTCCCGGGCGAGCCTGCTCACCTGCTCCGAGAGCCGGCTCACCAGTTCGGCGGTGGACGGTTCGCGGTCGGTGGCGACGTGGTCCATGGCCCTCTCCTCTCACTCGCTCCCGGGCATACCCAAAAAGCCCCGGGTGTACGCCCCGTCTTCGGGGGAAACCGACGGCCATGGCGACACGAGCACCCGACGCACCGACCCAGTTGCCGAAGCGCTCCTGGTGGGCCGTGCTGAAGCGGACGGCCAAGGAGTTCAACGACGACAACCTGACCGACTGGGCGGCGGCGCTGACCTACTACTCGGTGCTGTCGTTGTTCCCCGGCCTCCTGCTGCTGACCTCGGTGCTGGGCCTGCTCGGGCCGAACGCGACGCAGACCATTGTGGACAGCCTGGACGTGCTGGGGCCGGGTGAGGCCAAGACGTTCATCGAGGACGCGATCCGGAACCTCCAGCAGTCGCGGGCGAGCGGGCTGCTGGCGATCGTCGGTCTGGTGACCGCGCTCTGGTCGGCCTCGGGCTACGTGGGCGCGTTCATGCGCGCCGCGAACTCGATCTACGACGTGGAGGAGGGCCGCCCGTTCTGGAAGGTCGTCCCGCTGCGGCTGGGGCTGACCGTCGGCGTGGTGGTGCTGCTCGCGCTGACCGCGCTGGGCGTCACGCTCACCGGCGGGGTGGCGCAGTGGCTGGGCGACCTGCTGGGCCTGGGCTCGACGTTCGTCACGGTGTGGGACATCGCCAAGTGGCCCGTGCTGTTCCTGCTGGCCGGCGCCGCGGTCGGGCTGCTGTTCTGGGCCTCGCCGAACGTGCGGCAGCCGAGCTTCCTGTGGATCACGCCGGGCGGTCTGCTGGCCGTGCTGGCCTGGGTGGCGGCCTCGACGGGCTTCGCGCTGTACGTGGCGAACTTCGCCTCGTACAACAAGACCTACGGCTCACTGGCCGGTGTGATCATCTTCCTGGTGTGGCTGTGGATCTCGAACCTGATGCTGCTGCTGGGCGCGGAGCTGGACGCCGAGCTGGAGCGCGGGCGGCGGATGGAGACCGGTGAGTCGACGGGGCAGGACCCGGTGGCCCCGCCCCGCGACACGCGTGCGATGGACGGCGACTAGGGCCCGCTGGCGGGTCGCCGACCGAGGGGGATCAGGACGACCCCTGCTCCGCCTTCTGGTCGGCGACCTGCTTGTGCACCTCGTCCATGTCGACCTTGCGCGCCTGCTCGATCAGGTCCTCCAGGGCCGCCTCCGGCAGGGCGCCGGGCTGCGCGTAGAGCACCACGCCGTCGCGCACGATCATCAGCGTCGGGATCGAGCGGATCTGGAACGCGGCGGCGAGCTGCTGCTGCGCCTCGGTGTCGACCTTGCCGAACACGATGTCGGCGTGCTTCTCGGCGGACTTCTCGTAGACCGGCGCGAACTGGCGGCACGGGCCGCACCAGGCCGCCCAGAAGTCGACCAGGACCATCTCGGAGCCGCCGACAACCTCGTCGAAGTTCTCCGCGGTCAGCTCCACGGTGGTCATAGGTCCTCCTCGGTGTTGACTCAGGGGATCACACCCCTGGTACCCCGCTCAACGAAACGGACACGCCGAGCATTCCCTTCAACAACTTGTAGACGTCTTCAACAGGACGTTGTAGCTTTCGGGGCACCCCATCGCCAGGAGGTGTCCCGTGCGCCGGACCGCAGCCGTCGCCCTGTCCCTGTTCGCGCTGGTCGCGTGCGGTACGTCGCCGGAGGGGAACGCCCCGGGCGGTGAGTCCCCGGGGGCCGGCGACCTCCCCGACACCGCGGCGATCGTGGCGGCCGTCACCCGCGACGACGCCCTCGCGGCCGCCCTGCCCGAGGACATCCGGCAGGCCGGGAAGCTCCGCGTCGGCTCGAACGTGCAGAACCCGCCGAACAACTTCTACGCCGCCGACGGCAAGACCCCGGTCGGCTCCGAGGTCGACCTGGTCAAGGCGGTCGGGGCCAAGCTCGGCCTGGCCGTCGAGCACCAGGACATGGCGTTCGGCTCGCTCATCACCGGCCTCCAGGCGGGCCGGATCGACGTGACCATGGCCGCGATGAACGACACCGCCGAGCGGCAGGAGGCGATCGACTTCGTCGACTACTTCACCTCCGGCATCACGATCATGGTGCAGAAGGGCAACCCGGAGGGCGTCAAGGGCCCGGACGACCTGTGCGGCAAGTCCGTCGCGGTCAACCTGGGCTCCAGCCAGGAGACCTTCGCCAAGGAGCACCGGTGCCTGTCCGGGGACGCCATCCAGGTGACCGCCACCGACAGCGACACGCAGAACCAGAACCAGCTGCGCACCGGCCGGGTGGCCGCCATCCTCAACGACCTGCCCACCGCCGTCTACGTCGCCAAGACCGCGGGTGACGGCGAGTTCTTCGAGGTCGTCGACCTGGAGCCGATCAACGGCGGCCCCTACGGCATCGGCGTCGCCAAGGGCAACCCCCAACTCACCGAAGCCCTCCGCGGGGCCCTCCAGGCCCTGATCGAGGACGGCACCTACACCCGGGTCCTCGACGCGTGGGACGTCGCCCGGGGCGCGGTGGAGCAGGCGACGGTCAATGGCGGCTGACCCGCGGACCGACGACCTGACCGTCGTCCCGCTGCGCCACTGGGGCCGCTGGGTCGGCGGCGCGGTGATCCTCGCCCTGCTCGGCGCGCTGACCTGGGCGCTGGCCGGCGCCCGGATCGACTACGCGGCCGTGCCCGGCTTCTTCACCCACGAGATCATGCTGCGCGGCCTGGTGAACACGGTCGTGCTCGCGGTGGTCGCCCAGGCGGGCGCGATCGTGCTCGGCGTGGGCATCGCGCTGCTGCGGCGCTCGCCCAACCCGGTCGCCCGCTGGTTCGCCGCCGGCTACGTGTGGCTGTTCCGCGGCCTGCCGGTGCTGCTCCAGATCCTGCTGTGGTTCAACCTGGCGCTGGTGTTCGAGCACATCTCGATCTTCGGCCTCTACGAGGAGAAGACCAACGTCCTGGTCACCGCGTTCGTGGCGGCGCTGCTCGGCCTGGGCCTCAACGAGAGCGCCTACATGGCCGAGATCGTGCGGGCCGGCCTGACCAGCGTGGACCACGGGCAGGTCGAGGCCGCGAAGGCCATCGGCATGACGCCCGCCACCACGCTGCGGCGCGTGGTGCTGCCGCAGGCCATGCGGGTGATCATCCCGCCGACCGGCAACAACTTCGTCAACATGCTCAAGGGCACGTCCATGGCCTCGGTCATCGGCTTCCTGGAGCTGATCCACGCGGCCAACAACATCGCCTCGCGCAACCTCCAGGTCATGGAGACGCTGTTGGCGGCGGCCGCCTGGTACATGGTGGTGGTCAGCCTGGCGAGCGTCGGGCAGCACTTCCTGGAGCGCTACTACGGCAGGGGGACGGTCCGGTGAGCCTGGTGCGCGCGGTCGGCGTGCGGAAGTCCTTCGGCGCGGCCGAGGTGCTGCGCGGCGTCGACCTGGAGGTCGCCGCCGGCGAGGTGGTGTGCCTGCTCGGGCCCTCGGGCGCGGGCAAGTCCACCTTCCTGCGGTGCGTCAACCACCTGGAGACCATCGACGCGGGCCGCATCTGGGTCGACGGCACGCCGGTCGGCTTCGCCGAGCGCGGCGGGAGGCTGCACGAGCTGCCGGAGCGCGAGGTCGCCCGGCAGCGGCGCGACATCGGCATGGTGTTCCAGCGGTTCAACCTGTTCCCGCACCGCACGGCGCTGGAGAACGTGGCCGAGGGCCCGGTCCGGGTGCTGCGCCGGCCGCGCCGGGAGGCGGTCGAGCAGGCGCGGGCGCTGCTGACCCGCGTCGGCCTCGCCGACAAGGTCGACGCCTACCCGCACCGGCTGTCCGGCGGCCAGCAGCAGCGCGTGGCCATCGCCCGCGCGCTGGCCATGCGGCCGAAGTTGATGCTGTTCGACGAGCCCACCTCGGCGCTGGACCCCGAGCTGGTGGGCGAGGTGCTCGACGTGATGACCGACCTCGCCCGCGACGGCATGACCATGGTCGTGGTCACGCACGAGATCGGGTTCGCCCGGCAGGTCGCCGACCAGGTGGTGTTCCTCGTCGACGGCGCGGTGGTCGAGGCGGGGCCGCCCGCGCAGGTGCTGGACGACCCGCAGCGGCAGCGCACGCGGCAGTTCCTCGCGAAGGTGCTCTAGTGGCCACGCGCGTCCCGTCCTCCTACCTCGTCCAGTTCCACGAGCCGGAGGGGTACCTGGACTTCGCCCGGTTCGGGCCGCCCTCGCACGCCGTGGTGGAGGCGTCGACCCGGCTGCTGGAGGTCTCGGCGGCCGCCGGGCCGTCCACGGTGGACGACCTGATGCGCCAGGAGCTGCGCGCCAAGGCCGCCGCGGCGCGGCTCTGCCGGGGCGACACCGACCACGTGACCCTGTTGCCCAACACCAGCACCGGCCTGTTCCAGGTGGCGCTCGGGCTGTCCGGCGGGGTGCTGGTGTCGGCGGGGGAGTTCCCGGCCAACACCTACCCGTGGGTGCGCTCGCCCGGCGTGGACGTGACCTGGCTGCCCCCCGGTCCGGTGACGCCCGGGGCGGTGCGCGCGGCGCTGACCCCGGAGGTGCGCGCGGTGTCGGTCAGCGCCGTGGACTTCCGCACCGGCCACCGCGCCGACCTCGCCGCGCTGCGCGAGGTGGTGGGCGACCGGCTGCTGGTGGTGGACGGCATCCAGGGCTTCGGCGTGGTCGACGAGCCGTGGGAGGCGGCCGACGTGCTGGTGGTCGGTGGCCAGAAGTGGCTGCGCGCCGGCTGGTCCACCGGTTTCCTGGCGCTGTCCGACCGCGCCCTGGAGCGCCTGGACCCGGTGCTGTCCGGCTGGACCGGCGCCGAGGACCCCGGCCTGTTCGACAACGCCGTCCACCCGGTGGGCGAGGGCGCGGCGGGCTGGTCGATCACCAACCTCAGCCCGGTCGCCGCCGGTGCGCTGGCCACGGCGCTGGAGCTGGTCGAGCTGGCCGGCGTGGCGGCGCTCGACCGGCGGGTCGCCGAGCAGGCGGGCGCGCTGGCCGAGGCGGTCCGGGAGGCGGGCGGCGAGGTGGTGCGCGCGACCGACCGGCACGCGGGCATCCTGGCCTTCACCCTGCCCGACCTGCCGTCGCCGGTGGTCGGCGCGGCGCTGGCCGAGGCGGGCGTGACCGCGACCGTGCGACCGGAGCACGTGCGCGTCTCACCGCACGCCTCCACCACCCCCGGCACGGTCGAGCGGTTCGCCGCCGCGCTGAAGGGGCTGGCCGGGCCGAGACCCCGGGCGGTCGCCGCGCCCCCCGTCACCCACGACGTGCTCACCGCCCTCGTCCCCACGGTCAACAGCCTGGCCGCGGCGCTCGGGCCGGGCACCGAGGTCGTGCTGCACGACCTCGGCGCCCTGCCGAACTCGATCGTCGCCATCGCCGGCGACCTGACCGGCCGCGCGGTCGGCGGGCCGATGACCGACCTGCTGCTGGGCCTGGTCCGCCGGGGCACCACCCAGGACCTCGCCGGCTACGAGACCTACGCCCCCGACGGCCGGGTGATCCGCTCGTCCACGGTGTTCCTGCGCGACGAGCGCGGGGTGGCGGTCGGCTGCCTGTGCGTCAACAGCGACCCGGGGCCCGGCGACCCGGGGCCCGGCAACCAGGTGGACGGCAATCCAGGGCCCGGCAACCCGGTGGACGGCAACCCGGGCAACGGCCGGCCCGAGCCCCGCAACCCCGGGAACGGCGCGCCCGGCCCGGGGCGCGCCGTCGAGGCGTTCCCCGGTGACGTCGACACCCTCCAGCGCCTGCTCGTCGAACGCGCCGTCGACGCGGTCGGCGTGCCGGTGGAGCTGATGAAGAAGTCCCACAAGTCGCAGGTGGTGCGCGTGCTCGACGAGGCGGGGCTGTTCCTCATCCGGGACTCCGTGGACCACCTGGCGGGCGTGCTCGGCGTCACCCGGTACACGATCTACAACTACCTCAACGAGGTCAGGGGCTGATCGCCCTCGTGCACCGCGGCGTGCGCGGCGTCCCGCGCGGCGTTCGCCTCCTCGTCGGTCAGGGTGCGGGTCGGGTGGCGCAGCACCAGGCGCAGCAGCACGTTCTTCTGGTCGGGGCGCGCCCCCAGCCGGGCCACCGCCGCCGGCGGCAGCCCGGCCACCGGGGTCTCGCCCACCACCAGCACCTCCTCTGCCAGGTCGCCCACGACCGCCCGGACCGCGTCGCCGAGGGTCTCGGCGTCGGCGTCCGCCGCGACGGCCACCGAGAGGTCCCGGGTGATCGCCGGGTGCCGCGACACCGGCCGGTACGGCGCGAGGTCGAGCATCTGCGCGGCCACCCGGGGCTCGGTGGAGCGCAGCAACCGGATGTCCGGCACGCCCTTGCGCAGCATCAGCAGCCGGTCCAGCCCCAGCCCCAGGGCCAGGCCGCGCACCTCGCGGGGCAGCCGGGCCCGGTCCAGCACGTGCCGGGCCGCCACGCCGCACTCGGCGACCTCCAGCCACCGGCCGTCCACCAGCACGTCCACCTGCCGACCGGCCGTGGTGTACGGGTGGGTGGCGGGTGTGGCGCGGTGCGGCAGGCCCGGCACCGCCGCCGCGAGCACCGCGCCCACCAGCTCGTCCAGCGACGCCTCGTGGTGGGAGATCCGCCACAGGTCGAGCTGGTGCGGCGTGCCCGAGTGCACCCGGTCGACCGCGTCCCGCCGGTGCACCACGCCGACGCACGCCAGCACCACGTCGTCCCAGTCGTCGGTGGCGCCCAGCAGGCGCAGCGCGGGCGGCACCATGGCCGTGGTGTGGCTGCGCAGCATCCGGCCCTCGGTGGTGTAGCGCGTGTAGCGGGCGTCACGGGTGACCGCGTCCGGCGGGTAGCCCAGCGCGGTGTAGTTGTCGTCGATCGACACGTCCGGGGGATCCCGCCGGACGCGCACGTCGGCCACCGGCAGGGCGGCCAGGATCTCGTCGAGCAGCAGTTGCACGGCGTGCGCCCCGGAGGCGGGGTCGCTGAGGTCGCGGATCATCGCGGTGTCCCTTTCGGGGGAGTCGGCTGGACGGTGCGGGGTGCACCCCCTGGCCGGTCCGCCGACGGGACCGCGTGGACTTCAGCGCACGCCGCGGGCCCCGACGACCGGGTCTCCCGGCCGGGGGCGGCTGAATCGACGTGTCACGTTTTCCACCTTAGCCGGGGCGTGCCGCATGATGCACCCATGTTGTCGACCAAGGGCGAGGACTTCCGCGCGTTCTGGACCGAGCGCCACCTGTGCACGCTGACCACGGTCCGGCGGGACGGCACGCCGCACGTCGTGCCGGTCGGCGTCACCCTGGACGTGGGCACGGGCACCGCGCGGGTGATCACCTCGGGCGGCTCGACCAAGGTCCGCCACGTCCTGGCCGCCGGCGAGGCGGGCGCGGCCGTCGCGGTGTGCCAGGTCGACGGCGCGCGCTGGTCCACGCTGGAGGGCCGGGCCACCGTCCGCCGCGAGCCCGGGGCGGTCGCGGACGCCGAGCAGCGGTACGCGCGGCGCTACCGCACCCCCCGCCCCAACCCCGAGCGGGTGGTCATCGAGATCGTCGTGACCCGCGTGCTGGGCACGGTGTGAGCGCCCCGGTCACCGTCGTCGGCATCGGCGCCGACGGGTGGGACGGGCTCGCTCCCGCCGCCCGCCGCGAGATCGCCTCCTGTCAGGTCCTGGTGGGCAGCGCCCGCCAGCTCGACCTCGTCCCCGGCGACGCCGAGCGGGTGCCGTGGCCCTCGCCGCTGCTGCCCGCCCTGCCGGGGCTGCTGAGCCGCCACGGGGACCGCCGGATCGTCGTGCTGGCCAGCGGCGACCCGATGTTCCACGGCATCGGCTCCACCCTGGTCCGGCTGGTGGGCGCCGAGCGGGTGCGCGCCGTGCCGCACCCGTCGTCGGCCTCGCTGGCCTGCGCGCGGCTGGGCTGGGCGCTGGACGGGGTGGCGGTGGTCAGCCTGGTCGGCAAGCCCGCCGCGCTGCTCGTGCCGCACCTGCACCCCGGCCGGCGCGTCCTGGTGCTCGGCGGCTCGCCCGCCGAGGTCGCGGCCCTGGCCCCGGACGCCCGGATCACCGTCCTGGAGCAGCTCGGCGGCCCGCGCGAGCGCGTCCACCACGACCTCGCCGCCGCCGACCCGCTGCACGTGCTGGCCCTGGAGTGCGGCCGCGACGGCGCGTCGACCACCCCGGGCCGCCCCGACGACACCTACGAGCACGACGGCCAGCTGACCAAGCGCGAGGTGCGCGCGGTGTCGCTGGCGCTGCTCGCCCCGCGCCCCGGCGAGCTGCTGTGGGACGTGGGCGCGGGCGCGGGCAGCATCGCCGTCGAGTGGTGCCGGACCCAC
The DNA here is from genome assembly GCF_042658445.1 of Saccharothrix lopnurensis. NCBI lineage: Bacteria > Bacillati > Actinomycetota > Actinomycetes > Pseudonocardiales > Pseudonocardiaceae > Saccharothrix > Saccharothrix lopnurensis. Next base: position 43,380 of record NZ_JBHSQO010000044.1, on the reverse strand, counting down.
CCGGCGTGCCGCGCGGTCGCGGTCGAGCGGCACCCCGGGCGCGCCGCCCGCGTCACCCGCAACGCCACCGCCCTGGGCGTGCCCGGCCTGCGCGTCGTGGTGGGGGAGTCGCCCGCCGTCCTGGACCCCGGGGAGCTGGAGCCGCCGGACGCCGTGTTCGTCGGCGGCGGCCTGACCGCGCCCGGCGTGGTCGAGCGCTGCTGGGCGGCGCTGCGGCCGGGCGGCCGCCTGGTCGCCAACGCCGTCACCCTGGAGTCCGAGGCCGTCCTGACCCGCTGGCGGGCGCGCCTGGGCGGCGAGCTCACCCGCGTCGAGGTCAGCCGCGCCGCGCCCGTCGGCGGCTTCACCGCGTGGCGACCGCACCTGCCCGTGACCACCTGGGCCGTGACCAAGGAGGACCCCGTGGCGGAGGACCCCATGACGGAGGAGGACCGGTGACCGTCCACTTCATCGGCGCGGGCCCCGGCGCGGCCGACCTGCTGACGCTGCGCGCCGCCCGCCTGCTCGCGGAGGCGCCCGTGTGCCTGTACGCGGGCGCGCTCGTGCCCACCGAGGTGCTGGCGCACTGCCCGCCGGACGCGCGCCTGGTGGACACCGCGTCGCTCACCCTGGACGAGATCGTCGCCGAGCTGGCCGCCGCGCACGCCGCCGGCCACGACGTGGCCCGCCTGCACTCCGGCGACCCGTCGGTGTTCAGCGCGGTGGCCGAGCAGGCGCGGCGCCTCGACGCCCTGGGCATCCCCTACGACGTGACCCCGGGCGTGCCCGCCTTCGCGGCCGCCGCCGCGGCGCTCAACCGGGAGCTGACCGTGCCCGGCGTGGGGCAGACCGTCGTGCTCACCCGCACCGCCGCGCGCGCCACCCCCATGCCGCCGGGGGAGGATCTCGGCTCGCTCGGCCGGTCGGGCGCGACGCTGGTGCTGCACCTGGCCGTGCAGCGGATCACCGAGGTGGTGGCCGACCTGCTGCCGAACTACGGCCCGGACTGCCCGGTGGCCGTGGTGGCGCGGGCCAGCCGCGCCGACGAGGAGGTCCTGCGGGGCACCCTGGCCACCATCGCCGACCAGGTGCTGGCCGCCGGGATCAGGCGCACCGCCGTGATCGTGGTGGGCCGGGTGCTGGCCGCCGAGGGGTTCCCCGACAGCCACCTCTACTCGGCCGACCGTTGCCGCTCGTGACCCGCCCGCCCCACGACCGTCCCCGCCCGGTCGATCACCACCACGTCCACGGCCACCGGCGCGCCCCGCAGCACCCCGTCCGCGACGGCCTTCGCCCGCGCCGCCACCAGGTCGCCCAGCGGCACCCCGACCTCCTGGCACACCCGCAGCGCGCCCAGCGCCGTGTTGGCCCCCCGCACCCGCGCGGCCACCTCGGCATCGCCCACCAGCGAGGCCAGGAAGCCCAGGTCGACCTGCGACCGGCCCGAGTGCAGGTCCAGGTGCCCGTCGGCGAGCTTGGACAGCTTGCCGATGCCGCCCGCCACGGTCAGCCGCGGCACGGGGTGGCGCCGCAGGTACTTCAGCACCGCCCCGGCGAAGTCGCCCATGTCCAGCAGCGCGTCCTCGGGCAGCCCGTGCAGCTCCGCCGCGACCCGCTCCGACGTGCTGCCGGTGCAGCCGGCGACGTGCGTGCGGCCGGCGGCCCGCGCCACGTCCACCCCGCGCCGGATGCTGTCGATCCACGCCGAGCACGAGTACGGCACCACGATCCCGGTGGTGCCCAGGATCGACAGCCCGCCCAGGATGCCCAGCCGGGGGTTCCAGGTGCGGCGCGCCAGCTCCTCGCCGTGCGCCACGGAGATCTCCACCACCACGTCGCCGCTGCCGCCGTGCTCGCGCGCCACCCGCTCGACGTGCTCGCGCACCATCCGGCGCGGCACGGGGTTGATCGCGGGCTCGCCGACCTCCAGCGGCAGGCCCGGCTTGGTCACCGTGCCCACGCCCGACCCGGCGCGGAACACCACCCCGGTGCCCGGCTCGCCGCGCCGCACCGTCGAGCCGACCAGCGCGCCGTGCGTGACGTCCGGGTCGTCGCCCGCGTCCTTGACCACGAAGGCGGCGGCGAACCCCTCGCCCAGCTCCTCCCGGGCCAGCGCGAAGGCCGGCGTCTGCCCCTTGGGCAGCACGATCCCCACCGGGTCCGGGAACTCGCCGGTGAGCAGCGCCGTGTAGGCGGCGGTGGTCGCGGCGGTCGCGCAGGCGCCGGTGGTCCAGCCGAAGCGCAGGTCCGTGCTCACGACGACAGGATGCAGCAGCCGTGAGGACCGTGCTGGTGCTGGGTGGCACCGGGGAGGCCCGCGAGCTCGCCGGCGCCCTCACCGGCGAGCTGGTCGGCGTCCGGGTGATCTCCTCGCTCGCCGGCCGGGTGAGCGCGCCGCGGCTGCCGCCCGGGGAGGTGCGCGTCGGCGGGTTCGGCGGGGTGCCGGGCCTGGTCGCCTACCTGCGCGCCGAGCGCGTCGACGCGGTCGTGGACGCCACCCACCCGTTCGCGGAGCGCATCACCGCCAACGCCGTGGCCGCCACCGCGGAGACGGGCACGCCGCTGCTCGTCCTGCGCCGCCCGCCGTGGCCGCCGCAGGAGGGCTGGACCTACGTGGACGACGCCGCCGCGGCGGCCGCGGCGGTGCGGGGCCGGCGCGCCCTGATCACCACCGGCCGCCGGGAGTTGGCCCACTTCACCACCGGCGTGGCCCGCACCGTCGACCCGCCCGACGACCCGGCCCCCGGCCTGACCCTGGTCCTCGACCGCGGCCCCTACACCGTCGAGGGCGAGCTGGCGCTGCTGCGCGAGCACGCCGTCGAGGTCCTGGTCACCAAGGACAGCGGCGGCCCGATGACGGCCGCCAAGCTGACCGCGGCCCGTCACCTCGGCCTGCCGGTCGTCGTGGTGCGCCGCCCGCCCGCGCCCGACGCGCCGCTGGTCGAGACGGTCGCGGAGGCCGTGGCCCGGCTCACCGGGGGTAGCGGCGCGGGGTGAACACCGCGCCGCGCGCGGTCCACCGGGTCTGCGAGGAACCGACCAGCAGCAGGCACCGCATGTCCACGGTGGACGCGTCGAGGTCGGCCAGGCGCACCACCCGCACCTCCTCCTCCGGACCGCCCACGTCACGCCCGATCACCACCGGCGTGTCCGGGGACCGGTGCCGCAGCAGCACCTCCCGCGTCGACTCCACCTGCCAGGTCCGGGTCTTCGACGCCGGGTTGTAGAGGGCCAGCACCAGGTCCGCCCGCGCCGCCGCCTCCAGCCGCCCCTCGATCACGTCCCACGGCTTGAGCCGGTCCGACAGCGACACCACGCAGTAGTCGTGCCCGAGCGGCGCGCCCACCCGGCTGGCCACCGCGTGCGCCGCGGTCAGCCCCGGCAGCACGCGCACCGGCACGCCCGCGAACTGCTCCTCGTCCGCGACCTCCAGCACCGCGCTGGCCATCGCGAACACGCCCGGGTCGCCGGACGAGACCACCGCGACCCGCCGCCCGCGCCTGGCCAGGTCCAGGGCGAACGCGGCCCGCTCGGACTCCACCCTGTTGTCCGAGGCGTGCACCCGCTGCCGCGGCCCGGCGTTGACCCGGTCGAGGTACGTCACGTAACCCACCAGGTCGTCGGCCTCGGTCAGCGCCCGCCGCGCCTCCGGCGTCAGCCACTCCGGCCCGGCCGGGCCGAGCCCGACCACGACGACCTCGCCGACGGCCTCCCGCCGCCGCTGACCCTTGCTGGGCAGCAGCGCCAGCGAGAAGTAGGGCACGCTGTCGGCGTCCACCTCGGACAGCGGCGCGGTGCGCTGCCCGCCGGTGGTGGCCCGCTCCACGTACCACGCCCCGTCCAGCCGGCCGGTCCGCTCCAGCGCCGCCCGCACCTGCGGGAAGGTCCGGCCCAGCTTCACCACCGCCACCGGGTCGCCACCCGACAGGTGCTCCACCAGCGCGTCGGCGGGCAGCGTGCCCGGCAGCACGGTCAGCACCTCGTCCCGCTCCACCAGCGGCCGCCCGAGCACCGCCGCGCCCGCGCTCACCGACGTCACCCCGGGCACCACCTCGGCCTCGTACCGGTGCGCCAGCCGCTTGTGCAGGTGCATGTAGGAGCCGTAGAAGAACGGGTCGCCCGCCGCCAGCACGACCACCACGCGCCCGGCGTCCAGGTGGACCGCCAGCCGCCGGGCGCACTCCTCGTAGAAGGCGTCCATCTCGCCCTGGTAGTCGTCCGAGTCCTCGGTCGTCACCGGGTAGACCAGCTGCTCCTCGACCTGGCCCGGCCGCAGGTACGGCGCGGCGATCCGGCGCGCCACGCTCCGGCCGTGCCGCGCGCTGTGGAACACCACCACGTCCGCCTCGGAGATCAGCCGCGCCGCCTTGACGGTCACCAGCTCCGGGTCCCCCGGACCCACCCCGACCCCGTAGAGCTTGCCGGTCATTCTTCCTCGCTCGCGATCGCGTTGACCGCCGCGGCGGTGATGGCGCTGCCGCCCCGCCGCCCGCGCACGACCAGGTACTCCAGACCCAGGCGGTTGTCCGCCAGGGCGTCCTTCGACTCGGCCGCGCCGATGAAGCCGACCGGCACGCCCAGCACGGCCGCCGGTGTCGGCGCGCCCGCGGCGATCAGGTCCAGCAGGTGGAACAGGGCCGTGGGGGCGTTGCCGATCGCCACCACCGCGCCGGCCAGCCGGTCGCCCCACAGCTCCAGCGCGGCCGCGCTGCGCGTGTTGCCGATCCCCGCGGCCAGCGCGGGCACCCCGGGGTCGTCCAGCAGGCACAGCACCTCGTTGTCGGCGGGCAGCCGCCGCCGGGTCACGCCCGAGGCCACCATCCGCGCGTCGCACAGCACCGGGGCGCCGCCCAGCAGCGCCTCCCGCGCCGCGCGCACCACGTGCGGCGAGAAGTCCACGTCGTCGACGAGGTCGACCATGCCGCACGCGTGGATCATCCGGACCACCACCCGCGCCACGTCCGCGGGGAACCGCCCGAGGTCGGCCTCGGCCCGGATGGTGGCGAACGACCGGCGGTAGATCTCCGCGCCGTCCCTGACGTAGCTGGTCACCTGATCTCCTCGTACCCGTCGCCGGTGGCGACGAACTCCACCACGTCCCCGGCCGGTCGCCCGCACCGCCGGGCGCAGCCCGACCAGTGCGCGCGGCCCGCGTGCGGCGTGCCGACCCACCGGGTGACATCGGCCCGCACGTCGCTCAACGACTTCGCGCACCCCGGCCGCCCGGCGCACGCGCTCACCCCGTGCCACGGCGAGTCGGCCGAGGTGAACATCCCTCCCACGTCCGTGCCCACCGGCACGACCACGCTCCGCCACGGCGTCACCCGGACGGGAACCCCGGCCAGCAGCCGGGCGTCCCACCGCCCCAGCGGCACCCCGGCGACGACCGCGGACCCGACCGGGCCCGGCGCCACGGGCGTCACCAGGGCGGGCAACCGCTCCTCGCCCGCGCCGCCCAGCGCATCGGTGATCTTCCCCACACCGCCGTCCACTTCGGACAGCCGCCAGGCCGTACCGCGCAGTTCCCGGAACAGCCGCGCGGCCGTCACCACCGCCGCCACCGGGTCGTCCACCCGCACCCCTGAATCGACCCCGGCCAGGAACAACGCGTCACCGACCAGCCCGACGTCACCCGCCAGCCCGCTGACCCCGTGACCGACAGTGACCAGGAACCGGCCGGGCAGGTCCGCCAGCTCCGGGACCGCGCACAGCGCCGCGTCGACCGCGTCGACCAGCGCCTGGTTGTCCGCCAGCGGGTCGGCGACGATGTTGCGCACCCGCTCGTGGGTCGCCGAGGGCAGCAACCCGGCCTCGCGCAACCGGCTCCCGAGTTCCGGCTCGGCCCCGTCGGCCAGGCCCCTGAGCTGCACGTTCGCCCGCGAGGTCAGCTCCAGGAAGCCGTCGCCCAGCTCCACCGCCGCGCCCCGCAGCACGTCCACCTGGCGGGCGCTCAGCGTGCCGCCCGGCACCCGCACGCGCGCCAGCCCGCCGTCGGCGGCGCGGTGCACCTCGACGGCGCCGGGGCAGGCGTCCGGGCGATCCCGATCGGTGGACATGGGCTGGATGCTAAGCCACCAACTAGTGTGACTTCCGAACGGCGAAGCAACAGGAGGAAGCCGGTGCGAACCCGGCGCGGTCCCGCCACTGTGACCGGGAGTGGTTCCCGGGAGTCAGGAACTCCGCCCGCCGAACCCTACGACCTGGGGCGAGGACCCCCGAGGGATGGAGCCCGCACGTGATCCTGCTGCTGTCGACCTCCGACACGGACCTGCTGTCCGCCCGCGCGAGCGGCGCCGACTACCGCCTGGCCAACCCGGCCCGCACCGCCCCCGACGACCTGCCCGACCTCCTGCGCGACGTGGACCTGGTCGTCGTGCGCATCCTGGGCGGCCGCCGCATGTGGGAGGAGGGCCTGGACGCGCTGCTGGCCGGTCCGCGCCCCGTCGTCGTGCTGGGCGGTGAGCAGCACCCCGACGCCGAGCTGATGGAGCTGTCGACCGCCCCCGCCGGCGTCTGCGCCGAGGCCCACGCCTACCTGGCCCACGGCGGTGCGACCAACCTCGCCCAGCTGCACCACTTCCTGTCCGACACGGTCCTGCTCACCGGCCACGGCTTCAGCGCCCCGGAACCGGCCCCCACCTGGGGGTTGCTCGACCGCGAGCGGCGGGGCACCGGCCCCACCGTCGCCGTTCTGTACTACCGGGCCCACCACGTGGCCGGGAACACCGCCTTCGTGCACGCCCTGTGCGACGCGATCGAGGCCAAGGGCGGCACCCCGCTGCCCCTCTTCTGCGCCTCCCTGCGCTCCGCCGACGAGGGCCTGCTGGCCGAGCTGCGCAAGGCCGACGCCCTCGTGGTCACCGTCCTGGCCGCCGGCGGCACCAAACCCGCCACCGCCTCGGCGGGCGGCGACGACGACGCGTGGGACGTGGGCGCCCTGGCTGCCCTCGACGTCCCGATCCTCCAGGGCCTCTGCCTGACCACCAGCCGCGCGGCCTGGGACGAGAACGACGACGGCCTGTCCCCGCTGGACACGGCCACCCAGGTCGCGATCCCCGAGTTCGACGGCCGGATCATCACCGTCCCGTTCTCGTTCAAGGAGGTCGACGAGGACGGCCTCACCGTCTACGTGGCCGACCCCGAGCGCGCCTCCCGGGTGGCCGGCCTCGCCGTGCGCCACGGCCGGCTCCGCCACGTCCCGCCGGCCCGGCGCCGCGTCGCGGTCATGCTCTCGGCCTACCCGACCAAGCACTCCCGCATCGGCAACGCCGTCGGCCTCGACACCCCGGCCAGCGTGGTCCGCCTGCTCGCCGAGCTGCGCGACCGCGGCTACGACATCGGCGACGACCTGCCCGGCGTGGCGAACCAGGACGGCGACGCCCTGATCCACGCCCTCATCGCGGCCGGCGGCCAGGACCCCGACTGGCTGACCGAGGAGCAGCTGCGGGGCAACCCCGTGCGCCTGCCCGCGACCCGCTACCGGTCCTGGTACGACACGCTCCCGGAGGACCTCAGGGAGGGCATGGAGCGCCACTGGGGCGAGGCCCCGGGCACCCTCTTCGTGGACGGCTCCGACATCGTCCTGGCCGCCCTGCGCTCCGGCAACGTCGTGGTCATGGTGCAGCCGCCGCGCGGCTTCGGCGAGAACCCCATCGCCATCTACCACGACCCGGACCTGCCCCCGAGCCACCACTACCTGGCCGCCTACCGCTGGCTCGAGGAGGAGTTCCGCGCCGACGCCGTGGTCCACGTGGGCAAGCACGGCAACCTGGAGTGGCTCCCCGGCAAGACCGCCGGCATGTCGGCGTCCTGCGGCCCCGACGCGGCCCTGGGCGACCTCCCGCTCATCTACCCGTTCCTGGTCAACGACCCGGGGGAGGGCACCCAGGCCAAGCGCCGCGCCCACGCCACCCTGGTCGACCACCTCGTGCCCCCGATGACCCGCGCCGACAGCTACGGCGACATCGCCAGGCTCGAACAGCTCCTCGACGAGCACGGCGCCATCGCCGCGATGGACCCGGCCAAGCTCCCCGCCGTCCGGGCCCAGATCTGGACCCTCATCCAGGCCGCCAAGCTGGACCACGACCTCGGCCTGGAGGACCGCCCGCACGACGCCGAGTTCGACGACCTCCTGCTCCACGTCGACGGCTGGCTGTGCGAGATCAAGGACGTCCAGATCCGCGACGGCCTCCACGTCCTCGGCCAGGCGCCCACCGGGGAGGCCCGGGTCAACCTCGTCCTGGCGATCCTCCAGGCCCGGCAGATGTGGGGCGGGCAGACCGCCGCCCTGCCCGGCCTGCGCGAGGCCCTGGGCCTGGACAGCACCGACCGCGCCGCCACCGACCGGGTCGAGGCCCAGGCCCGCGCCCTGGTCCAGGCCATGGAGGACACCGGCTGGGACCGCGCCACCGCCCGCACCCTCACCGAGGACCCGGATGTGGCGAGGATCCTGGAGTTCGCGGCCGACGAGGTCGTCCCGCGCCTGGCCCGCACCACCGACGAGCTGACCAACGTCCTGCACGCCCTGGACGGCGGCTACGTCCCCGCCGGCCCGTCCGGCTCCCCGCTGCGCGGCCTGGTCAACGTCCTGCCCACCGGCCGCAACTTCTATTCCGTGGACCCCAAGGCCGTCCCGTCCCGCCTGGCCTGGGAGACGGGCCAGGCCATGGCCGAGTCCCTGCTCGCCCGCTACCGCGAGGACACGGGGGAGTGGCCGCCCTCCGTCGGCCTCTCCGTCTGGGGCACCAGCGCCATGCGCACCGCCGGCGACGACATCGCCGAGGTGCTCGCCCTGATGGGCGTCCGCCCCACCTGGGACGACCAGTCCCGCCGCGTGACCGGCCTCGAACCGATCCCGCTCGCCGAACTCGGCCGCCCCAGGATCGACGTCACGGTCCGCATCAGCGGCTTCTTCCGCGACGCGTTCCCCCACGTCGTCGCCCTGCTCGACGACGCGGTCCAACTGGTCGCCGACCTCGACGAGGCCCCCGCCGACAACTACGTCCGCGCCCACACCCGGGCGGACCTGGCCGAGCACAACGACCGCCGCCGCGCCACCCTGCGCATCTTCGGCAGCAAGCCGGGCGCCTACGGCGCGGGCCTCCTCCCGCTCATCGACAGCCGCAACTGGCGCGACGACACCGACCTGGCCGAGGTCTACGCGGTCTGGGGCGGCTACGCCTACGGCCGCGACCTCGACGGCGCGGAAGCCCGGACGGACATGGAGACGGCCTACAAGCGCATCGCCGTGGCCGCGAAGAACATCGACACCCGCGAACACGACATCGCCGACTCGGACGACTACTTCCAGTACCACGGCGGCATGATCGCCACGGTCCGCGCCCTGACCGGGAGGGCCCCGGCCGCCTACATCGGCGACAACACCCGCCCGGAGAACGTCCGGACCAGGACCCTCCACGAGGAGACCAACCGGATCTTCCGGGCCCGGGTGGTCAACCCCCGCTGGCTCTCCGCGATGCGCAAGCACGGTTACAAGGGCGCCTTCGAACTGGCCGCGACCGTCGACTACCTCTTCGGCTACGACGCCACCACCGGCGTGGTCGCGGACTGGATGTACGAACAACTGGCCGCCACCTACGTCATGGACCCCGAGAACCAGAAGTTCATGACGGAATCCAACCCCTGGGCCCTCCACGGCATCGCCGAACGCCTGCTGGAAGCCGCCAACAGGGGCATGTGGGAACACCCGGACCCGAACACCCTGGAAGCGCTGCAAGCCATCTACCTCCAGACCGAGGGCGACCTCGAAGAAAGCTGAGAAAAGGCAAACCGCACCCCCGACCGACAACCAAAACAAAGGCTGCCGCGCTCGTCCTCTCCCGTATGGCCTGGGCGCAGCCCCACCACGCTTGTCCAGGGGTGTCGCACGCTTTTCGCGACACCCCTGGACAAGCGTGGTTGCCTCTGGCAGGTCATGCGGGAGAGGACGAGCCCGAGCTCTTCCCCCTCCTGGCGGCCTGCCGTGCGGCGAGCTGCTCTTAATCTTGTGAACCCATCTTGATCGTGAACCAATATCGGTTCACGAGCGACGCTCGCCGCTGGGCAGACCTCCGGGGGAAAAGCCGCCGGCTCGTGTTCCCCCGCATGGCCTGCCAAAGGCAACCGCGCTTGTCAAGGGGGCGTCGCGAAAAGCGTGCGACACCCCCTTGACAAGCGCGGTAGGGCTGCGCCCAGGCCATACGGGGGAACACGAGCCGGCCCGCGGTTCGACAAGCGCGCGATGTCCGTGGTTGGTCCTGTGTGGAGTGCGTGTGTGAGTGCCCGGCGAGCGCGCATGATCGCGTGACACGGATCTGCAACAGATCGACAACTGAGACGGCAACGGGGAAGTCGGGAGTCGTCAACGTGGGACTCTGGGGTCTGGAACGCGGAACTCGCAGGTCGGGGCCCCGCGCTTCGCGGTAGGGGTAAACCGAGAGTGTCCGACCGGTCTACGGATGGTGCCTGAACGGACCATCCACGACCCCGCTAGCAGAATCGTTCCAGCGGCGCAAATGTCGCAACGTCGGTAACAGCGCGGACACGGGAGCTTGACACAACTCCGTGGTGCGAACCACACTCCCCCAAAACCTGGGAGCGCTCCCAGAACGTTCACCGCCGATCAACTGAGGAGTTCTCGTGCGCTACCGTCGAGCGGGCTTGGCCAAGGCAGTGGCCTGCACCGCAGTGGTCGCCCTGGCCGCCTCGGCCTGTGGCTCGGGTGGTTCCACCACCACCTCCGATGGCAAGACCGTGCTGACGGTCGCCACGTTCAACGAGTTCGGCTACGAGGAACTCTTCAAGGAGTACGAAGCCGCCAACACGAACATCAAGATCGAGCAGCGCAAGACCGGTCAGGGCGCGCCCCACCACCAGAACCTGTTCACCAAGCTGGCCGCGGGTTCCGGTCTCGCCGACGTCGAGGCGATCGAAGAGGGTTACCTGGCCCAGGTCATGTCGAAGTCGAGCCAGTTCGAGGACCTGAAGGAGATCGGCCCGTCCGATGTCCGCGAGGACCGCTGGCTCCAGTGGAAGGTCGACGCCGTCACCACCAAGGACGGCAAGCTGATCGGCTACGGCACCGACATCGGCCCGCTGGCCATGTGCTACCGCAAGGACCTCCTGGAAGCCGCGAACATGCCGTCCGACGCCGAGGGCGTCAAGGCGCTGTTCGAGTCCTGGGACACCTACTTCGCCGCGGGCGACCAGTACGTGAAGGCCACCGGCAAGGCGTGGTTCGACTCCGCCTCGCAGGTCTTCAACCCGATGCACAACCAGGAGAAGGTCGGCTACTTCGACCAGGACGACAAGCTCGCGATCGAGAGCAACAACGACAAGAAGATCTTCGAGCAGGTCTCCGCGGCCGTCCAGGGCGGTCAGTCCGCCAAGCTCGTCGCCTGGAGCGACGAGTGGAAGCGCGGCTTCAAGGAGTCGGCGTTCGCCACCAAGGTGTGCCCGTCGTGGATGCTGGGCGGCATCCGGGACAACTCCGGCCCCGACCACAAGGGCAAGTGGGCCGTCAGCGCCACCTTCCCCGGCGGCGGCGGCAACTGGGGCGGTTCGTACCTGAGCGTCCCGAAGCAGGGCAAGAACAAGGCCGAGGCCGCCAAGCTGGCCGCGTGGCTGACCGCGCCCGAGCAGCAGATCAAGGCGTTCACCGCCAAGGGCACCTTCCCCAGCCAGACCCAGGCCCTGATCTCGCCCGAGCTGCTGAACCAGACCGACGAGTACTTCGGCGGCGAGAAGGTCGGCCTGCTGTTCGCCGAGCAGGCCAACAAGGTCCCCGCGGCCCAGTACAAGGGCCCGGAGGACGGCACCATCCAGGAGACCGTGCTCTCCCCGGCGTTGCAGGCCGTCGAGCAGGGCACCGCGCCGGCGGACGCGTGGAACACGGTCCTCGAGGGAGCCAAGAAGGCTGCCAAGTAATGACGACCGAATTGACGGTCGCGAGCGGGCGGGGCGCCGAGCCCCGCCCGCCGCGGCGCGAAGACAACGATGACAACGCCCCCGCCAAACTGAGCTGGCGATATCGGCTGACGCGGTTCGACGTCAAGTTCTCGCCGTACCTCTACATCGCGCCGTTCTTCGTCGTGTTCGGCATCGTGGGCCTTTTCCCGCTGCTCTACACCGCCTACATCTCCCTGTTCGACTGGGAGCTGGGCGCCGACGAACAGCCGTTCGTCGGCATGGAGAACTACACCACGCTGTTGGCCGATTCGCAGTTCTGGAACGCGATGGTCAACACGCTGAGCATCTTCGTGCTCTCCAGCGGTCCCCAGGTGGTCGTGGCGGTGCTGCTGGCCGCCCTGCTCAACACCGCGCTGCGCGGCCGGACCGCCTGGCGCATGGGCGTGCTGCTGCCCTACGTGGCGAGCCTCGTCGCCCTGACGATCATCTTCGCGAACCTGTTCGGCCCCCAGTACGGCATGATCAACAGCCTGCTGGAGTTCGTCGGGCTGGAGCGGATCGACTGGCAGGCGGAGCGGTGGTGGAGCCACGTCGCCATCGCCACCATGGTCAACTGGCGCTGGACCGGCTACAACGCCCTGATCGTGCTCGCCGCCATGCAGGCCATCCCGCGCGACATCTACGAGGCGGCCTGGGTGGACGGCGCGAGCAAGGTGCGCCAGTTCTTCAGCATCACCCTGCCGCTGCTGCGCCCGACGATGATCTTCGTGGTGGTCACCTCGACCATCGGCGGCCTCCAGATCTTCACCGAGCCGAAGCTGTTCGCGCCCGCGGGCAGCAACAACGGCGGCGCCTCGAACCAGTACCAGACCGTCGTGCTCTACATGTACCAGTCCGGCTTCCAGAACTTCGACCTCGGCTACGCCTCCGCGATCGCCTGGGTCCTGTTCCTGGTCATCATCGGGATCGCCGGCGTCAACTTCCTCATCACCAGGCGACTCGCATCCTCCGGAGGGTCATGATGGCCGTCATCCACGGGAGCCCGCCCGTCGTCGCGCGACCGCCGGACAAGCGCCGGCGCGCGGGCGCCGGCAAGGGCACCCTGTCCGACCGCCGCCCCGGCTTCACCGTCTACGGGATCCTGATCGCCTTCATCCTGGGCTCGGCCTTCCCGTTCTACTGGTCGTTCGTGGTGGCCAGCCACAACGACTCGGAGATCACCGGCGACCCGCCCCTGATCCCGGGCGGGAACTTCTTCATCAACGCCGGCCGGGTGCTGGACACCATCCCGTTCTGGCAGGCGCTGGGCAACAGCATCATCGTCTCCGGCACCGTCACCCTGTCGGTCGTCGTCCTGTCGACCCTGGCCGGATTCGCGTTCGCGAAGCTGCGCTTCAAGGGGCGCGGCCCGCTGATGGTCTTCGTGGTCGCCACCCTCGCCGTGCCCACCCAGCTCGGCATCATCCCGCTCTACATGACGATGGCGGAGTTCGGCTGGTCCGGCACCCTCGGCGCGGTCATCATCCCCAACCTGGTGACCGCGTTCGGCGTGTTCTGGATGCGCCAGTACATCGCCGACGCCGTGCCCGACGAGCTGATCGAGGCCGCCCGCATGGACGGTTGCAGCATGATCCGCACGTTCTGGCACGTGTGCCTGCCCGCGGTTCGCCCGGCGGCGGCCATGCTCGGCATCTTCACGTTCATGATGTCGTGGAACGACTTCCTCTGGCCGCTGATCGTGCTCGACCCGGCCAACCCGACCATGCAGGTCGCCCTGGAGAAGCTCCAGAGCGGCTACTACGTCGACAACACGCTCGTGCTCGCCGGGACCACCATGGCCACGGTCCCGATCTTGATCGTCTTCCTCGTACTCGGTCGGCAGATCGTCGCCGGGATCATGCAGGGTGCTGTGAAGGGGTAGCTGTGGAGTCGATTTCCTTTCCCGAGGGATTCGTGTGGGGCGCCGCGACCGCGGCGTTCCAGATCGAGGGCGCGACCACCGCGGACGGTCGCACCGCGTCCATCTGGGACACGTTCTGCCGGACGCCGGGCGCGGTGGTGGGCGGTGACACGGGTGACCCCGCCGCCGACCACTACAACCGCGTCGACGAGGACGTCCAGCTGATGGTCGACCTCGGGCTGCACGCGTACCGGTTCTCCACCGCGTGGCCGCGGATCCGCCCCGACGCGGGCCGGGTCAACCAGGCGGGCCTGGACTTCTACTCCCGGCTGGTGGACAGGCTGCTGGAGAAGAACATCACCCCGTGGCTGACCCTCTACCACTGGGACCTCCCGCAGACGCTGGAGGACGAGGGCGGCTGGGCCAACCGCGACACGGCGTACCGCTTCGCGGAGTACGCCGAGTCGGTCGTGGGCGCGCTGGGCGACCGGGTGTCCAACTGGACCACGCTGAACGAGCCGTGGTGCTCGTCGCTGCTCAGCTACGCCGCCGGCGTGCACGCCCCGGGCCGCCAGGAGCCGGAGGCCGCCGTCGCCGCCGTGCACCACCTGCTGCTCGCCCACGGGCTGGCCACCGCCGCCATCCGCGAGCAGACGCCCGACGCCAAGATCGGGATCACGCTGAACATGTACCCGATCATCCCGGCGGACCCGGACGACCCGGCCGACCTGGACGCCGCCCGCAGGCTGGACGGCCTCCAGAACCGGATCTTCCTCGACCCGGTGTTCAAGGGCGAGTACCCGGCCGACATCGTCGCGGACCTGGAGCCCTACGGGTTCTCCAAGCACATCCGCGAGAACGACCTGGAGATCATCTCCGCGCCGCTGGACCAGCTGGGCGTCAACTACTACGCCGAGCACTTCGTCAGCGGCACCCCGGACCCCGAGCCCGCCGAGGCGCCGGTCCAGACCAACGGACGTCGCCCGACCGGGTCACCCTGGGTGGGCGCCGAGCACGTCACCTTCCCCAGTCGGGGCCTGCCGCGCACCGACATGGACTGGGAGGTCGAGCCGAACGGCCTCTACAAGGTGCTCAAGCGGGTGCACGAGGACTACCCGAGCATCCCCCTGTACGTGACCGAGAACGGCGCCGCCTACCGCGACGCCTTCGAGGACGACGGCTCGATCAACGACGTGGAGCGCCGCGACTACATCGAGTCCCACCTCCGGGCGGCCCACGCGGCCATCCGGGAGGGCGTCGACCTGCGCGGCTACTTCGCGTGGTCGCTCATGGACAACTTCGAGTGGGCCGAGGGTTACGCCAAGAGGTTCGGGATCGTGCATGTCGACTACGACACCCAGGTGCGGACCCCTAAGATGAGCGCCATGTGGTACTCGCAGGTTGCCCGTGGCAACGCTCTCACGGCGACGGTCGCTCCGTGACCGATGCCGTTGAACCACCCAGGGCACGACGACCGAACACCCGGCTAGAGGAGGTCGCTCGTGCCGCCGGGGTGTCCAAGTCGACCGTGTCCAGGGTGATCAACGGCGAACCGTACGTGAGCTCCAAGGCGCGCGAGGCCGTCCACCTGGCCATCACGCAGCTCGGCTACAGCCCCAACCAGGCCGCCCGCACGCTCGCCGGCAGCCGGGCGAACTGCATCGCCCTGGTCGTCTCCGAGCAGGGCAGCCGGGTGCTGGCGGACCCGTTCTTCGCCGGCGTGCTGCGCGGGGTGAACGCCGAGCTCGCGGGCAAGCGGGTCCAGCTCGTCCTCATGATGAGCAAGGAGGGCGACGAGCAGGACCTGGTGAACTACCTCTGCGGCGGCCACGTGGACGGCGTGCTGGTGATCAGCCTGCACGGCCAGGACCCGCTGCCCCGCACGCTCGCCGACGCGGGCCTGCCGACCGTCGTCGGCGGCAGGCCCCTCGGCGCGGGCGGCGTGCCCTATGTGGACTCCGACAACTTCAACGGGGCCATGGAGGCGGCGCGCTACCTGGTCTCGCTGGGGCGCGAGCGGATCGCCACCATCGCCGGTCCCCGGGACATGGCGGTGGGCATGGACCGGCTCTCGGGGTGGAAGCGCGGCATCAGCCAGGCCCGGATGGACGCCGACCTGGTCGCCTACGCGACGGACTTCACCCCGGAGAGCGGCGCGGCGGCCATGGCCGACCTGCTCCGGCGGGAACCGGCGCTGGACGCGGTGTTCGTGGGCGCCGACATCATGGCCCTGGGCGCCCTCCAGACCCTGCACGCGCACGGCAAGAAGGTGCCCGACGACGTGGCCGTGGTCGGGTTCGACGACCTGATGATCGCCTCCACCGCGGTGCCGCCGCTGACCACGATCCGCCAGGACGTGGAGCAGCTGGGCCGCACCATGACGTGGCGGTTGATGGCGGAGCTGGCGGGGGAGGAGAACCTGCCGCCCTTCCTGCTCCTGCCGACCTCGATGGTCACCCGCGCGAGCGCCTGAGCACGACCTCCGCGAACCGGCCGGCGGCACGTCCGTCGGCTGGTTCCGCGCGTTCCGGATCCTTTGCCGTTTTGTCCATCTTATGCCGCGGGTCCTGTTCGAGTCGTCCTTCGATCGCGTGAAATCTTTCGTTCACGGAACATCACTCGAACGGTCTAGCCAGGGGTCTTGCTGAGGGTCGATCCAGCCGGCTACCGTCGCCTGACAACGATCTGGGAGCGCTCCCAGAACCGGGTGGTACCGGGAGCGCCCCGAGTGCGAACGCCGCGGCCCGGGCACCACCGGGATCCGCCCCGGTAGGGCGGCGGCGTCCGCGCACCCCTCCCCGAAGAGCCCGGGAGGAGGCGGACACCTCTCGCCCCCGCCTCCTCCCGCCCCGCGCAAAGGAGCGCAGGCACGATGGCAGCCACCTCGGCGCGGTACCCGGGCCTCCCCGGCGGCCGCGGGCGCCCGGACCCGGGCAGCGGGCTCGGCCGGAGGCTGCTGGCCCTGACCTCCGCGGTCCTCGCCGCGTTCGGCCTGGTCGCCGTCGCCAGCGCGACCGGCCCCGGCGCCCGCACCCCCCGCGTGGACGCCTCCTCGGTGGCGGAGGTCGTGCAGGAGCACCACTGGCGCAACGCGGAGATCGCGGGCGGCGGCTTCGTGCCGGGCATCGTGTTCAGCCGGGCCGAGAAGGACCTGGTCTACGCCCGCACCGACATCGGCGGCGCCTACCGGTGGGACCAGGGCGCCGGCCGCTGGACCCCCCTGCTCGACTGGGTCGGCTGGGACCGGTGGGGCTACAACGGCGTGGCGAGCATCGCCCCCGACCCCACCGACGCCGAGCGGGTCTACGCCGCGGTCGGCATGTACACCAACAGCTGGGACCCGAACAACGGCGCGGTCCTGCGCTCGGCCGACCGGGGTCGCACCTGGCAGGTCGCCGAGCTGCCGTTCAAGCTCGGCGGCAACATGCCCGGCCGGGGCATGGGGGAGCGGCTCGCGGTCGACCCGAACGACGGCCGGGTGCTCTACCTCGGCGCGCCCAGCGGCCGGGGCCTGTGGCGCAGCACCGACCGCGGCGTCACGTGGTCGCAGGTCACGGCCTTCCCGAACCCCGGCAACCACGTCGCCGACCCCGACGACTCCACCGGCTACTCCAGCGACGTCCAGGGCGTCGTCTGGATCACCTACGACCCGCGCTCGTCCTCGCCCGGCAGTCCCACCAGGACCCTCTACGCGGGCGTCGCCGACAAGGACAACACCGTCTACCGCAGCACCGACGCGGGCGCGACGTGGACCCGGCTCGCGGGCCAGCCCACCGGTTACCTCGCCCACAAGGGCGTGCTGGACACCACCGGCGGCTTCCTCTACCTGGCCACCAGCGACACCGGCGGCCCGTACGACGGCGGCAAGGGCGACGTGTGGAAGTACGACACCGCCACCGGGGACTGGGCGCTGATCAGCCCGATCCCGTCGTCGAGCCCTGACGCCCACTTCGGCTACAGCGGCCTGACCGTCGACCGGCAGGACCCCGACACGCTGATGGTCGCCAGTCAGATCTCCTGGTGGCCGGACGTCGTCCTCTTCCGCAGCACCGACGGCGGCGCCACCTGGACCCGGGCCTGGGACTACACCGACTACCCCGAGCGCAGCTTCCGCTACCGGATGGACATCGGCTCCGCGCCGTGGCTGAGCTGGGGCGCGGACCCGCGGCCGCCGGAGGTCGCGCCGAAGCTCGGCTGGATGGTCGAGTCGCTGGAGATCGACCCGTTCGACTCCGACCGGATGCTCTACGGCACCGGGGCGACCGTCTACGGCACCACCGACCTGCGCAGGTGGGACGAGGGCGGCCAGATCACCGTCAAGCCGACCGCCGCCGGCCTGGAGGAGACCGCGGTGCTCGACCTGATCAGCCCGCCCACCGGGGACGCGCCGCTGATCAGCGGCCTGGGCGACGTCGGCGGGTTCCGGCACACCGACCTCACCCGGGTGCCGCCGATGATGTTCACCCGGCCGAACTTCACCACCACGACCAGCCTGGACTACGCCGAGGGCAACCCCGCCGTGGTGGTCCGCTCCGGCAACGTCGACGACCAGCCGAACGTGGCGTTCTCCACCGACGGGGGCGCGAACTGGTTCCCGGGCGCCGAGCCGGGCGGCGTCACCGGCGGCGGCACGGTCGCGGCGGCGGCCGACGGCGGCCGGTTCGTGTGGTCGCCGGCGGGCACGGGCGTCCACCACTCGGTGGGCTTCGGCACCTCGTGGGCGCCGTCCGCGGGGGTGCCGGCGGGCGCGGTCGTCGAGGCCGACCGGGTGAACCCGGCCACGTTCTACGCCCTGGCCGGCGGGCGCCTGCACACCAGCACCGACGGCGGCGCGACGTTCACCGCGGGCGCCGAGGTCGCGGGGGCCACCAGGCTCAAGGCCACCCCCGGCCACGAGGGCGACGTCTGGGCGGTCGGCGAGGGCGGCCTCTACCGCTCGACCGACTCCGGCGCCACCGCCAGGCGCAACAGCCACGTGGGCCGGGGCGTGAACATCGGGTTCGGCAAGGCCGCGCCCGGCCGGACCTACCCGACGATCTTCGCGGTGCTGACCGTGGGCATCGGCGTGGACGGCGTCTTCCGGTCCGAGGACCCGGGCCACGAGGGGGTCGGCTCGGGCTGGATCCGCATCAACGACGACGCCCACCAGTACGGGAACGCGGGCGAGGCGATCACCGGGGACCCGAGGGTCTACGGGCGCGTCTACCTGGGCACCAACGGCCGCGGCATCCTCGTGGCCGACCCGGGCGGCCCGGTCGTGACCACCCACCCGTGGCCGCCGTCGACCACCACCACCACGACCACCACGACGACGACCACCACGTCTCCGCCGGCCGCGTGCTCGGTGGAGTACCGGGTCGTCAACCAGTGGGGAGGCGGCTTCACCGGCTCGGTGAAGCTCACCAACCGGGGACCGGGCGCCGTCACGGGCTGGGACCTCGGCTGGTCGTTCGCGAACGGTCAAAAGATCACCAACAGCTGGAACGGCAGGGCGACCCAGTCGGGCGCGGCCGTCTCGGTGACCAACGAGGGATGGAACAGGACCGTGGCCGCGGGTGGCTCGGTGGAATTCGGTTTCCAGGCGAGCTGGCAGGGCAGCAACGTCACACCCACCGGCTTCACCCTGAACGGCAGGACCTGTTCGACCGCCTAGCGGGCCCTCGTTGCCCGGGGACGCGGCCGCCCGATCCAGGGGTCGCGCCACCGGGTCGGCAGGACCGCACCGGCGCTCGCCGCGAACAGCAGTACCCCTCCACCCGGAGCGTGCCGGACGCACCCGGTGGGAGGGGATCGCGGCGCCGGTGCGGTTCTGGCGTTTCCTCGGCCTCACCCGGTCGCGGCCTGGCCTCGCTCGGTCGCGGCCTGGCATCACCCGGTCGCGGCCTCCACACCACGGGCCGTCACCGCCGCGGCCCTCCACACCGGCCGTCCCCGGCCGGTCACCGGTCGCGGCTCAGCGGCACGGGCGGCGGTACTCCAGCGCGCCGACGGCGGCCACGTACTGCTGCCACTCCTCGCGCGTGATGTCCGCCTCCACCAGCTCGCACATCTCCCGCCGCGCCACGTCGAAGTCGAACTCCCAGTCGCGGAACGTGCCGTCCGCCCTGGTCGTCACCAGCCGCGTCGGGTCCTCGTCGAACGACACCCCGGAGATCCGGTCGGTGCGCCCGGCGATCCGGCCCTGCTCCACCGGCCGGGTCCGGTCCGCCAGGCTCCACAGCGCCACCTTGTCGTCCTTGCCGACGGTGGCCAGCGCCAGGCCGTCGCGGCGGAACCCCAGGGCGCTGATCGCCTCCGGGTGCGCCTTGCGCGACCACAGCTCACGCGGCGCCCACCGGTTGGTCCGGTCCCAGACCCGCACCTTGCCGCTCGGGAAGCCGACCGCGAGCGTGCCCGCGTCCGGGGTGAGCGCGACCGACGAGATCGCCTCGCCCAGCGGCTGCTCGCCGATCCGCTTGGGCTGGTCGAGGTCGGTCAGGTCCCACAGCCGGATGACGCCCATCTCGTCGTAGGTGATGACCACGTTCCCGGCGGGGCTGAACGCGATGCCGTCCAGCCGGTGGTCGTGGCCGATCAGGCGCGACCGCTTGACCGGGCGGTTCGGGTCCGTCCAGTCCCACACCACCACCTCCTTGATCTCGGAGACGGTGACCACGATCCGCGCGCCGGGGTTCATCGCGATCCGCACCACGGGGAAGTCGAAGGTGTGCGCGACCACCGGGTCGATCGCGTCGGTGGTGTTCCAGACCGCTGCCTCCCGGTTGCGCAGGGTGGTGGCGAACGCCTGCGACACGGAGTTCTCCGCGGTCGAGGTCACCACCAGGTCGGGCACGTCGCGCGCGGTGACGCTGCGGTACTGGTCGAGGGCCGGGACCGGCACCCGGTCGGTGGGCAGCGGCGTGCCGTCCGGGCTCAGGCCCCCGGCGAAGGTCGACCGGCTGACCATGTCCTTCCCGCTCGCCGCGTGCGCGCTGAGCACGCCGTCGCGCAGGGCGTCGGTGGGGTTGAGCTGGTGGGCGGCGATGGCGAGCTGGTCGGCCAGCCGGGGGTCGCTCGCGCGCAGCGCCTGCGCCTGGTTGGCGACGTACCAGGCGGCCGACGAGCGCCAGCCCTCCGCGGCCTCGTTCTGCGCCCGGACGGCGTAGACGCCCGCGCCGCCCGCGCACACCAGCAGCACGGCCAGCAGCGCGACGAGCTGCCGCAGCCGCCGGGTGCGGCGGTGGGCGGTGTGCCGCTCGCGGTCGCGGGCCTGGCCGCTCTCGGCCAGGAAGTCCCGCTCCCGGGCGCTGGTGCGCACGCCGTCGCGCCGCGTCCACTCCAGGGCCGTGTCCAGCCGGGTGCCCCGGTACAGCGCGTCCGGGTCGCGGCCCAGCGACTCCCAGGTGGCGGCGGCCTCGGTGAGCCGGCGCAGCGTGCGCAGGCCCTCGCGGTCCTCGGCGAGCCAGCCGCGCAGCCGGGGCCAGGAGCGGATCAGCGCCTCGTGCGCGATCTCCACGCAGTCCCGGTCCAGGGTGAGCAGCCGGGCGTGGGCGAGCCGGTCGAGCACGACGTCCAGGTCCGGGTCGGCGTCCAGCTCGGCGCGCGGCAGCCGCCGCTTGGTGTCCTCGGTGCCGTCGCCCAGCGCGGTGAGCCGCAGGAACACCTGCCGGGCCAGCTCGCGCTGCTGCTTCTCCAGCGAGGTGAAGGTGTGCTCGGCGGTCTGCGCGATGGCGTGCTGGATGCCGCCCGCCGCCTCGTACCCGGCCAGCGTCAGCGCCTTGCCGCGCCGGCGGCGCCAGGTCTCCAGCAGCGCGTGCGACATGAGCGGCAGCACGCCCGCCTGGCCGGTGGCGTCCGCGATCAGCCGGGAGACCAGGGCGGTCTCGACCGTGCAGGACGCCTTCGCCGCGGGCTGCATGACGACCTGGCGCAGCTCCTCCGGACCCATCGGCCCGAGCAGCAGCTGGCCGTCGGTGATGGCGCCCACCAGCGCCGGGTGCTGCGCGCAGTGCCCGTAGAAGTCGGCGCGCACGCCCACCACGACCCGGCACGGCGCGGTCAGCAGCGCCTCGACGAACGCGGTCCGCTGGTCGGCGTCGGGGCAGAGGGTGAAGACCTCCTCGAACTGGTCCACGACCAGCAGGTCCACGTCCAGGTCGAGCAGCTCGGCGCGGACGTCCAGCTCACCGGGGGTGGTCACCACGACGCGGCCCACGACCCGCGGCACCAGCCCGGCGCGCAGCAGCGAGGACTTGCCCGCGCCGGAGGCGCCGAACACCGCGACGAACCGGCGCGCCGCGATGCGCTTCTCCAGGTCGTCGAGCAGGTGGTCGCGGCCGAAGAACCACTCGGCGTCCTCGGTGCCGTAGGCGGCCAGCCCCGCGTAGGGCGGGCAGGCCGCGTCCCGGCCGGTGTCCTCGCCGGGCAGCACCTCGGCGGCGACCCGGCGCCAGCGGTCCTCCCACTCGGCCACGTCGCCCTCGCAGGCGCGCACGTACGCCAGCGTCACGGCGAGCGTGGGCAGCCGGCGCCCGCCGGCCGCGTCGGACAGGGTGGTGGCGGAGTAGTGGGCGCGCGCGCCCAGCTGCCGGTAGCTCTGGCCCCCGGCCCGGTCGCGCAGCGACCTCAGCTCCGCGGCGAACCTGAGCAGCGGGCTGTCGCCGACGTCCAGCGGTCGCTCTCCACGCGGCACCGGGTCACCCCCTGGTCGTGTCCCCGGCCCTCGGCGTCCGGAGTGGCGTCCAGGCTGTCAGAACGTGACCTCGCGCACCTCCCCATCGCGGGTACGCATCCGGGTGATGACTTCGGGTGCGCGGCAGGTCACGCACCGCACGCGCCCTACCTGCGCACACGTGCCACCACGGCCCGTCCCACCACGATGTCCAGATACCGAGAACGGCCCGCCGGGCTACGACCAACCCACCCCAACGCCCACGAACGTTGAACTCACCTGACCTGAACGTACGACACGCCCGACCTGAACGTACGACTCGCGAGCCCTGAACGTACGACTCGCGCGAGTCGTACGTTCGTGACCCGCGAGTCGTACGTTCAGGACACCCGAGTTCAGCGTTCGGGACGCCTGGTTGGTGGTGACGCCCTGGTGGGGTCGGGTCAGGTCAGGGCTGAGGTGACGTAGGGGTCCGGGTCGGCGAGGATGGCGCGGACCGCGCTGCCCGCCGCGCCGCGGACGGCGGCCTCGGCGCCCAGGGAGGACGCGCAGATGCGGACGGGGGACCACTCGGCGCTCACCACGCGCCGGTCCAGCTCGGCGCGCAGGGGGTCGCGCAGCCACGGTTCCAGGCGCGCGTAGGTGCCGCCCAGCACGACCGTGGGCAGGTCGAGGAGGTTGACCGCGCCGGCCAGCGCCACGCCCAGCCAGCGGGCGGCCGAGCGGACCGCCGTGGTCGCGGCCTTGTCCGCCGAGGCCAGCCGGGTCAGCAGGTCGTCGACGCCGGACACGCCCGCCGCCCGGACGATCTCGTCCTGCCCGGCCAGCCGCTCCAGGCAACCGCGCGAGCCGCACCCGCAGCGCGGGCCGCGGGGGTCCACCGACAGGTGCCCGATCTCGCCGCCGAACCCGGACACGCCCTCGAACAGTCCGCCGCCGACCACGATGCCCGCGCCGATGCCGATCTCGCCGGAGATGTGCACGAAGTCGGTGGGCACGTCCCCGTGCCACAGCTCCGCCAGCGCGGCCAGGTTCGCCTCGTTGGCCACCAGCACCGGCACGTCCAGGTCCATCCGCCGGGTCAGCTCGCCCCGCACGTCGACCTCCCGCCAGCCCAGGTTCGGCGCCACCCGCAGCGTGCCGCCCGCCACCTCGACCAGGCCGGGCACGGCCACCCCGACCCCGCCGATCGGCACGTCCTCGGCCAGCGCGGTGCGCACCGCCGCGGCGACCTTGGCCAGCACGCGGGCGGGGGAGGAGGCGCGGTTGTCGCTGGGCCGCACCCACCGCGCCCGCACCCGCCCGGTCAGGTCGACCAGGCACGTGGCGAGGTAGTCGACCCCGACCTCCACGCCCAGGCCGTGGGGCCCGGTGGGCGACAGGTGCAGCGCCGTGCCCCGCCGGCCGGGCCCGGAGCGCGCCTGCGCCTCGCCCTCGGCCACCAGGCCCGCGCCGATCATCCGGTCGACCAGGCTGGACACGGTGGCCTTGGTCAGGCCGGTGCGGGCGGCCACGGCCGCGCGGGACGAGCCGGGCGCCTCCCTGATCGTGTCGAGCACCAGGGCGGAGTTGTGCCTGCGCACGGTGTGCTGGCTCGCCGGCCGGGGTCGGGACACCACTGGATACTAGCCGCTCCGTGAGATAAGTTTAGGCATCAAACTTATTGGAGGTGCTCTCGTGGCGGACAAGTTCAGCTTCGGCCTGTGGACGGTGGGCTGGCAGGGTCGTGACCCCTTCGGCCACGCCACCCGCCCCGTCCTGGACGCGCCGACGGCCGTGCGCAAGCTCGCCGAGCTCGGCGCGTGGGGCATCACGTTCCACGACAACGACCTGATCCCGTTCGACGCCGACGCGGCCGAGCGGGACCGGCGGGTCTCGGACTTCCGCGCCGCGCTCGACGAGACCGGCTTGGTGGTGCCGATGGTCACCACCGACCTGTTCCAGCACCCGGTGTTCAAGGACGGCGGCTTCACCAGCAACGACCGCGGCGTGCGCCGGTTCGCGCTGCGCAAGGTGCTGCGCAACCTGGAGCTGGCCGCGGAGCTGGGCGCGGAGACCATCGTCCTGTGGGGCGGTCGGGAGGGCTCCGAGGTCGACGCGGGCAAGGACGTGCGCGTCGCCCTCGACCGGTACCGGGAGGCGCTGGACACCATCGCCCAGCACTCCGAGGACCAGGGCTACGGCCTGAGGTTCGCCCTGGAGCCCAAGCCCAACGAGCCGCGCGGCGACATCCTGCTGCCGACCATCGGCCACGCCCTGGCGTTCATCGGCGAGCTGGAGCACCACCGGCTGTTCGGCGTGAACCCCGAGGTCGGCCACGAGCAGATGGCCGGGCTCAACTTCGTGCACGGCATCGCCCAGGCGCTGTGGCAGGGCAAGCTCTTCCACATCGACCTCAACGGCCAGAAGGGTCCGCGCTACGACCAGGACCTGGTCTTCGGCCACGGCGACCTGCTGTCCGCGTTCTTCCTGGTCGACCTGCTGGAGCACGGCGGCTACGAGGGCCCGCGCCACTTCGACTACAAGCCCCTGCGCACCGAGGACATCGACGGCGTGTGGGCCAGCGCGGCGGCCAACATGACCACCTACAAGCTCCTGCGCGAGCGGGCCGCGGCGTTCCGCGCCGACCCCGAGGTGCAGGAGGCGCTCACGACCAGCGGCGTCTACGAGCTGGCCGAGCCGACCCTGTCCGAGGGCGAGTCCATCGCGGACTTCATCAAGGGCGACGACGTGGACGTGACCGCGGCCGCGGAGCGCGGGTACGGGTTCGTGCGCCTGTCGCAGCTGGCGCTGGAGCACGTGCTGGGCGCGCGCTGATGGCGCTCGTCGCGGGCGTCGACTCGTCCACCCAGTCGTGCAAGGTCGTGGTGCGCGACGCGGACTCCGGCGCCCTGGTGCGGGAGGGGCGCGCGGCGCACCCGGCGGGCACCGAAGTGCACCCGGCCGCCTGGTGGGACGCCCTCCAGGCGGCCATCGCCCAGGCGGGCGGCCTGGACGACGTGGCCGCGGTGTCGGTCGCGGCGCAGCAGCACGGCATGGTCGTGCTGGACGAGGCCGGCGAGGTGGTGCGTCCCGCGCTGCTGTGGAACGACACCCGCTCCGCGGGCGCGGCGGCCGACCTGACCGCCGAGCTGGGCGGGCCGTCGGCGTGGGCCGAGGCCGTCGGCAGCGTGCCGGTGGCCTCGCTCACCGTCACCAAGCTGCGGTGGCTGGCGCGGCACGAGCCGGAGTCGGTGGCCCGTACCGCGGCGGTCTGCCTGCCGCACGACTGGCTGACGTGGAAGCTGGCCGGCGGCACCTCGCCGGACACCCTGACCACCGACCGCAGCGACGCCAGCGGCACGGGTTACTGGTCACCGTCCACTGAGGACTACCGGCCGGACCTGCTGGAGCTGGCGCTCGGTCGCGTGCCGCGCCTGCCGCGCGTGCTCGGCCCGGCGGAGCTGACCGGCGGCCGCTTCGGCGCGGGCGCGGGCGACAACGCGGGCGCGGGGCTGGGCGTGCAGATGCGCCCCGGCGACGTGGTCGTGTCCGTCGGCACGTCCGGCACGGCGTTCGCCCGCTCGCCGCACCCGGTGGCGGACGGCACGGGCATCGTCAACGGCTTCGCCGACGCGGAGGGCGGTCACCTGCCGCTGGTCTGCACGCTCAACGCGTCGCGGGTCCTGGACGCCACCGCGGCCGTGCTGGGCGTGGACCTGGACACGCTGTCGGACCTGGCCCTGAGCGCCCCGGTGGGCGCCGACGGCCTGGTCTTCGTCCCCTACCTGGAGGGCGAGCGGACGCCGAACAAGCCGGACTCGACCGGCGCCCTGCACGGCCTGCGGCTGGGCAGCATGACCCCGGCGCACCTGGCGCGCGCCGCGGTCGAGGGCCTGCTGTGCAGCCTGGCCGACGCCATCGACGCGCTGGTGGCGGTGGGCACCCCGGTGTCCCGGGTGCTGCTCATCGGCGGCGGCGCCCGGTCGGCCGCCGTGCAGCGGCTCGCGCCCGCCGTGTTCGGCTGCCCGGTGCTCGTGCCGGCGCCGGGCGAGTACGTGGCCGACGGCGCCGCGCGGCAGGCGGCGTGGGCCGCGGGAGGTGCGGCCGAACCGCCGCACTGGTCCTCGCTGGAGGCCGCGCTCGTCGAGGCCGACCCGTCGCCCGGGGTGCGCGAGCGCTACGCGGCGGCGCGGGAGTTGACCGTCGACCGCTGAGCGTCGACCGCGTCGCGGGGCCGGGGTTCGGGGGGTGCTTCCACGTGACGTGGAAGCACCCCTCCCTGGTTCTCAGCGCCGTGCCGCGAGGAAGGCGAGCCAGGCGCCCGGCGGGAAGGCCAGGGTGCCGCCCGCGGTGTTCTTGCTGTCGCGGACCGCCGCCCGGCCCGCGGAGAAACGGACCTCCACGCAGGAGCTCTGCGGGTCGGCCTGGCTGGTGCTCGCCTTGCGCCACGTCGGTTCGTCCACCGCGTTCACGTCCTTCCCGGTGCGGTCGTCAGGACCGGGAGGCCCCCGACAGGAAGCGGAGGAACGGTTCGGCCTCGTGGGCCTTGAGTCCGGCGGCGCGCTGTTCTTCCCACAGGTCGAGGACCCTGGCCACCTGCCTGGGGTCGCTCACGACCTCCCGGTCGTCGTAGCTCTCAACGTAGAGGAGGTGGATGGTCGGGTCAGCGTCGTATTGGTAGACGGAGTACTGGGCCTCTTGGCCCCGGTAGTACCCGTGGGTGAAGGGGACGAACAGCAGGTCGACGTTCGGCCGGCGGTCCGCGGCCAGCAGGTGCAGCAGCTGCTCGTTGGCCCACGGCGTGGTGCCCATCCGGGCCAGCGCGGCCTGGTCGATGCTGAACGCGAAGCGCTGGTCGGGGTTGTCGAGCACCCGCTGGCGCTGGAGGCGCAGCGAGGTGTGCCGGGTGACCTCCTCCTCGCTGAGCGCGGGCCGGAACGCGCGGAAGTGGTGGCGGATGTACGCCTCGGTCTGGAGCAGTCCGGGCACGAACATGCTGTAGCGCGAGCAGATCACGGCCGCCGAGCGCTCCATGTCCACCACCTTGCGCAGGGTGTCGCCCTTGAACCGCCAGCGGAAGTCGGTCTTGGGGATGGCCGCGCGGCCCGCCTCGACGTGGTCGCGGACCCGGCGGCGCTGGTCGTCGTCCGGCCGCAGCACGTCGAACAGCTTCTCCAGGTCGTCGGGCCGCACCCGGATCGCGCCCTGCTCGACGTTGGCGACCTTCGTCTGGGACCAGCCGCACCGCTCGGCGACCTGCTCCTGGGTGAGGCCCCCGGTGGTGCGCAGCAGCTCCAGCTGTCGTCCGGCGACGATCTTGTGGACGAACGGCGGCATCGGTTCACGGCCCGTCACCTGCGGAAAACCTCCGGAATTCGGGGTTGTGCGCAACGTTGCGGACAGTAGCAGGGTCCGTGTTCACCCCAACGGACGTATTTCAGCTCTGAATATTCAAGAGTTGAGCCGCCCTGTGTCATCGTTTCCACAGTTCCGATCGGCGGCTAGGAGTGGTCCTGGATGGATATGCGCCCATCGCTGCAAGGTCGTCTACTGGGTGACAAGCTGCGCGGCCTCCGGGAGCGGCGTGGTTTGACCGTGGACGAGCTGGCCGCCCGCGTCGGTCTGCCGCCGCAGCGGATCGTGGAGCTGGAGGGCGGCGGCTCGCGCCGGGTGCGGCAGCGGGACCTGTGGTGCTCCTGGGGCACCCAGGCCAACGCCGTGCTGGACGAGCTGTGCCGGTCCGCGGAGCGGGTCGAGCTGCACGCGCCGCTGGGGGTGGCCCCGGTGTTCCGGGACCTCGACGCCGGCCGCTGCACGGCCTACGTGCTGGCGCAGGCGCCGACCGACCGGACCGACGTCACCTTCCGCGTCATCCCGCGCGACGCGGGGGCCTACCCGGGGCTGGACCAACCCCTGACGCTGTTCCGGATGGCCGGTGGGCCGCCGGTGGTCTGCTACACCTACGCGCACGCGGTGATGTTCACCGAGGACCCGGAGCACACCGACGCCGCGCACGCCGTGTTCGACCGCCTGCACGAGCTGACCGGGGCCTGACGGGCCGGGGCCTGACGGGCCGGGGCCTCACGGTCCGGGGCCGGCCCCCAACCGGCCCCCGAAACCCGGCCGCCGACACCCTCCGCACCGGCCCCGGGCCGCCCGCCGACCGCTCGTGTCGCGCCGCACCCGCGCGGGTACCCGGCGCCCATGAGGATCGTGGTGACCGGCGCGACCGGCAACCTGGGTACCGCCCTGCTGCGCCGGCTCGCCGAGGAGCCGGACGTCACCGTCCACGGCGTCTCCCGCCGCCCGCCCGAGCGGCGCGACGCCTACCGGGACGTCGAGTGGACCCCGCTCGACCTCAGCCGCGAGGGCGCGGAGGAGCCGCTGACCGAGGTGTGCCGCGGCGCGGACGCCGTGGTGCACCTGGCCTGGCGCGTCCAGCCGGGCCACGACGAGCGCGCGCTCTACCGGGCCAACGTGGCGGGCAGCGACCGGGTGTTCACCGCGACCCTCAACGCCGGCGTGCCGCACCTGGTCCACATGTCGTCCGTCGGCGCGTACTCGCCGGCCGCCAAGGACCACACCGTCGACGAGAGCTGGCCGACCGACGGCGTCTCCACCTCCTACTACAGCAGGCACAAGGCCGCCGTGGAGCACCTGCTCGACGAGGTCGCCCGCGAGCACCCGGACCTGCGGATCAGCCGGGTGCGACCGGGCCTCGTCCTGCAACCCGAGGCCGCCGCCGAGATCAAGCGCTACTTCCTGGGCCCGCTGGTACCGCACGCCCTGTTCCGGCTCAGGACGCCCGTGCTGCCGCTGCCGCGCACGATGGTGCTCCAGTTCGTGCACGCCGACGACGTGGCCGACGCGGTCGCCAAGGTCGTGCTCGGCGGCCACACCGGCGCGTTCAACATCGTCTCCGACCCGGTCGTCACCCCCGAGGTGCTGGCCGGGGTGCTGGGCGCCCGCCACGTGCCGCTCTCGCCCACCGCCCTGCGCACCGCCGCCCGGGTCAGCTGGCACCTGCGCCTCCAGCCCACCTCGCCCGGCTGGGTCGACCTCGCCCTCACCACACCGTTGCTGGACGCCTCCAAGGCGCGGGACGAGCTGGGTTGGAAGCCCCGCCACGACGCCCGGGACGCGCTCCGGCAGCTGCTCGACGGGCTGGGTCGCAAGGAGGGCCTGGCCCCCAGCCCGCCGCTCAAGCCGTAGCGGGTCCGGGGGGCCTCAGAACGCCTTCGACCAGCCCATCACCTCGGCCACGATGAAGGCCAGCACCAGCAGCGTCAGCACCACCACGAGCACCAGGGTGATGATCGGGCCGCGCCGCGAGGGCATGGGCTGCGGGTGGGACAGGCCGGAGGTCTGACCGGCGTCGGGCGGCGTGTCCCCGGGCGCGACCCCGCCGCCGGGCTCCAGGCCGGGCGTGCGCGCCGGGTCGGGGTCGGGCGGCAGCGCGCCGCCGGGGGCGCGGGAGGTGTCCGGGTCGGGCGGTTGGGCAGTCATGCCCGGTGATTACCCGGCACGCCCCCGCCTACCCGTGCGATGCCCACCCGTGTGAACCGCGGCACGTCCGGGTAGTCAGCAGGCATGAGCGGTGTCCAAGACGATTTGTTGCGCACTTTGACCAAGGTGGCCAAGGCCCTGCGCACCGAGGGCATCCCGTTCGCCCTGACGGGCGGGTGCGCGGTGTACGCGAGGGGCGGCCCCGCGACGGAGCACGACGTGGACCTCATCGTGCGCGAGGAGGACGCCAAGAACGCGGTGAGCGCGCTCGTGGCGGCCGGGATGCGGGCCGCCCCGCCGCCCGAGGACTGGTTGCTCAAGGTCTACGACGGCGACTGCCTGGTGGACCTGCTGTTCCGCCCGAACGAGATCCCGGTGACCGACGAGACGCTGTCCAGGGCCGAGGAGCTGGCCGTGGGCTCGGTGACGCTGCCGGTGATGCCCGCGACCGAGGTGATGATCAGCAAGCTGCTGGTCCTGGACGGGCACCGCTGCGACTTCAGCCAGCTGCTGCCCTTCGCCCGCGCGCTGCGGGAGCAGATCGACTGGGACAAGGTCCGCGGCGCCACGAAGCACTCGCCGTACGCGGAGGCGTTCCTGGTGTTGGTGGAGCGCCTGGACCTGCTGCACCCGACGACGCTGACCAGGAGCGCGTGATGAACGCAGAGCCCGAGCAGTACCTGTCGGCCCGGTTGCGCCGGGCCCTGGCCGAGGACCCGCGCACGGCCGAGCAGGGTGTCCGCGTGACCGTGCGGGGCGACAACGTGCTGCTGTCCGGCAGCGTGGTCAGCGACGAGCGGCGGGACGCCCTGAAGGCCGTGATCCACGACGTCGCCCCGGACCTGACCGTGCTGGACGACGTGAAGGTGGTGCCGGTCGGCGCGCCGGCGGGCCGGGAGGAGATTCGATGATCCGCATCGCCGCGGTGGGGGACGTGCACCTGGGCGAGGACGCGCGCGGGCGGATGCGTCCCGCGCTGGAGCAGCTGGGCGACTGCGCCGACGTGCTGCTGCTGGCCGGTGACCTGACCCGGCACGGCACGCCGGCCGAGGCGCGCGTGGTGGCCGACGAGTTCCGGGACCTGCCGGTGCCCGTGGTCGCCGTGCTCGGCAACCACGACTACCACGACGACAAGCCCGCCGAGGTCACGGAGCTGCTGCGCGACGCCGGGCTGCACGTGCTGGAGGGCGAGGCCGTCACCTTCGACGTGAACGGGCGCTCGCTGGGCGTCGCCGGGGTCAAGGGCTTCGGCGGCGGGTTCGCGGGCAAGTGCGGCAGCATGTTCGGCGAACCGGAGATGAAGGCGTTCATCAAGCACACCATCGGTATCGCGGACTCGCTGCACGCGGCCCTGGAGGGCCTGGACACCGACGTGAAGGTGGCGCTGACCCACTACGCGCCGATCCCGGACACGCTGCGCGGCGAGCCGCCGGAGATCTACCCGTTCCTCGGCGCCTACCAGCTCGGCGAGGCGATCGACGCGACCGGGACGACCCTCGCGGTGCACGGTCACGCGCACTTCGGCACCGAGCACGGGCTCACCCCCGGTGGCGTGCGGGTGCGCAACGTGGCGCAGCCGATCCTGAGGCAGGCGTACACGGTGTACTGCGTGGAACCCGCAGTGGTGGAGGTGTAGGCGTGGAGGAGACCAGGACGCACGGCCCGGCGGTCGTGTGGGCGGGACCGGAGGACGCGCCGGTCGTCGTGGTGCTCGACCCCGCGGGTGTCGGCGTGCACGGCGACCTGCCCGCGTCGTGGCGGCCGCTCACCGAGCACCTGCGGGTGATGTGGTGCCGGCTGCCCGCGGCGGAGGAGCCGTGGCGCGAGGTGGACGGGGCGCTGGCGGACTTCGGGTCCCGCGGCGTGCGGGTGCACCTCGTGGCGGGCGCGGGCGCGGGCTCCGAGGTGGGTGACCTGATCCGGCGCCACGAGGCGGTCGTGGGTTCGGCCCAGACGTTCGCCGCGCCGGTGCCCCTGGGGCACCCGGAGGTGGTGCTGGAGGTCGTGCGGGAGCTGCTGGACCAGGACGTGAAGCCGAACGCCTCCCCGGAGGAGGCGGAGCGGCCCGGGACGACGTCGCTGCTCGGTGACGCGGCCTCGGCGGTGCGGCAGTCGGTGGGGCAGCTGTTCGACCGGTTGACGCGGGACTGATCTCCCGCTCCCACGGCGAAGGGGGCCGGTGGACCCTCGGGTCCACCGGCCCCCTTCGCCGTGTGTCGGCGGCGTGGAATTCCCTTGGGGGACAGGAAGACCACCCTTGAGGGACAGGAAGACCATGGGCCCCGGGCACGACGAAGCCCCGCGAACCGGGGTTCGCGGGGCTTTCGCCGTCTTCGATCAGCTGTCGTCGACCGGCGGCCTGGGGTGCGGGATGGACGAACCGGTCACCCGGTCCTCCCGTCGCCGCGGCCCCGGCACCGCTCGCGCGCTCATCGCAGCGGGTCACCCGGCCGGCCACCGTCGGGCAGGTCGTGGCGCGTCTCGCCGGCCTGCGGGGGGCGCTGCACGTCGCCGCGCCAGCCGCCCTCCTCGACACCGCGCTCCTCGATGAACTCCTTGAACCGCTTCAGGTCGCCGTTCACGCGGTGCTCGACCACGCCCAGCGCGGAGCCCGCCTTCTCGACCAGAGTCTGCGGGTCGTACTGCATCTGCACGTGGACGCGCGTCGTGCTGTCGTCGATGCGGTGGAAGGTCACCACACCGCCCTGCGGCGGACCGTCCACGGTGTGCCACGCCACGCGCTCGTCCGGGTGCTGCTCGGTGATCTCGGCGTCGAACTCCCTGGTCACGCCGCCAACCTTGGTCACCCAGTGCGTCCTGGTGGGCGTGACCTGCGTGATGCGCTCGACGCCCTCCATGAACCGCGGGAACGATTCGAACTGGGTCCACTGGTTGTACGCGGTCGTGACCGGGACCGCGACGTCCACCGACTTCTCGATCGTCGTCACTGCTCGCAACCTCTCCATCGGAAATCGAACTCCCCTCCGGAGTACCCGTCTGCCCCGCTCCCACACCTGACCCACTCCCGGGTGACGGTGAGTAGCGCTTCTCCGTTTCGTGTTTGCTTCGGGTTCGCCAGGCTAAGTCTCCTCTGTGGACCAGTACCCCGACGCGGTGTTGTTCGACCGGGACGGCACCCTCATCCGGGACGTGCCCTACAACGGCGATCCCGACAAGGTCGAGCCGATGCCCGGTGCGCGCGGGGTCCTGCGCGCGTTGCGGGCACGCGGCGTGCGGACGGGCGTGGTGACCAACCAGTCCGGCATCGGGCGCGGGCTGCTCACCCCGGCCCAGGTCGAGGCGGTCAACACCCGCGTCGAGGAGCTGCTCGGCCCGTTCGGCACCTGGCGGATCTGCCCGCACCACCCCGACGACGGCTGCGGCTGCCGCAAACCCGCGCCCGGCATGGTCCTCGACGCCTGCGCGCGGCTGGGCGCCCGCCCCGGGCGCACCTACCTCATCGGCGACATCGAGGCCGACGTGGCGGCGGGCCTGGCCGCGGGCGTCACGCCGATCCTGGTCCCCACCCCGGTCACCCTGCCGGACGAGGTCGACCGCGCGCCGCACACCGCGCCGGACCTCCGGGCCGCCCTGGCGATGGTCCTGTGAGGACACTGGTGGCCAGGCTCGACAGCGACGGCGACGTGCTCCTCGCCGGGCCCGCGGTCCGCGCCGCCGCGCACGCGGGCGAGGTGGTGCTGCTGTGCGGCCACGCCGGCGCGCAGGCGGCCGGGCTGCTGCCCGGGGTGAGCCGGGTGGTGCGCTGGGACTGCCCGTGGATCACCAGCCCCGCGCCGGAGGTCCGCGCCACCGACGTCGAGGCCCTGGTGGCCCTGATCGAGGGTGTCCGCGCCGACGTGGCCCTGATCCTGACGTCGTTCCACCAGAGCCCGCTCCCGCTCGCCCTCGTGCTGCGGCTGGCCGGCGTGCCGAGGATCGTGGCCCGCTCCACGGACTACCCCGGTTCGCTGCTGGACGTCCGGCTGCGCGAGGACCCCGACGTCCCGGAGTCCGAACGCGCGCTGGAGGTCGCCCGCGCCGCCGGGTTCGAGCTGCCGCCGGGCGACGACGGGCGCCTGGCGGTCGAGCCGCCGCCCGAACCGGCCGAGGTCGGGCCCTACGTGGTGGTGCACCCCGGCGCCTCGGTGCCCGCCCGCGCCTGGTCGCCCGACCGGTGCGCGCAGGCCGTGACCGCGCTTGCGGGGGCCGGGCACCGGGTGCTGGTCACCGGCGGACCCGGCGAGACCGCGCTGACCGCGCACGTGGCCGGCGCGCACGGCGTCGACCTCGGCGGCCGCACCACGTTCGCCGAGCTGGCCGGGCTGCTGGCCCGCGCGGACGCCGCGGTCGTCGGCAACACCGGCCCGGCCCACCTCGCCGCGGCCGTGGGCACGCCGGTCGTGTCCCTGTTCGCCCCGGTCGTGCCGGCCGCGCGGTGGGCGCCCCACGGACCCCACGTGCTGCTGGGCGACCAGGACGCCCCGTGCAAGGGCTCCCGGGCGCGGAACTGCCCGGTCCCCGGCCACCCGTGCCTGGACCAGGTGACGCCCGACCGGGTCGTCGCCGCCGTCGCCGAGTTGGTGGGAGTGCGGACGTGAAGATCCTCCTGTGGCACGTGCACGGTTCGTGGACGAACGCCTTCGTCCGGGGCGGGCACGAGTACCTGATCCCGGGACCGCCCAGGGGCAACGGCCTGCTCGGTCGGGACTGGCCCGCCGCCCGCGAGGTGGACCTGTCGGGAGCCGGCTCGCCCGGCTCGGACGCCGACGTGGCCGTGCTGCAACGGCCCGAGGAGGTCGGCTGGGTCCCCGGCGGCATCCCGGTGGTCTACCTGGAGCACAACACGCCCCACCACCCCAACCAGCCGCACCCGCTCAAGGACTGGCCGGGCACCATCGTCCACGTCACCCACTTCAACGACCTGATGTGGGACTGCGGCACCACGCGCACGGTCGTCGTCGAGCACGGCGTGGTCGACCCCGGCCCGCTCTACACCGGCGACCTGGCGCGCGCGGGCGTCGTGGTGAACGAGCCGGTGCGGCGCGGCCGGGTGGTGGGCACGGACCTGCTGCCCCGCTTCGCCGAGGTCGTGCCGCTGGACGTGTTCGGCATGAAGACCGAGCAGCTGGGGGAGATGGGTCGCGGTGACCACCCCCTCGACGTGCTGCACCCCGAGCTGGCCCGGCGCCGCGCGTACCTCCACCCGGTGCGGTGGACGTCCCTGGGCCTCTCGCTCGTCGAGGCGATGCACCTGGGCATGCCGGTGGTCGCGCTGGCCTGCACCGAGGTGGTGCGCGCCGTGCCGCCGGAGGCGGGTGTCGTGTCCACGGACGTGGACGAGCTGGTGCGCGGGCTGGCCGACCTCGTGGCCGACCCGGCGCTGGCCCGCGAGAAGGGCAAGCAGGCCAGGGAGTTCGCCCTGGCCCACTACGGCCTCGACGCCTTCCTGCGGGCCTGGGACCGATTGCTGACAGGAGTGTGCGGATGAGGATCGCGATGGTGTCCGAGCACGCCAGCCCGTTGGCGGCGCTGGGCGGTGTGGACGCGGGTGGGCAGAACGTGCACGTGGCCGCGCTCTCGGCCGCCCTGGCCGCCCTCGGCCACGAGGTGGAGGTCTACACCCGCCGCGACGACCCCGACCTGCCCGAGCGGGTGCGCGCCGACCAGGGCTACGAGGTGGTGCACGTGCCCGCCGGGCCCGCGGTCCCGGTGCCGAAGGACGAGCTGCTGCCGCACATGGGCGACTTCGCCCGCTACCTGGAGCGGCGGTGGGGCGCGCGGCGGCCGGACGTGGCGCACGGGCACTTCTGGATGTCCGGCCTGGCCGCGGTGCTCGCGGGCCGCGGGGCGGGCGTGCCGGTCGTGCAGACCTACCACGCCCTGGGCACGGTCAAGCGCCGCCACCAGGGCGCCGGCGACACCAGCCCGGCGCAGCGCACCGGCATCGAGCGCATGATCGGCCGCGAGGTCGCCGCCATCGCCGCCACCTGCGACGACGAGGTCGCCGAGCTGATGCGCATGGGCCTGCCCCGGGCGAAGATCTCGGTGGTGCCGTGCGGGGTGGACCTCACCCGGTTCCAGCCCGAGGGCCCGGTGGAGGCGCGCGGGCGGTTCCAGCGGGTCGTGTCGGTGGGCCGGCTGGTGCCCCGCAAGGGTTTCGAGGACCTGATCGGCGCGCTGCGGTCGCTGCCCGGCACGGAGCTGGTCATCGCGGGCGGCCCGCCGGACGTGGGCGCCGACCCGGAGGCGCGCCGCCTGCTGGCCCACGCCGAGCGGTGCGGCGTGCGGGGCCGGGTGCGGCTGGCCGGCCAGGTGTCGCGCGCGGCCGTGCCGGCGTTGCTGCGCTCCGCCGACGTGGTGGCCTGCGTGCCCTGGTACGAGCCGTTCGGCATCGTGCCGCTGGAGGCCATGGCGTGCGGCAAGCCGGTGGTCGCCACCGCGGTGGGCGGGCTGATGGACACGGTGGTGCACAACGTCACCGGGGTGCTGGTGCCGCCGCGCGACCCGCTGGCGCTGGCCCGCGCGCTGGGGCCGCTGCTGTTCGACCGGGCGCGCCGGGAGGCGTACGGCCTCGCCGGGCTGGACCGGGTCGCCGCTCGTTACACGTGGGAACGGATCGCCGAGAACACCGAACGCGTCTACGAGCGGGTCGCGGCAGGCAGTGCCGTGGCCGTGGGAGGCACCCGATGAGCGTCGACTCGCACCTGAACGGACTGGCCCAGTCCCTGGCCGGGCTGCGCGCCCAGGCGCCGCGCCTGACCAGGTGGGGCGCCGTGCTGGCCCGTCGGCTCGGTGACGGGGGCCGGCTGCTCGCGGCGGGCAACGGCGGCTCGGCCGCCGAGGCGCAGCACCTGACGGCGGAGCTGGTGGGCCGCTTCCGCGACGACCGGCGGCCGTTCTCGGCGATCGCGCTGTGCGCGGAGTCCTCCAGCGTCACCGCGATCGGCAACGACTACGGCTACGACCAGGTGTTCGCCCGGCAGGTCACCGCGCACGCCCGGCACAACGACGTGGTGCTGCTGCTGTCCACCAGCGGGAAGAGCCCGAACCTGCTGGAGGCGGCGAAGGCCGGGCGGCAGGCGGGCGCCCACGTGTGGGCGATGACCGGGCCGGGGCCGAACCCGCTGGCCGAGGCCGTGGACGAGGCGCTGTGCCTGCCCGGCATCCCGGCCAACGTGCAGGAGGCGCAGCTGGTGGCGGTGCACGCGCTGTGCGCGGCGTTCGAGGCGGCGCTGCCCGCCGAGCGGCTGAGGGTGTCGTGAGACCGGGTGGTGGAGCGGGCGCGGGCGCGCCCGGAGGGGAGGTTGTCGTGGCACGGGTGGACGAGGTGCGTGAGGGCGGCGTGGCGCGCGAGGTTCTTGGGGTCGCGGTGGCGGGCGAGGGCGGCGCGGTGGTGCCGGGGACCCGCGCCGCGGCGTTCGCCACGCCGTGGCGGGGACTGGCCGGCCGCCGGGTGCGCGCGGGGCAGCGGCCCGCGGCGGTGGTGGCCGGCAACCGGGTGCGGGGGGTGTCGTGAAGCTCGCGGTGGTCGGGGACTGCCTGCTCGACGTCGACCTGCACGGCGCCGTCGAGCGGGTGTGCCCCGACGCGCCCGCGCCCGTGCTGGACGTGGCCGAGGAGCGCGCCCGGCCCGGCGGCGCGGGCCTGGCCGCCGCGCTGGCCGCCGCCGACGGGGTCGACGTCACGCTGGTCGGCGCGATCGCCGACGACGCAGACGGGCGCCGGCTGCGCGAGGAGCTGTCCGGGCTGTCGACCGTGCTGGGCCGCTCGTCCGCGCCCACCCCGGTCAAGACGCGCCTGCGCTGCGGCGGCCACTCGCTGGCCCGGGTGGACCGGGGCGGTGGCCCCGGCGCCCCGGAGGTCACCGACGAGATGCTGGACGCGGTGCTGGACGCCGACTTCGTGCTGGTCTCCGACTACGGGCGCGGCCTGGTGCGCGACGAGCGGCTGCGCGCCGTGCTCACCCGCGTGCCCGTGGTGTGGGACCCCCACCCGCGCGGTCCGGCCCCGGTGCCGAACGCCCGGCTGGTCACCCCGAACGCGGCCGAGGCCGCGCGGTTCAGCGGCCACCCGGACCCGGCGGACGCCGCCCGCGCGCTGCGCGCGAAGTGGGACGCCCGCGCGGTGGTGGTGACGCTCGGCGCGGGGGGCGCGCTGCTGGACGCCGGCGGCACCCCGGTGGCCGTGCCCGCGCCGGAGGTCCCGGTGCCCGACCCGTGCGGCGCGGGCGACCGGTTCGCCGTCACCGCCGCCGCCCGCCTGATGGCCGGCGCGGCGACGGACGACGCGGTCGCCGACGCGGTCACCTCGGCCGCGGACTTCCTGCTGCGGGGCGGCGCGTCCGGGTTCCGGCCCGCCGGGCGGGTGCCCCGGCCCAGGGCGGAGCCGGTGTCCCCGGTCGACCGGGTGCTGGCGCGCGGCGGCGTGGTCGTCGCCGCCGGCGGGTGCTTCGACCTGCTGCACGCGGGCCACGTCCGGACCCTGCGCGCGGCCCGCTCGCTGGGCGACTGCCTGGTGGTGTGCCTGAACTCCGACGCCTCGGTGCGCCGGCTCAAGGGCCCCGGGCGGCCGGTCAACCGCGAGCACGACCGGGCCGAGGTGCTGCGCGCGCTGGACTGCGTCGACGACGTGGTCGTGTTCGACGAGGACACCCCGGAGCGGGTGCTGGCCGTGCTGCGGCCGGACGTCTGGGTCAAGGGCGGCGACTACTCCGCGGACTCGCTGCCCGAAGCGGAGCTGGTGCGGGGGTGGGGCGGGCGCACCGTCGTCGTGCCCTACCACCGCGGCCGCTCCACCACCGAAATGCTCTCCAGGAGGGGTTGATGGCTGCTACAGGGGAAATCGGCACCGTGCTCGTCACCGGCGGCGCGTCGGGTCTGGGCGCCGCCGTGGTGCAGGCCGTGCACGGGTTGGGCGGCAAGGCGCTCGTGCTGGACAAGGCCGCGCCGTCGGCGCCGGGGGTGGCCGACTTCGAGTCGGTCGACCTGTCCGACACCAGGGCGGCGGAGCGGGCGGTCCGGGCGATCGCGGAGCGCAACGGCGGCCTGCGGGCCGTGGTGACCGCCGCCGGCACCGACGCGTGCGGGCGGCTGGACCAGGTGCCCGCCGCCGACTGGGAGCGCGTGGTCCTGGTCAACCTGCTGGGCACCGCCGCGGTGGTGCGGGCGGCGCTGCCGATGCTGGAGGGCGGTCGCGTGGTGACCATCGCCTCCACGCTGGGCATCAAGGCGGTCGGCGACGCGACGGCCTACTGCGCCTCGAAGTTCGGCGTGGTCGGCTTCACCCGGGCGCTCGCGGCCGAGACCGCCGGGCGGGTCGGCGTGACGCTGGTGATCCCCGGCGGGATGCGCACCCGCTTCTTCGACGACCGCGAGGAGCGGTACCGGCCGCCGGACGACAGCAAGCTCAACCCGCCGGAGCGGGTGGCCGACGCGATCGTGTTCGCCCTGCGCCAGCCCGAGGGCTGCGAGATCCGCGAGCTGGTCGTGGCCCACCGCGAGGAGGGGTCCTGGCCGTAGCCCCCGGGCCGGACACCGGTCGGGCGTTCCCCCACGTGCTGCTCCGACGCCGGCCAAGGGCGTGGTCGTGCGCCGCCCGCCGGTCGGCGCGCTGGTGGGGAGGGTGCGGGCGGCGCTGGAGCACTTCCAGCCGCACGGCGTGCTCGTCTCCACGGGAGCGGAGCGCGTCGCGCGCACGCCCCCACCGCGACCCCGACCGGCCGGCCCACGCCGACGAGTACGCGCCCGGCATCCGGCCGCTGCCCGCCGACCCCGGCATCCTGCCGTTCAGCGGCGGTCCGGGCGCCTGCCCGGGGCGCGACCTCGTGCTGGTGGCGGGCAGCACCGTGCTGGAGGTGCCGGTGCTGCGGGCCCCGCCGCCCGCGACGCTCGACCACTTCGGCCTGTCGTTCGCCGTCCGTCGCCGGCACCCGGCTCGGCCGCGTGGCCCACCGGTCGGTCGGCCACGCGGCCCAAGTCCCCCCGACCTGGAAAATCGCACGAAAAAGGATGGTTGAGCGAGGTGTCGGAGGGGTACGTGGTGCCCGTGAGCCAGGGCGAGGAATCCCACCACCGCAGACTGACCCGCAACCTCAACGAGCTGCTCCAGGAGCTCAGGGTCGCGCAGGCGGGGGTGCAGATCCTGTTCGGCTTCCTGCTCACCATCGCCTTCACCGAGCACTACCAGGACGTGGACAACTTCGTCCGCATCACCCACCTGGTCACGATCCTGTTCGCGGCGTGCTCGGTCGCGCTGATGACCGCGCCGGCCGCCTGGCACCGGCTGCTGTTCCGGCGGGGCAGGCGGGAGGACCTGATCGAGGTCGCGAACCGCTTCGCGATCGCCGGCCTGGTGTTCCTGGCGCTGGCCATGATCGGCACCGTGCTGCTGCTGGGCGAGGTCATCCTCGGCGGGTGGCTGGCCGTGGCGCTCGGCGTCTTCGCCACCCTGCTGTTCGGCACCCTCTGGTTCGCCCTGCCCCTGCGCGAACGCGGCCGGAACAGCTTCGACGAGGAGGACGACGACGAGGAGGACGAGGACGAGACGGCGGACCGGCAGGGCTGAGGCCCGCCCGCCGCCCGGTCCTCCCGGACTCCCGGGCGGTGGCGCCTCAGGGGCGCAGCAGCACCTTGACCGCCCCGTCGCGCTTCTGCTGGAAGATCTCGTACGCGTGGGGCGCCT
The DNA here is from genome assembly GCF_042658445.1 of Saccharothrix lopnurensis. NCBI lineage: Bacteria > Bacillati > Actinomycetota > Actinomycetes > Pseudonocardiales > Pseudonocardiaceae > Saccharothrix > Saccharothrix lopnurensis. The sequence goes on along the minus strand of NZ_JBHSQO010000044.1, from coordinate 2,776 downwards.
CGTCCAGCGGCAGGTGGTGCGTCGCGAACGAGTCCACGCCCAGCGGGTCCTCGTCGGTCAGCAGCGGCAGGATCTCCGGCACCCACCGCCACACGTTGGCCTGCCCCATGCGCAGCTGCACCTGCTTGTCGAACAGGGTCAGCATGGGCAGCGGGTCGGCCATGCCGCCGTACACGCCGGACAGCGAGATGGTGCCGCCGCGCCGCACGAGGTCGATCGCCAGCCGCAGCGCGTGCAGCCGGTCCACGCCCGCGGTCCGCATGAACGGCGCGGCGATGGCATCCGGCAGCAGCCCCACGGCCTGGTGCGCCAGCTTGGCCACCGGCGCGCCGTGCGCCTCCATGCCGACCGCGTCGACCACCGCCTCCGGGCCGCGCCCACCGGTCAGCTCGCGGACGTGGCCGACCAGGTCCTTGTCCCGCGCGTCGAGCACGGTCACGCCGTGGGCCGCGGCGCGGGCCAGGCGCTCGGGCACCAGGTCCACGCCGATCACCGTGCCGACCCCGCGGTGGCGCGCGACGCGGGTGGCCATGTCGCCGATCGGGCCCAGGCCCAGCACCACCAGGCTGTCGCCCGGGTCCGCGTACTCGACCGCCTGCCACGCCGTGGGCAGCACGTCGGACAGGAACACGAACCGGTCGTCCGGCGGGCCGTCGGGCACCTTGATCGGCAGCGTGTTGCCGAACGGCACCCGCAGGTACTCCGCCTGCCCGCCGGGCACCTGCCCGTAGAGCTTGGTGTAGCCGAACAGCGCCCCACCGGTGCCCTGCTCGCGCACCTGGCTGGTCTCGCACTGCGAGTGCAGCCCCCGCTCGCACATGAAGCACGTGCCGCAGGAGACGTTGAACGGGATCACCACCCGGTCGCCGGGCTTGACCGCGGTGACCTCGGGGCCGACCTCCTCGACGACGCCCATGGGCTCGTGCCCGAGGACGTCCCCCACGTCGATGAACGGGCCCAGCACCTCGTACAGGTGCAGGTCGGACCCGCAGAGACCGGTGGACGTGATGCGCACGACCACGTCCGTCGGGTCCTCGACCACCGGGTCGGGCACGCTGTCCACGCGCACGTCCCGCTTGCCGTGCCAGGTGACGGCCTTCATCGTGGTCCTCCTCTCGGCTGGTCGTGGCGTTCCCCGGGCGGGGTCCGGCAAACCCGGGCGGGGTGGCGAACGGGCGGGGTGGCGAACCGGGCTGCGTGCGGCAACCCCGGCGGTGTGGCGAACCCGGACCGGGGTACTCGCGGGCCATGAGCGCCCCACTCCCCGAGGACCGCGCCGGCGCCCCGCTGCGCGCGGTGGTGACCGGCTCCGACTCCGGTATCGGCAAGGCGATCGCGGTGGCCCTGGCGGGCGGCGGCGTGGACGTCGGCATCACCTCCCACGCCGACGCCGACGGCGCGCGGGACACCGCCGCGCAGGTCCGCGCCCTCGGCGCCCGCGCCGCCGTGCGGCCCCTCGACCTCACCGACCTGCCCGACGCCGCGGCCGTCGTGGACGAGCTGGCCGAGGAGCTGGGCGGCCTGGACGTCCTGGTGAACTGCGCGGGCACCGGCAGCTCGCAGAAGGCCCTGGACATGGACTTCGCGACCTGGCGCTCGGTGCTGTCGGTCGACCTGGACGGCGCGTTCCTGTGCGCCCAGCGGGCCGCCCGGCACATGATCGCCTGGGGCCGGGGCGGGCGGATCATCAACATCACCTCGGTCCACGAGCACCAGCCGCGCGTGGGCGCGGCGCCCTACTGCGCGGCCAAGGCCGGTCTGGGCGCGTTGACGAAGGTGTTGGCGCTGGAGCTGGCCGAGCACGCCATCACGGTGAACTCGGTGGCGCCGGGCGAGATCTCCACGCCGATGACCGGCCAGGAGGACGTCGACCCGCGGACCCGGCCCCGGCCGGGCGTCCCGCTCGGCCGCCCCGGGCACGCGGAGGAGGTCGCCGCGGTGGTGGCGTTCCTGGCCACCCCGGCGGCCGGGTACGTGACCGGCGCGTCGTTCGTGGTGGACGGCGGCATGACGCTGATGGGACCGCAGGCCAGCCCACTGCTGCCCGACCGGAGCTGGCTGGAGGTGTAGCCCGGGGGTGGAGCCCGGGGGGTGGTGCCGCCCGCCGCGCGGCACCACCCGGCCGGGAGTCCTAGGCGCGGGCCTTGGCGGTCGCGCGGTCGTTCGCCTTCTGGATCGCCTTCACCAGCTCGTCCTTGGTCATCGTGGACCGGCCCGCGATGTCCAGCCGCTTCGCCACGTCGTACAGGTGCCGCTTGCTCGCGTTGGCGTCCACCCCGCCCGCGGTCTTGCCGCGCTTGGCGGTGCTGCGCGCGGCCTGCGCGTCCGAGGGGCCCTTCTCGGCCTTGGCCTCCCAGTGGTCGCCGACTTTTTCGAAGGAGTGCTTCAGCGCCGAGAACGCCGTGCGGTGGGCGCGCTCGCCCTCGCCGTAGCTCTCCACCGCCGAGTCGTGGGTCTCGACCCAGGTCCGCTGGGCCTTCTTCGACGAGCGGGCGATGGTGCTGGGCATGTCCCGGCTCGCGGGCTTGTCCTGGCTCTTGGGCACGGCTCCTCCTCGCACGCGGTTTCACCTGCACTGCTCGGGTACCCGAAGTCCATGACGGACATGCGCGCCCCCCTCGACGTCCAGCCCGCGTTCGACGGCAGCGCGATCGACCTGCTGCCGCACGCCACCGACGACGACGTGGCCGGGGCCGTGCGGATCGCGCGCGAGGCGCTGCCCGGCTGGGCCGCCACGCCCGGCGCCCGGCGGGGCGCGGCGCTGCGGGCCGCCGCC